>CAZSLS010000141.1:0-18114 GCA_964607575.1 uncultured Planctomycetaceae bacterium | reverse complement strand
CGAGCACCGTAACCTCGACCCACTGATTCGTTATCGCGCCGTCGGCCCAGGTGAGCGTCACGCGATCCGATCCGCCGGAGCCCTCGCCCGGACGCACGGTTACGTTTTCAGGTGCCGGGCCGGAGGACCACGTCTCGGGATTGGCGGCCTGGTTGACCCGAACGCCGATATCACCGGCCGTCGGTGTGCCGGTCAGACCGCTGATGTCGATCATGAGCCCGTTGATCCCGCGCGAATAGCTGGTTTGGTTGGCTGACGTTGCGGTGCCTTGCAGCAGCGGGGTTTTACCCGGGTCGATGGCGGCATCGTCGTCGCCGCCGGCGTCCAGAGCCGAATTGTTGTAGAAGATGTGGCGGTCGACCACTTCTGCGGACGACTCGACCGTTACGGTAAACGTCTCTTCAATCCAGGCGCCCTCGGGGTCTGTCGCGCGGACGGTGATGTCGGCATCGCCGACCGCCCCGGGCGTGTAGGCCAGCGTCAACCGCGACCCGAGCATATTCGCGGTGACCAGGTCCGTATTCGTGTTGTCCTCGACCGAGAGCACCAGGCGATTACCGTCTGCCGTGCCGGACGTCTCGTAAGTCTTGCCCCGCCGCGCGAACAGACCGTCCCACTGAACCGCGCCTGTCGCCACGACACGCAGAATATCCTTGGACTGGTAGAGCGTGCTCGTGCCCGAACCGGCGCTCACGACCACCGTGGTTCCGGAAAGCGACGTGTCGCTGGGGGCTATGAGCTGCCAACCCTGGTAAATCCATGTATCCAACGCCGCGATATAACCGGAGCCCTCAATGCCTTCAAAAGTATTGGCAAAGAATTCGTCGTCAACATTGGCGCTGCCGAAAGCCAGAAGCTGCTGGATCGGACCGGTGAACGTCAGGCTCGTCGTGGCGAACGAGGCATCGGCGCCGTCGTGTCCGTACACGGTGAACTTGTACTGGAACAGCCCGGTCCCCGCCGACGGGTCGCCCGTCACCGGATCGATCTCGACTGCGGTATAGTCCAGCGTCGGTACGACCCCGGCGTTGTCGGCGAACACGTCCGAGAGGTGCATGACTGTATCGGACGAGCCGCTATTGACCGTCACATCGGCGATGGGATTGGTTACGGTTGGCGCGAAGTTGTCGGGATTGACAGTCACCGTGAACGTATCGTCGATCGAGAGCCCCGGGGTCCCGGAGTCGGTCGCCCGGACAGTGATCTCCGCCGTACCGCTTTGATTGGGAAGATACGAAAGCGTGAGTTGTGTGCCGACCAGTTCCGCCGTCACCAGGCCGGGATTCGTATTGTCCAATACCAATAGCGACAGACCCAAGCCGTCCTCGACGTCCTTAAACACTCCCGACATTCCCAGGACCGTGTCGGAATCGTTTTCATTGACGACGACATCGCCGATTGGATGGAACAGCGTCGGTGTGTCATTGATGGAATTGACCGTCACGGTAAACATATCTTCGATCCGAACGCCGACTCCACCCTGGTCGATCGCCCGCACGGTAATGTCAGAGGCGCCATGTTGATTCGAGAAGTACGACAGCGTCAGCATACTACCATTCACGGAGGCTGACACCAGCAATGGGTTCGTATTATCCATAATCGAAAATGTCAGCGTATCGGCCGGTAGGTCGCGGTCATCGAATACGCTCGAAAGATCGATGATCGTGTCGGGAGCGTCTTCATCGACAAACTTATCGGCGATGGGATTAGCCACCGTCGGATCGTCGCCGACCGGGGCGACCGTTACGGTAAAGGTATCTTCGACCGAGACGCCCGCTCCGTTCTGATCGGTCGCCCGGACGGTAACCTCCGCCGTACCGTACTGGTCGGAGACATAAGACAGCGTAAGTTCGCCGTCGACTATATTCGTCGTGACCATGCCGGTATTCGTATTGCCCGTGACCGAGAACACCAGCGTGTCGCCGGGGAAGTCGGGATCGTCGAATACGTTCGAAATATCAATGATCGTGTCGGGGTCATCTTCATCGGCGGCGACGCTGGAGATCGGATTGGCCACGACCGGCGGATCATCGGTGGGATTGACCGTAACAGTGAAGACATCTTCGATCCACAAACCACTCTGATCCGTCGCCCGTACGGTAATGTCGGCAGTACCGTTCTGGTCCGCGACGCAGGACAGTGTAAGATCAGTCCCAACCAGGTTCGTTGTTACCAAGCCGACGTTAGTGTTGCCCGAAACCGAGAGCGTCAGGGAATCGGCGAGATCGGGATCCTCGAACGTTGCGGACAGGTCCAGAACGCTGTCGCCGGAATCCTCGTTTACGCTCACGTCGCCAATGGGATCGGCCACGCTTGGCGCAACACTGGTGTTGGTAACCCACGTATCGGAGGCATCGCCGTCCAGAAGGTAATCCAGGACGTTCTTGATTTCGGAGCCGGTGGATTTCAGGGTCAGCGTATAGTTGCCCCCATCTGCAGTCAGGGCCTGCAGATCGCCAAGCGCCCACGTAACACCGTCGGTTGACGTCAGCGATTCAGCGCCCGTAAGCAAGTTGTCCCCGCCATTGCGCACGAGACTCATATCCTCGATATCCAGACCGGTGACTGCTTCGCTGAAGACAATCTCAATCTGGTCGATCGACACGCCGCGTGGATCGGGACTTACATCAACTATGTCGGCAGTGGGAGGACTGGTATCGATAATCCATGTCTCCACTGCATCAACGGCAATCGCATTGCCCGCGGCATCCTGGATACCGGACCCGTCAGCAGCCAATTGCAGCGCATAAGCACCTTCGGTACCGTTGGGTGCGGTTTCTTCCAGCCTCAGGCCTGCAATTGCATAGCCCTTGGTTCCGTTGGCGGTTCCTGTACCCACGCCGGGCGTTGGGCCGGTATATTGCGTTGAGAGTATCGAGAACGCCCCGTCGGGACCGGGGTCGATGTCGGTCCATCCGGCGACAAAGCCCTGACCGGCGGCGCTGTTGTGTCCGACCCATATGGCGACCTGGTTGGCACTAAGACCGGCGGTCACCACACCGATACCGCCGCTGTGGTCAACGGTAAAAGCCTCCGCTCCAATGAGCGTGACAATTGTCCACCGATTGGCGTACCCGCTGTTGCCCCTGATCGCAGTTCCGTGGAAGTTGTAGGTAATCGCGTTGCCGGCATCCAGGCCCGAGAAGGTGTGCGTATGGCTGTCGTTCTGATCGGCCTGGATCTCGAGGCTCGCCCCGCCAACGGCCCTGAAGTCAACGTATCCGTTGAAGATATCGTACGCGTCGGTTCCGACCCACGGAGCAGCCGCTCCGCTTTGGTAATTGACTCCATTTTGCGACACCGTCAGCGTCACTCCGGTACCAAGTCCGGTGTTGATATCCCTCAACTCTCCGGACGTGGTGCCGTTACCGGCGTAGGTAGTGGTATTGGCGTGTGTAGCGCCGCCTATGGCTTGATCGTTGAACGCCACAAACCCCCCGCCGGAACCGGGCGTACCGGTCACGTCCAGCAAGTCGCCCAGAGTCCAGGTCACGTTGTCCGACGTCGTCAGCGACTCGTCTCCTGTCAGAAGATCCTCGCCACCGTCACGACTGAGGATCAGGTCGCTTACGTCCAGACCGGTGATCGGCTCTTCAAAGATGATTTCAATTTCCGCCACTGCCAGTCCGCGCGGGTCGGGGTCAACCGCGGTGATAGTCGCCGTCGGGGCATGCGTGTCGGTTACCCATGTATCGGATGCGTCGATTGGCAAGTCTTCGAGTACCGCGTTTTGGATTCCCGACCCGACCGCAACAAGCGTCAGCGTGTAAGTGCCCTCGGCAGCGGTCAGGTCCGCCAGTCCGTCAAGCGTCCAGGTAATATTATCGCTCGTATCCAGTGTCTGACCGCCGTCCAGCAGGTTTGCCCCACCATCGCGCACGAGGTTCAAATCGCCGGTGTCCAGACCGGTAATCGGTTCGCTGAAGACAATCCGGACCGTGCTTACGGCGGAGTTGCGCGGATCGGGACTGACGTTGACGATATTCGGAATCGGACCGACCAGAACTGTCAACCAGTTGTCGGAGGCATCGGTCGCCAGTAAATTGCCCGCACCATCCTGAATACCCGAACCCGCCGCATGCACCGTCAACTCAAACGTGCCCGAAGCACTCGTCAGTTCAGTCAGCCCGCCGAGCGTCCAGGTGATGTTATCGATCGTACCCAGCGACTCGGCGCCGCTGAGAAGGTTCGGACCGCCGTCCAGCGTGAAGGTAAGGTCACTGATATCCAGGCCGGTAATTTCCTCGCTGAAAACGATATCGACGGCGTCCACTGGCTGGTCACGCGGATCCGGATCAACATCAGCGATATCAACCGTAGGCGCTTCGTAGTCAGCGGCAATAATGGAAACATTGTCGAATTCGGCGGTAGCGAGTACACCATCATTGTGGCTTGTGACGGCCATACCAACGTGTATCTCCTGCCCGGCCATCACGATGGTGTCAGCACCGATCAGAGTCCAATTGACCCCGTCGAATGAGCGATACGCGGTAAAGAGGTCGCTTTCTCTGACGAGTCGCACCCACTGCGGTGCGAACAGACCGCCATTCTGCAGGTATCTACTCTGCTGTCCGGTGACGTTGCGACGCTGGAAAAGCATACCGCTGCTCGGCGTGACACAGACAAAGGCATTTGTGGAATAGGCGTCGAGCGTCTCGCGGATCATGATACCGGCCTTGGCCCAACCATTGGTATTTTCGATGCTCGCGACGCGGGCGGTAACTGTGAAATCGCCACTGTAAGGCTGGGAGACATAATGGAACTCATCGCTGTTGGCCCAGATATCGGCGCCCGAACCCTCAACGGTCCAGAGTCCCCCGCTCTCGCCGGCGGCGCCCGCGGCGGATACCGGGCCGATGTCCAGACCAAACCACGTGACATGCGTAAAGGCGACCTCTGTGCCCGGAGTAATGGTGTGCGGCGGTCCATCGAGGTCCTGTATGTTGCTGATCGTCAGCGTGTAGGGCTGGTTGTCTTCCATCGCCGGGGCCAGAACCAGCGAAACTACTCTGGCATTGGGACTCAGGGTTGCTGAAGTAACCTCCAGCCCGCCGTCAACGAGATAGTTCCCGATCGCCTGGGCGGAAGTCGCTTCGAGATACGTGCTGAACAGCAGATCGACGTGCGTGTTGTCAATGACCTCGACCGAGACGACCCTGACGGCATCGAGAACCGCAATGCTGACGTTGGCTGGATCGCTGTATTCGGAGGAGTCATAGGCCCGGTAGGTGAAGCTGTCGGCGCCGGTGTATCCCGGAGTGGGCGTGTAGTCGAAGGATCCGTCCGGATTCAGGTTGAGCACACCGTGGTCTACATCGTTGGTGAGTTCAACCGCCAGTACCGCCGGACCGGGGTCCGGATCGAAATCGTTGGCAAGAACACCGCTGCCCACAACCGTAAGAACGCCGTCCTCGTTGGCCTGGTAAGAATCGTCCTGCGCAACGGGGCGAGGATCGATGAGGGCGGTTACCTGCGCTTGTGTCAACGCGGCGCTGTATATACGAACGTCGTCGATCAGGCCCTGCCACGAACCACCGCCGTCCTGGGATCCCCTTCCGACGATCATCCTGGACGACGACCTGATTGTCCCGAACTGCGGTGCGTCCATCCATCCGGACGATATCGGAAAACTGTCGATATAGACCTGAATATTCTGTCCCGCTTCCCAGGTGATGGCAATATGCTGCCACTCGATGGTCTGCATGCTTCCCGTGGATTCCCAGCGCTGCGTCCCGCCGGTAGTTCGGATTCCGCCTCTGAAACCGTTGGGCTGATTGCCCTGGTTCTGTAGTGCGCCATCGTGGCGGAAACCATATTCATCACGTCCGTCGGGATCTCTCAGGTAGTAAAAGCCCCTGTCGGTACCGATCGAGTCGGCCTTGATCCACGCCGCGAAGGTAAAGGCGCCGAGTCCGTTGATGAAGCTCTCCGGATCTTCGTTAACGAGATAGTCACCGGCTCCGCCGTCGAAGCGGTATGCCCCTCCGATCCGCCCGCCGGCCTCCCATTCGGCGCCGAGAACCGCCAGGTCGCGATCGTTCGAGGTAAGGTCGTGGGCAATGATCTCGTTGTCAACGTCAAACGTCCACCATGCAAGCAGGTTCGCGTCAAGACTACCGTAAACAAACTGCACCGCCGCGTTGGGCTCCACTGACAAACCATTGCCGTCTTCGACCTGTTGCACGGTGAGCGTGTAGATCACATTCTCCGCCAGCGAGCCGGCGAGAGAGAGGGTCACCTGGTCGGTGTTTTCCGAATCCCAATCGGCCAACAGGACCGTCAGCGGAGCGCCCGCGCCGTCGGTAACCACATAGTTACCCACCAATTCAGCAGTAGCTTCGGTAACTTCCTTGCCGAAGGTCACCAGTATTTCGGTCGTACTTACAGCCGCAGCATCCGTAACACTCGGGCGCGGACTCAAAGACGCTGTCGAAACGGAATAGCCCTCGAAATTGTCGGTGTTGACGGCCGCAACGGAATACATGTAGGATTGCGTCTGATCGAGGCCCGTGTCGATGTAGCTCGTCGTCGCTGTCGTACCGACCTCTAAACCGTCACGGTATACCACGTAATACGCAACACCGGACTCGGCGTCGACGGACGCATCCCAGGAAACATTTATCCGGGCAGAGTCAAGGGACTGAGCAGCGAAGTTCCCGGGCTCTGTGGGTCCGGTATGATCGAGCGTGTCGATGATATACGGCGAGAGATATGCACCGGGTATCGGTCCTTCCCAGGCGCCGGCATCGAGTTTCCACGCAACCGACAAGTGGTCGCCGCCGCTGCCTTCCTTCTGGATCGCCTCGATATAGTACGTCAGACCCGCAGACAGGAATATCTGTTCAGACTGCTGCGACTGCCGCACCGTCCAGTTTCGCCAGCCCGTCGAACCGCTGACGTATGCGATTTGCGTCATGTTCGCCGGGTCGGTATCCGTCGAAAGGTACAGTTCGCTCGAGTCGTCGCTGGCGATCGAGAACGTGTACATACCCGAGACCGCCGGATGTATATAACCCCGCATCCGTGTACCGTAGTTGTCGGCCTGGTTAAGCGGGGCCTCAAAAACGCCCGGGTAGTTCCGCCGCGTGGGATTGTCGGGATAAGCAGCGTTGCTCGTCAGGTTAGAAACCACCGATCCGCCGATGCCCGTCCAATACTCGCGCAGGATATTTCCCTGGGGCCGGTAGTACTCGAATCCGATTTGCTGCGCGTCGGGCATGAGCAGGCCCGAGATGGTTTCGATACCGTCGACGGTTACCGTATATGGCTGGCCCGTCGCAAATGCGGGAACTGTCAACTCGACTGCATCGGCACCGATCAGTGTGGCTTGGGAAACCACCCCGCCGCTGAAGGTGTAGTTGCCCGTGTCTTCGGCGGAGGCCTCGACGAGCGGTTCGGTAAACACCAGGCGCACCGTAGTCTGACCGGGCAGTTCGATAAACGCCGGACCGGGTATCGTGATATTGGCGGCGAGAGACAGCGGGCCGGCGAACTGATCGCGATTGACCGCCGAAACCTGGTACGAATACTGCGTTACGGGCGAAACGGCCGTGTCGTTGTAACTTGTGCTAGACGAAGTCCCTATCACCATGCCGTCACGGTATATGATGTAGTGGTCCACGCCGCTGTCCGGATCGGCAGCCGCCGTCCAGGTCAGTTCTATCTGCGTCCCCCCCGCCAGGCCCACCTCGCCGGTAACACCGCCCGGAGCGGTGGGCGGCGTGGTGTCTATAAGCTCGTTCACCAGCCCCGGCGTGCCTCGATACGACCCCGCAAGCCAATTGACCGGATCGTTACCATACAGTTCGTCCAAACCTGAACGCAGGCGAATCAGCGAATACCCCCCCCCGTCAGGCTCGACGGGCCAGGGCAGCTTGTCGTTGTAGTTGACGTAATCGATGCGGTAATACGGAATGAAATCGGTCGCCGCGTCGGGCGCGGTGGCCCGCAGCAGCTTGACCTTCTCGCCGTTGTTCGACAAAGTGCCCGTATACTCGCCTGCCACCGGTATGCTGTTGGCCGAGATGTCGTAGCGACTGTCAAAGGCGGCGTAATTGCCGACAACCACCAAGTACTCGCCGGGACCGATCGTACTCGGACCGTTGGCGGTATGCCACGAACCGAGCGTCGGATCGTCCACAACCACATCGCTGAACCCGGAGCGGACAAACTTGATATTGTCGGCGATAGTCCAGTTGTTCGGATCGCTCGTCCCCCGCGTCAGTACAACCTGCGCGGTAGAGTCAAAGTCGTACGTACCGAGCGAGACCCAGCCGAATTCGTCGATGTAGTCCGGACCCTCATCGTCGAGTTCGGGTTTCTGGTCGCGGATGACCGCGGTCGTCCCGCCATCGTGTGTGATGGAGTAGACCGCCCGCCCGTCCAGACTGCGTTCGCCTCCCAGCCCGTCGAGCAGGTCCCAGCGAGCGAAGACCTCGTAGGATCCCAGCCCGGCCGGCAGGACCGCATCCCAGCTGGCCGTTGCGCCAGGCTCGAGCGTCCAGGACTCCCTGTTACCGTCGTCCGCATCGTACCACCCGAACGTGAAACCAACGCCGCTCGACAGATAGAAATCGCTCAGGGTGTAGGTCGTCACGTCGGAGGAATTGTATATCTCGATGAACTCGAAGTAGCCGCTGTTAGTGTATCCGGCGGTCATTTCAGCTTCCGTCGGATCGAGCGGGTGATAGAGCAACTCGTTGATCACGAGGTCCTCAAAGTACGGATCCGCATTCGCCGAACCAAAAGTATGGGCGCCAAGCAGCGTGAAGTCCGTACCGGCGGTACTCTTGACGTGAAGACCGATGGAAACGTTATTGGGCGACGCCCCGAAGTCCACGTGTTCGCGATATCCGCCGGCCACACCGCCGGCGTTCGATGAGAGATACACATCCTCACCGTGCTCGCTCAGCAGGAAGCTCCCGCCGAAATCTTCATCCGCGTAGAAGACAGCGTATTGGCCCGACAGTATTGGCGGCATGACGGGAATCTGGTAGCTGGTCAGATCGGCCGACGAATCGCTGAGGAACCATCCGCTGATATCGACAGCCGAAGTCGAGGTGTTGTACAACTCGATGGTGTCAACGAACGGTGCGTCACTGTGAGCCAGGACCTCGTTGACGACGATCGTTCCCGGATCGGTCAGCGCATCTTCATACCCCGGAGATCCGCCCGGCGCGGTGCTGGGTCGCCATCCGATCTTCTGGTCCCAGAGTTCGTCTGCGCCTCGCGGGTCGCGTATGGTAAGAGAGAAGCCCTCGCCGTCGGTGTGCCCGTACCAACCGTCGCCGTAGTTGAAATCGTGGATAATCCCGCCGTTGGGTGAATCGAGTTGGATCTTCTCGCCGCCATTGTTCAGCGATGTACCGCCGACAATGCCCGACCCGTACTCGCCGGCGATCGTACCGCTGAAACCGCTGTAGCGATACGTGAATGCGGCCTGGTTGCTGACGATGACCGCAAAATGCCCCGGAGCGATGGACACATCACCGAAGGTAAAGTCGATACCGTTGTTGAATCGCAGCCCCTCCAGCGGCAGGGTTTCGTCCTCGGAGATATTCTGGATCTCGATGTACTCGAAATCGTCGTTATTCGCATATCCGGCGTCAATTTCGGCGGCGGTCGGATCGGCCGGATTGTACATCATTTCGGTGATCCGGATATCGGGGGCGAGATCGACGTAATAAATGGCCTCGTTCAGCGCGCTCCACGTGCCGCTGCCCGAGTCGTATGCCCGCGACTTGACAAACGCACCGCCATCGAGAGTGATGGCGCCGGAGTAGACCAGCGCGCCGGGCGATATCCCGCCGCCGACTTGACGCGGATCGCTACCGTCGAGCATGTAGTAGATCGTACCGCCCGGTGCGTTGATCGTCAGCGAATCGCCCACTTCTATGATCCCGCCATGCTGGTGCAGACCGTTGATATCGAACGAAGGAGCATCAACATCCGGGTACCGCCCCACAGCCTTGATCTGGTCGAGGTAGATCCCGGTCCTCTGCGGGAAATAATTCGTGCGGAGGTTATTAATTCGCGACTCCCAGTTCGAGCGGTTCCCGCTCCAGCGTGCCGACTCGCCCACGACCGCCTCATATATTCCCGCCGCAGCCCCGTTGACCCAGTCGATATTGGCCTGCGGGGTCAGCACACCATCGTTGAACAGAAGACGGTGAGCACGGTCGGCAAAGACCTGTATAAACTCCGGCGAGGCGAGCATCTTCTGGAAGAGACTGCCCGGGGGCCCGCCGAACGAGTTGACATTATTGCCGTTGAGACTCCTCAAACCGAACTCTGCATCCCACATGTGGAACCGCCATTTTCCGCCGCCCTCACGGTTGTAGGTCGCCCGCCAGTTGTTATGCGGCCAATCCCCGTTGTATGCGAATTGATTGATCATCAGGTAGTCGCAGAAGGCGGGAATATCAAGCATCTCCTCAATCGCCGCATAGTTGGCAACCGCATCGTTGGCAAGTGAGTGCAACAGGTTCCAGGCGGTGGAATTGCCCTCGCTGATGCCCTGGTTGGTGTAGTAGTCGTAATCCTCCTTATCGCCTCCGAGGTAACTGGCGGCGAATGCATCGTCGGTCCGTTCCAGGGGGTTGTACAGCCCCCAGTACAGACCATCAATGTAAAGGTGAACGAAGCGACCATGCCCGGCGAGGCCCCCGGCGGCAATTTGTCTCTCGTGGGCCCAGCGATCCTGCAGCATCGTTCCGCCCCAAAAGGTGTCGTTGAAACCCGCACGGAAGGTGATTGTATTGAACTCTTCGAGATCAGTGTCCTCGAAAACAGGGTAATTGAGCGTTGCCGGTCCGTACATGCTCTTGAAAGCAAGTCGGAAGGAGTGCTTCTTAGTGCCGGTTCCGCGGCTGGCGCCGCCGACAATTCGCACGCCGGCGTTGACTTGGAAGAGGGTTGAACCGTCGGTATTGAACCACTCGACCGATGCGGGCCTCTCCCAGGCCTGTCCTCGACCGCCCGGATTGGAGTAGATGCCCGTATCGCCGAACATGTCTTCCACGGAAGTCACGATCGAAACAGTCGGAACCGCTCGCATGTCATCCCTGATCGTCAGGCCGTATTCCGGATGATTGACGATGTTCGGATTAACCCCGTAGTTAGAGGCAACACCTTTCCATGTCGCGGGAAAACCCGCCGGATAGTCCGGCTGCTGGAGAACGTCTTCAAGGAAAATATATGTGTGCGTTACGGAATCCGCGGACGCATGGCCGGACTTGTAAGCTGTCGCGCGGACAGCCGTGGTGGTGGTGACAGAGATCGGGGCGACGTACAACACGCCGTCGGTATCATTCGGGGCCGAACCGTCAGTGGTGTAGTATATTTCCGCACCGGCGGTATCGGTGGTGAGAGTAAGGTCGAACGGATCGTCGTGGAATCCCCGCTCGTGGCTGAAGTCGACATTCTCCACGTAAAGCCAGAACTCCTCGGTATTCGCTTCGCCCGGAGTGTCTGTAGCGAAGAAGTGCTCGCCGAGTCCGAGATAGGTAACTTCGACGAGTTCCGGTAATAGCAGGAAGTCGCCGTCGTCGGTGGCGAAATTCAAACCGTGAATCGCCAGAACATTTTCACCGGTAACCAACTCGTTGATGTAGCCCGAAGCGTTGACGTTCTCCCATGCGGCGGCCTGCGCGTCGGTGCGTTCGCCGGTGGCGTTCGAACTCCACAACGGCGTCGCCGGAGCGTTCCTTCGGGCGATTTCCACACCGTTGAGATACGCGACGTATCCATCGTCGTACTTCATCTTCAGCGTCAGCGACTCGACTTGCGAAGGGTCGCTCACGGTGAACGGAATGCGAACGTACGCTGAAGAGTTGACATCCTTCATCACGTCTTCCACGTTCGTCTCGATCAGATCGGAAAAAGCGCCTCCTCCCCCGCCGCCCCCGTCAACCGGCTCGCTGTATACCGCCAGACCGCCGTTGGCTGTGTCGCCGACCAGATCGAACGCGCCGGCGTTGAAACCTCCGTGTGCGCCCTGCGCGGCGAACAACTCGCAAGACGACCCGCCGCCGCCTTCGAACTGCACCAGGCGGAGATTGTATATCCCCGCAGTGGTGATATTGAACGTGCTTATGGTGTCGCCGGCGCCCCGCCCGCCGGTAAACTCCATGTAGAAGTTGTCGGCTCCGTTGTCCAGTTCCAGCGAGAACCCATCGTCGCTGTTTACGCCGAACGCCCACTGGCCGGCCGCGGGAATCGTTATCATGGCCAGAGCCTCGATGACAAACTGGTCCATATCACCGGTAAAGCCGGGATAGTTGGTCTGACCGGCCGTGTAATGCCCCGCCCCGCCGCTATTGAGAAAATTTACGATCGGCACGTTTGCGGTGTTGATATACGACTGCATCCCCGGGTTATCGATGACCTGCAACGCCGTGGCCAGATTACCGACCGAAACGTTGGCTTTGAAGTTCTTGACCGCAAAACCTGCGACCAGGTCCGAGAATCCGATACCGGTATCGCCGGTGTCCCAGTCACTGTCTACGAAACCGTTTTCCGTCCAGTTTCCAGGGTCGCCATCGGGGATGATGTACCGGGCGGTGTCGCCGGAAACAACGAACTCGGTGGTCTCGACGTTCTGCGCGATACCGTATGAGATATCATCGAACTGCTGGGGGTACTCGTCGTATTCGTGAACAACTGCGCCGAGATTATCGTAGAGCCCGAGATACTCCCCACTGCCCCTGAGTTTGAAATTCGTATGCAGATTGCCCGCCGGGTCCATATAGGGATCC
Organism: uncultured Planctomycetaceae bacterium; assembly: GCA_964607575.1. Lineage (GTDB taxonomy): Bacteria > Planctomycetota > Phycisphaerae > SM23-33 > SM23-33 > BS750m-G57. The sequence goes on along the minus strand of CAZSLS010000141.1, from coordinate 5,359 downwards.
ACAGGATCGACTACGTCCTCCCGGCCGTTGGAGGCAAAGATCACACGGAACTCACCCGGCCCGAGCGATATGCTCGGAAACGTCCATGTATCGGCGCCGTCCTTGAGTTCCCAGTCGGTAAGATCAACTGCGGCGGTTCCGGAATTGTGAATCTCCAGCCAGTCTGAGTGCAGATCGTCCCCATCAAGCAAACCGTTCTTGTTGAGGGCCATGAACTCCGAGATCATGACGTCGCCGTTGAGCAGCAGACGCGGCTCGAGTGCCTCGAGAACCGGAAGCCTCCGGGATATGCTTCTATCGTCGCTCGTCACTGCGGCCTCCTGACGGAGAGTACCATCTCGTTACAAGGGAATCGCCGGCCTCGACGAAACACATGTTTTCTGTCTCCAAATCACCCTCCGTCAGACAATCCGGAGCGCAACGCTTGAGTATACCACGGAACCCCACTTTCGCCAAGAGCGATTCCTGGTGAACAATTATTCCGGGAATCCCCCCCGGTCCGTCATATCCCGCCTCCAACCGGTACTAATGTCGCCTCTGAATCCGCACGATACAACAGTATATGCTATATGCTGCGATCCCTTACCGGGTCCGCGTGCTAACAAGGAGAATTACCATGAGACTTTTGACACGATCTGATTTCGACGGATTAGGCTGCGCCGCGCTTCTCAGAGAAATCGGTGTGATTGATGACATAAAATTCGTCCATCCAAAAGACATGCAGGACGGTAAGGTCGAGGTCACGCCCAATGACGTTCTGGCCAACGTACCTTACGTGCCCGGATGCGGACTGTGGTTCGACCATCATTCAAGCGAAGAGGAACGCCGGGCATACGGTGATTTCTTCGGCGTCAGCGACATCGCTTCCCCCAGCGCCACCCGCGTGATCTACAATCATTACGGGCGGGTCGAAACGTTCGGAAGTACGCATCTGCAGGATCTGGTCTGCGCCGCCGACAAAGCCGACTCCGCCGACCTGAGCGTCGATGAGATTCTCAATCCCTCCGGATGGGTGCTGCTGTCGTTCATCATCGATCCGCGAACCGGTCTGGGGCGATACAGAGACTACCGCATCAGCAATTACCAGTTGATGCTGGACATGATCGAATACTGTCGCACCATGTCCGTCAGGGAGATACTGCTGATACCGGACGTTCGCGAGCGAGTGGTTCGGTACTTCGAGCAGGACAAGCTCTTCCGCCAGATGGTGGCGGCCAACACGGCCGTACACGATAACGTGATCGTAATGGACCTCAGAGACACCGAAGAGATCTACACGGGCAACCGCTTCATGCTCTACAGCCTCTATCCCGAGCAGAACATCTCGATCCAGGTGATGTGGGGCTTCCAGAAGCAGAACATCGTGATGACCTGCGGGCACAGCATCATTAACAGGACGTCGAACACGAACGTCGGTTCACTTATGCTCGCTCACGGCGGCGGCGGACACCCGCGCGTCGGAACCTGTCAGGTCCCCGTGGAGGTCGCCGACACGGTCCTGGAAGAACTGATCGCTCAAATGAACGCGGACGGAAGGCCCTGCGCCGCGCCGGAAGAATCGCTGGCGACCGTCAACCAGGGATAGACGCGAACTATTTGGCGACCCCGGCGCTGATCGCATTCTGAAGGTCTTTGCGGCCTTTACCGTCTGCACCTATGCTTATCAGGTGGAGGTTCTTACCGGCGGTACCGTACTCCGCGTGCTTCGAGAGGAACACGATGGTCTTCTCGTCGAACCACGACGGGTAGAAATCGGCGCTGCCCGGTCCATCGCCGGCGGACTTGACTACACCTTTGGCGATCGTCTTGAAGGCTTTGAGATCCGCGCCGCCGACCTTCAGCGAAACCGCGTTGTTCCCGGGCTGACCAACGAGTACTTTCGTGCCCTTGGGCGAGTAGATGGCATAGATCGCGTCGTCGGCGACCTTGACTATAGCACCGGAAGCGACGTCGATTTTGAAGAGTTTCGTATCGTTGTTTTTCGGCTTGGCGGGCAATTTTCCGCCTACTTTCATCGATTCGATGGCCGTGAACAACACGCTCTTTCCGTCGGGCGACAGATCGAAAAATACAGCCTGCCCGCCCATGACCTGCACAAGCGCGGTGGCCTTGCCCGAAGCGATATCGATCTTGACCAACTGGCCCGAATACAGTCCGGTATCCTTGCTCTTCGATGCAATCTGAAAGCTCAGCACGGACTTCGAATCGGGGAACCACCGGACCAGCTTGCTGACGTTACCGGCAAGCACTTTGGACCCCGCCGCAGCCGCCGAGGCCAGCATCAACTCGGGCAACTGTTCTCCGAGCGGGGCCTTCTTCTTGTCCGCCACTCGCGTCAAGGCGACCTTACTACCATCCGGACTCCAGCGTGCATACGTCAGGTTTGAGGCCTTCAGCAGTTCCCTCGGCGCCCCGCCCGATCTGCTGACGACCGCCACCGAAAAGCTGCTTCCCATCCCCCCGCCGGAACTCTCGCTGATCGCCAGTATGCTCTTGGCGTCCGGGGCGAACAGGCCCATCGCCGGCTTGTCCGACTTCGGAACGTATATCTTCTTGACGGCGCCGCTGGCCGGGTCGAAGCTGCAAAACCCTTCCTCGCGCGGGATCAGGATCTGCCCGTCTTTGGAGACGCTCAGTTCGATCGGCAGGCACCCGCAGAACAACGCCGCGCCCGCGATCAGTGAAAGCAGCAGTACTCGAATAGCATACATGTTCGGTCTCCTTCAGGTTAAGTCAGCCGGATGATTACAACCTGCCCGCAGCATACGACCGACCCGGCCGCGAGTCAAGATTGGCATCAGCGATCTTGCGGGGCAATCGCGTCTAAACCTCATGGAGCCCTCAAGGCGAAACCGGAAAATCCTGAAAAAAGGGGACAGGCTTGCTCTATTGGTGTGGATGTCTGCGCAGTCGCCTTTGTGCGGGGTTTGTCGCATCCGACGTCCCACCAGTCGTTGGCGCAGCATCGCCGCTTGCGGCTTAGCGCCGTTCCGCCGTAATCCGTTACTGAAATCGGATCACTGACCACTGTCGGAAACCCGCAGTCGGCGGGATCACTGGTCGTCCCCGCCTCAAACGAACAAAACGTTTCCCACCACACAACAACTCACCTGTCGTGGCCGTAACCACATCCGCGCCATCCGTGTCCATCCGTGGCAAAAAACCGCCGTTGTCGTATCGAAAAAAGAGAGCGTTCTCTTCTTCCGTATACATACATACTGGCGAATGAGGCGCGATCTGTGACACCCCCCAAGAAAGATTTTTTGTCAAACAAAAATGTCACTTTCGTAACATCCGACAGGCCAAGATGTTCCATGAATTCCCAGCGCGCAATAAATTTCCCATTTCGACCAACAAAATTTCTGAAAATCTTTTTGGGTTCGGGATTAGTCAAGATATGTCAAGGGATAGTGATGCTGTTTTGGGGGATGAATTGACGCCCTCAGAAGCGGCATCAACAACCCCGCCGGACACGCAGATCTTAGCTAGTTTTCGCTAACGAATGGCATCTCCTCCGCCATACGTTCGCGTCCTGGGCGGCGATGGCGGGCGTTGACATCCGGGTAATCAAAGAATGGATGGGTCACAAGTCGATTCAGACCACTATGCATTATGCCGCAGTCAGGCCGAATACCTCGGCCCATTTGATCGATAAGCTGTGAACCGCTTGCAGTTTCGCGCGTCGTGGCTTCGAAGTTGATCGGGATGATCGAAAGGGATTCCGGCGCGGATAAACGGACCGACCGATTCCCGGAGAGTTCAGGATCCCAATTTGGGGTCCTCATCTTCTTTTTCTTCTTTTTCAGGTTCGTCCTCGGTCATGAAATACTCTTCAAGTAATGGATATATCTCATAGGCCAGGGCAACATGAAGGAAATGTTTTGCTGAAAAGAATCCCCAGAGAATCGCCCACGAAAAGACAAGAATCGTTGGCCATGTTCCGAAGGAGCCTAATGGATTCATCGTAATTAACCATGTGAAGAGACCGCCTAAACAGAGCATTAAACTAATGATCGAACAAAGAACATGGTAAGAGAAATAGGATAACTCCAAGTCGCTGGGAAGAAGATCCGCCCCCTTCTCTTCGTCGTATTCGTCGCACCATTTCTTCAGAAGGATTCCTGCCTTGCTCCAGAATCTGGAACTAGGTGCCAAGCGCGCCCAATCTGCAATATTCTCGGCCAGAGCGTCCCAATACCCAGGCGTTGAAATCAGAGGCACCTCTACGCGCAAATTCTCCAGCCATTGGGCCTGGTTTGCCGCAATTGTTACCACTGTATCCGCCACAGAATCTCCCTGACCACAAACGTGTGTCGATTCATTCGGATTATCTCGTCAAGCATGACTGCTGTCAACCCCTCATCGAAACCACATGCTGGAGTATATGGTGTCCCTGCGGTCAAGGGATAGAGAAACTGATTTGGATCGCCCCCTGACCCCGACTACGCCTCTCGCCTCTGGATATTGCATGTTGTAATCATTATGTGTTAGCGCGATAGCTTGTGTTGGTATGGATTGTACCAAGAGAAAATCGGGGACTCTTGGGATGTGGGGCTGGGAGATACCGCCAAGACATTTTAGGTTGACGGTTCATCTGTATGGAGTATGCTTGTTTGTATGGGATTGTTTCGACATTCGTAGGAGACCATGACCATGAAAGAAGTATTGTCCTATTCCGCTTTCGCTTTGGTGTGTTTTCTGTTTTATTATTTCGTGTGGGCACCGTATGGTGAAAAGCAGCGACAAGCGAGAGACGTAGCAGAGCGACAGAAGAGCGAAGCAACGACAAGAAAAGCGGCGGACGAAAAAGCAGAAAAACAACGCAAGATTGCAGAGATAGCAAAGAAATTCAGTGCAGTTTATTTCCCGCCAGAAGGGATAAATGATGAATCATTCACGTATGAAATCCAAAAGTTTTTCAAAGAACATGCTGGCGATACCATTGTTTTCAAAGGGCGTCTTGAAGATGTAGAGGCCTCGAAAGAAAATGCTATAGTCGAATTCACATGTATCGGGCAGCGTCATGCTTATAATGCACAATGGCCAAGGCACAGGCGATACAGAAGACGGCGCGTATGATATGGCGAGTTCAACCGTGGTTCGCAAGGCAGGAGCACAAGTATGGCTACCCAGTGAGGACGAGTGGTATAAAGCAGCGTATCATAAAAAAGCTGGAGGAGTAGCGGGCAACTATTTCGGTTACCCTACCAGCAGCGACACGGTTCCCAGCAATGTTCTTGTGGACCCGGATCCGGGTAACAATGCGAACTTTTATGACAGCGGTTATACGATTGGGAGCCCATTCTATCGTACCGTGGTTGGAGAGTTTGAACTTTCCGACAGTCCTTACGGCACATTT
>CAZSLS010000140.1:0-18256 GCA_964607575.1 uncultured Planctomycetaceae bacterium | reverse complement strand
CTGGCTCCTGCAAAACGCCCTCGCAGCATGATGCCAGAAAAACTTCTCACACCCAAAAACATTCACAATCAGGTTAGTACTCGACCTGGACACCAAAAAAAGCGATGATAGGCGCTCTTTCAGCCATAACAATGACGCATACGCGACGGGAATCGACAGAATGGACTTACGGAAAATCAAGCAACTGATAGAAGACGGCGATGTCGATGCCGTGGAGATCGAATGGATGGAGGCCATGGAGGCCAGGGAATCGCCAGAGGCAATGTGTGAGACCCTCAAAGTACTCGTCGATGCCGAACAGCCCGACATCGCCGGGATGCTGGCGCTAATGCTCATTTCCGACGCCATCGAACAACTCGAGCCCACAGAAGCCCTCGATATCGCACGCTGCATACTGCCCTCTCTGCCCGGGAACCCCGAACTCCGCGCCGCGGCGGCAGGACTCTACAAACAAGTGTACGCCGAGACCGAACACTTCGATCTGTTCATGGACGAATCGGGACTCGAATCCAACCAGGCCCCGCGCCGCGCAATCCGCACTCTCGATACGTGCCTGGCGCTGAGTCCGGGGACCGCCCTCGCCGGACGCTACGAACACAAAGTTCTGCGTGTGGACGGATTCAATCACCTCACCGGGTGTTTTGATCTGACCGAACCGGGCGGACAGCAGATAAGCCTCGAACCCAAACCACTGGCCGACAACTACGAACCGGTCGAGAACACCGATTTCCGCGTACTCAGGGCTTTTCATCCCGACGACCTCACAGATCTCGTCAATAACGATCCGACCGCCGTGATGATCGGCGTGGCCAGAATGAGCGGTGGGCAGGTCGAATCGCTGGAACTCAGGGATACCATTGTCCCCAGATACCTCCCCAAAGATAAGTGGAGCAACTGGTGGACACGGGCAAAAACCGCCGTCAAACGCTCGACATTCCTGACAATCGAGGGACGAAACCCCACCTTCGTTGTATACCACCCCCAAGGGCACTCGCTGGAACAGGAACTCGCCGCCTCGGTCGAACAGGCGAGAGTCCCGCTGGAACTGCTCAATGTCCTCAAACAATACGTCAGGGAAGTCAAGCAGCGAAAACTCCAGATCGATCCGGCGTTTGTCTCGCCAATCATCGAAACGCTCGCCGACCAGTCCGATTCGTTTCGCAAGCGGCGTGCGGCCGATGCTCTGACGGCCTCGCTGGCGATCGGTATCGCCTGTTCACTTGGGCTTGCGCCGCCCGAAGAATCTTATCCCTCGCCGTCAGAACTCCTGGGCGAAGCAAAGGCGCCCGCCCGGGCGGTCCTGGCCCTGAGCGACCCGTCCATTCGCAACAATGCTTTGGAAGCACTCTCCCTGAGGGCCGATGCCACAGCACAACTTGCCAGTCTCCTGACGCTGCTCTCGGCAAACGAACTGGATCTGGTGTCCGAGAAGCTCTGCTCCGCCGGGCACGGCGACGTGGTCGCCCAAGCCGTTGACAGAGCGATGTCCGACCCCGTCGCCAACGCGCAGATATGCATCTGGTTGTGGCAGGGCCCGGCCCAGCAACCGGACAACACACCCGCACTTCTCGAATTGCTGTCGCGCCTGCTGAAGATAATGCAGGAGATGCACCGCAACCCCGATATCGACCGTACTATACGGCGCGAAACGTTCGGGCAGATCCGCGGTGCCCTGACCGCCGGCGGATGCAAAACATTCAGAAAGACCATCGCCGAACTCGACGAAGGCGTCGCGGCTACGGTCAAGCGGCGGGTCGAGGTCAATAACGGACTCAGCGACACCTCCCGAGAGACCTTGCTGGGCGTTATCAGGGAGGAATTCTACACCCTGTTCATCCAGGCCAAAGTCGCCGCCTGGCTTGACGAATCGGTCATCTGGACCACAAAGGAATCCATAGATCGCCTCGAAGCGGAACTCAAGGAACTCGTGGACGTGGCGCTGCCCGCAAACTCTCGCGCTATCGGAGAAGCCGCCGCCCTGGGCGATCTCAGCGAAAACGCCGAGTGGCAGTACGCGGTGGAAGAACAGCGCCGCCTCAACGGGCGGGTCGCACAACTGCAGAACGACCTTATCAGGGCACGCCCCCTGGCTTCGGGCGACGTGCCCGGCGATACGGTAGGCATCGGATCGAAGATCGCTGTCCGCCGGTTATCAGATCAGCAGGAGATGGAACTGACCATTCTCGGACCGTGGGAGAGCAATGTGGAAATGTGCGTATTCAGCTACAGGACGCCCCTGGCCCAGGAACTGCTCGGTAAGAGCGTTGGAGAAACCGCCACCCTCAAACTCGACGGCACGGCGCAGGACTACGCGATCGAACGCCTCAATGCGATCATCTGAAAATCATCCGCGGCGGATCGAGTTTATCACGACCGCCTCGACCGGAACATCGTCGTGGAAACCGCTGCGACCGGTCGCAACCGAGCCGATCTGGTCTACCACGTCAATGCCTTCGGTAACCTCACCGAACGCGCAGTAGCCGAACCCCTGAGCGGTCTCGTCCCGGTGATTGAGAAAACCGTTATCCACCAGGTTGATGAAGAATTGTGCAGTGGCCGAGTTCACCTCGCCGGTCCGCGCCATCGCAAGCGTACCGCGGTCATTGCGAAGTTCCGCCGATGCCTCGTTGACCAGTGGCGCGCGGGTGGCTTTTTGCTTCATGTCGGCATCCATTCCGCCGCCCTGGATCATAAAATCGCTGATGACACGGTGGAAGATCAGCCCGTCAAAGAATTCGTCGTCAATATAGGCAAGCATGTTGGCGACCGTTTCAGGGGCCCGGTCAGCCCACAATTCAGCCGTGATCGTTCCCATGGACGTGTCGATTACTACGATTGGGTTATCAGAATCCTGAGCCATGTGATTTCTCCGTTCTTTCAGTTTTGAGGCGAACTACCGGAATTCGACAGTAATTATTGCCGCAACGCTCCGCAAAAGAAAGCACAAAGAAGGCGGTCATTCCAGTTCCGTACCGACTTGTTCCCACTCGGCCCAGAGTTCGTCGAGGTGCTGGCGGACTTGGGGGTATTCCAGGCTGAGCGTTTCGACCAGTTCCATGTTGCCCGCTTCACTGGCGGCGGAGATCTCTTCGTTTATCGCGGTGAGGCGTGCTTCGGCGGTGTCGATCTCTTCTTCGAGCTGCTCGTGCCTGCGCTCGAGGCGCTGAACCAGATTGGCGCGTTTGCGGTCCTGGCGGCGTTTGGCTTGTCGGGCGGCTTTGCCCTGGTCGGCGGTCTCGGCGGCGGGACTCGCCGTTCGGCGGCGATGGCGCCAGGCGAGGTACTCGCGCCACCCACCGACTATCGCGTGCAATTGCCCATCTTCCAGTGCCCAGACATGCGTTGCGACGGCTTGGACGAGGTAGCGATCGTGAGTTACGAATATCGACGTTCCGCTGAATCGCTGGAGTACATCCTGCATTATTTCGCTGGAAGGGATGTCGAGGTGGTTTGTCGGTTCGTCGAGCATCAGGACGTTCGCCTTCTGCGCGACAAGTTGTGCGAGTACCACGCGCGACCTCTGCCCGCCGCTGAGTTCGCGGATCTTCTTGAGTCCGTCATCACCGCTGAGCAGCAAAGCACCGAGCAGCGATCTGGCCCGTCCATATGTGCATCCCACCGTCGAGGCCACCGCATCCAGAGCAGTGCTCTCGGGGTCCAGAGAGGCGTGCGTCTGCGAGAGGTAGCCCATCTCGACGTTTGCTCCGGTGCGCACCTTGCCTGACAACCGGGGCAACTCACCCAGAAGCGTTCTGATAAGCGTCGTCTTGCCCGTGCCATTGCCCCCGAGAATCGCGATCCGCTGGGTACGCTCTACATCGAGTTCGATGTCCGTCAGCAGTGGCGCCTCCGCATCGTAACCGATCGCCAACTCCTCGGTCCGCAGGACAATATCTCCGCTGCGAACGGGGCTCGACAGCTCGAGGCTGATCGACTGCTGTTTCAGGGGTTCGGCGATCGCCTCGTCCCTGATGAATCGTTCCAGTCGCGATCGGCGCCCTTGGGCTTCTTTCGTTCGCTGCCCGGCAATGTGTATGCGAATGAACTCCCGGGTCTTGGCGATGTGCGCCTGCTGGGCTTCCCACAGACCCTGGCGCTCGGTGTATCGTTCCGCTCGAAGCGTGAGGTAGCGGCTGTACGCACCGCGGTACTTCTCCAGGGCGCCGAACGCTACCTCCCACGTGCTGGCGGTCACGTTGTCCAGCAGATACCGGTCGTGGGAGACAATCACCAGCGCGCCGCGGAACGACCCCAACCACCCTTCCAGCCATTCGACCGTCTCGAGGTCCAGATGGTTGGTCGGCTCGTCGAGCATCAGCACGTCGGGCGAAGCGAGGAGGAGCCTGGCGAGATACGCTCGCGTTCGCTGCCCGCCGCTTAGCTTCGAAAGCGGGCGGTCCCACATCGACTCATCGAATCCCAGTCCGGTTAGCACCTGCTGGATCCGGCTGAGATACTCGTAACCGCCGCGGTCCTCGAATTCATGCTGCATCCGCCCGTACCGCTCGACGGCGTCGGCGTCGTCGCCCATCCGCCCTGCCAGTTCTTCCAACTCCCTCTCCATCCGGCGGAGCTCGGAAAACGCTTCCAGCATCGCGTCGTGGATCGTACTGCCCGAAAGGGCCGGCGGGTCCTGCGGCAGGTATCCAATCTTCAGGCCGGCGCTGCGGTGGACCGTCCCGGACAGCGGTTCGATCAGACCGGCGATAATGCTCAGCAATGTCGACTTGCCCGCACCGTTGGGGCCTACCAGGCCGATACGATCGGACTCGCCGATCCGCAGCGACACGTGCCTGAGGATCTCAACTGCCGCGTAGGCGTGAGTTATGTTTTCTACAGCAATCAGTGACATTTTCTACATAGTTCCCGGCGTGATTCCTCAAACTCGATTCCGACGAGCCCCACAGCATAGACCACCACCGCTCAGAAGTCCACCGATCCCCCGCCGATCACTTAATCCATACTCATACTCTACAAGTGTGCCGAAGGCCCATGAACGACTGTCCTGTCATGCCGTATCTCTCACAACTTCGCTTTTTATCTATCCATAACAGCCTATATTCACTACGTTTACGGAATATACTCAAGCTTTCATACAATCCTGCCGAGAATATAGTTGACTTATCAACTATTTATATGTACCATTATCGTGAAAGCTGGTTTCAACCGCACGCATGAGAACTCGGAGACAATCATGAACGGTGATCCAAGAATTGACCTTCCCCTGCCCCAGCCCGATACGCAGCACGAAGCGTTGGTGAGCTTCTGGTGGACTTCGGCGATGTTGAAGAAGGTCTCGCGGCGTTTCTTTCGCGAGAACTACTCATCCGAGGCCCACTTCAACCTGCTGATCACGCTGGCGAGATCCGACGGGGCTGTGATTCAAAACGAATTGTCCCAGAAGCTGCTGGTCGACAAGTCGAACATCACCGGTCTGCTCGACAAGCTCGAAGCCCTCGGCCAGATCAAGCGTAACAAGGTGCCCGGCGACCGCCGCAGTTACCACATTACGCTGACCAAGGCCGGTCGCGAACTCGTCCAGGGGCTCGACGTCCTGTACTCGGAAATGGTCCAACAGGTAATGAGCGCCTTCACCGAAGAAGAATGCGAGCAACTCGTGAGCCTGACCAGAAAGCTCCGAATCTCGCTGATAGAACACGCTACATAACGCGCCGCGGCGCTCGGTGCGCCGCGGTTGAACGCCCGCAAAAAGTTTCAGACGCACACCCTCACAACAGCGCACGGGTTCCGTCCGCGCGCACAGAGAAAGGTGAAAGGAAACAAACCATGAACGCAAACTCAACACGATCGAATAACAGGACAAGCGGCCGGTGGGGTCGGGCCCGGCGGGCCGTAGTGCTTGCCTTCGTCGCCGCGACGTTGCTCGTGGCGGCGGGCCCGACACCCGCCCCCGCTGCCGGGCTCCTGGTGGCCGACGGCGGTTTCGGCGGCGTGCTGGAAGTCGAGTCGCACGAGGTGACAGTTACCGTCAACAACGGTATCGCCGTCACGGAAGTCAAACAAGTATTCCGCAATACCGAGGACCGCCAGGTCGAAGCGCTCTATACGTTCCCTGTTCCCAGGGGCGCGTCGGTGGCGAACTTCAGCATGTGGATCAACGGAAAGGAAATGATAGGCGAAGTACTCGAGAAGAAACGGGCCAGGGAAATCTACGAGAGCTACAAGAAGACCCGCGTCGACCCGGGCCTGCTCGAGCAGAAAGACTACAAGACCTTCGAGATGCGTATCTTCCCGATCGGTCCGAAAGCCAAACAGGTCGTCAAGATACGCTACTACCAGGAAGTCGAATCCGACAACGACTGGATAACTTACGTTTACCCGCTCTCGACGGTCTCCGGCGGTGGGAAGAATTCCAAGACGACCGGAAAGTTCGCGATGTCACTGCACGCGAAATCAGAAATCCCCATAACCGAGATGGAATCCCCCTCGCACGCAAAGCAGTTCGTAATTGCAAAACACGGCGAGTCCTACTACCAGGCCGGGCTCGAAACCACCGGCGGCGACCTGAACCGCGACGTGGTGCTGGCGTACAGAGTCGCGCGGCCGAAAACCGGAATTGATGTCATCTACTCGAAAACCGGAAGCGAAGACGGGTATTTCTGCATGACTCTGACGGCCGGTGAGGAACTGGCGAAAATGGACACCGGGATGGACTACGTGTTCCTGCTCGATATCTCCGGCTCGATGGCCGACGAAGGCAAACTGAAAATCAGCCGCAACTGCATCCAGGCATTCATCACCGAACTCGGCGCCAAGGACCGCTTCGAGATCATTACGTTCAACGTCAGCCCGACCACGCTTTTCAACAAGCTGGTTACGGCCGATGCGAAGTCCAAGGCCGGCGCCGCAACGTTCCTCGCCGGACGAAGCGCCTCGGGCGGTACGGTGCTGGACCCGGCGCTGCGGACGGCTTACAAGTACCGCGACGAAGATCGCCCGCTGAACGTCGTGATTCTCTCGGACGGTATGACCCAGCAGGGCGAACGGGCCCAGTTGCTCAGGGCGATAGCAAAGCGTCCTTCAAACGCACGCATCTTCTGCGTGGGCGTGGGCAACGAGGTCAACCGCCCGCTGCTTGGCCGATTGGCGAGGGACGCAGGCGGGCTGGCAGCGTTTCTGTCCCGCGGCGACAACTTCGTCAGGCAGGCCAAGGCGTTCAGACGCAAACTCACCAAGCCGGCGATGCGAAACGTCCGGATCGACTTCAAGGGCGGCGACGTGTACGACCTCTATCCCAGCAAGCTGCCTAACCTGTACCACGGTGCTCCGGTTCGCTTGTATGGGCGATACCGCAAACCCGCCCCCGGCGGCGCGACGCTTACCGCCGAAGTCAACGGGCGGGAAGTCTCGATGGCCACCGAAATGACCTTACCGGAGAAGGATTCCGACAACCCCGAGATCCAGCGCATGTGGGCCTGGCAAAAGGTGCGACAACTCACCGGACAGCCCAAACCGCTGTCGGGGGACGTCCAGGAAGAGATCGTCCGACTCGGCGAGGGATACTCCATCGCCACCGAGTACACCTCGTTCATCGTGCTGGAAAACGACGCCGAGTACAAGCGGTGGCGGATAGACAGGCGTAACGCCCTGCTGGTCGCCCGCGACCGCAATGCTCGCACCCGCCTGACCAAACGGCTTGAGGGCATGCGAGAGGAGGCGCTGGCGAACCTTGGACCGCAAGGCAACAACGGGAATCGCGGCGCCAATGCGAATCCGAGCAGTTCCGCCAGCCCGCGCCGCAGCAACAACCCCGGTCAAAACGCACCGGTAAGCACACCCCGCTCGCGCGGTCCGTTCGGCGGAGGAGGTGGTGGTGGACCGGTCGGGCCGATATCGCTGGCGGTAATCGGATTGCTGGCGATCGGCGCCCAGCGCCGGCGTAGAAAGAAAGGCAAGCTCCCGGGCGAGACGTCGGACGGCGATCAGTCCCCCGCCCCACCGGCGGTATAACAACCGCCTGGGAGACAGGTGGCCCGGGGTCGGAAGTCTCCGACCCGGCCCCGGAGTCGCCTTAACGGCATGGCAGTTGGCAACGGCCAACGGTGTTAACGAAAGAGAATTACTGTGACCAAAACCGCATTACAAACTGGACTCCCCCGCTGGCGGACGTGTATTTCGCCTGGGATCGTGCTACCGGTATTGGCGGTTGTCGCTTCCATTGTCCTTCAGTGCTGGCCCGAGGCACAGGCGGTTTTGCAGTACGATCGAACCCAGATCACCCTGGGCCAGCATTGGCGCCTGATGACCGGACACCTGGTTCATTGGGGCTGGCGTCATCTTGCCGGCGATATCTCGGCGCTGATCCTGCTGTGCTGGGCGATCGGACCACGCGGTGGGTGGAAAGTTATATTGACGGCTCTGGGGGGAGCCGTCGCTATTTTGCTGGCGATCATGATCTTCGACCCGAGCACGGTTATCTATCGCGGTATGTCGGGGGTGAACTATGGACTACTTGCCTGGGCGGTCCTCGCGCGCCTGGCCGCATCGCCAAGACGCGTCGCAGCATGTTACGCGGCGCTCCTGGCAGCACTTGCGGTCAAGGTGCTCCTGGACCTCACACCCCACAAGCTGCTGACCGGCGTCGGCCTGCCGGAAGGCATCGCCCTGACCGGACTCGCACACGTCGCGGGCTTCTACACGGCAGTGGTGATATGGATGCTCCATCGATTACCGACGTCAATCATGTTTCGACACAGACTCAGAGGCCCAGAAGACGGCGGCAGCTTAGATAACCGCAATACCGGACGTTTGACATGATATTGGGTTCTTATATCTTCCAGCCCTTAGGTATCAGCACTGCAACCACGTGCGTGGTTCTGCTGTCCCTGCTGCTCGTCGCATTGCTCTTCGTTCGCAATTTCTGCACAGCCCATCGTTCCGTCAGGAGTTTCGACCTCCGTCACAAAGTTGTGCTGACCTTTGACGATGGCCCGAACCCGCATACCGACACCACAGAACGGCTGCTCGACGTACTGAAGAAACACAACGTACCCGCATACCACTGCGTAGTTGGACAATACGCCCGACAGTATCCCGATCTCGTGCGGCAGATCGCATCGAAGGGCGGTATCCTCGTCAATCACAGCTTCTCCCACCAGTTGCCAATCACAGCCGGCAGCAGCGACATTCGCCAGGACTACGAGCAGGGAACGACCGCAATTCTCGCCGCCCTCGAGGATCCAGCGGTCGTGGTGTCTCGCATTCGACCGGCCTACGCGGTAGTAACGCCGGCAATGCGCAAGTACGCCGCATCCGCCGAACAGAAGATACTGCCCTTCACGATCAGCCTTGACGATTTCAATTGCGGACCGTCCGGAAAGGACGACGTCGTAAAACGCCTCCTTGCCGCCATCCGCAAGGACGACGGCGGGATAGTTGTCCTTCACGAAGGCAGGTACCACGCCAACGAATCGCAAATAGCACACCTGCGCGATGACCCGTCGAGCGGATACAACCGATCCTGGATCCCCGGCGCGGTAGACGAACTAATCACAGAACTAAAGGCCGACGGGTTTGAATTTGTCACGCTGGAGTGATACTGCACATCCTCCCTGGCGATTATGACGCACTGCGTTGGGCATCTACCGTACGAGTTTCCGTGCTATGCGTTCGAGGCCTTGGGGATTGCGCGGGTCGACGTCCAGAACCGGCCAGACAACCTCCCTGCCTTCGACCTGTTTGGCCTCGCTGTGCAGGGCTCCGAGGCGCATTGAGTTGCAGTCGAGCCAGAGCGTCACGCGACGGCGGTCTTTGAGCGAGACGCGCTTCTGGTGGTTCTTGTCCATCATGGCCCGCCCCATGCGGCATGCCCTGGCGCCGAACCGTCCGGGAATGGTTCGCGAACCACCGTGGACGGGCTTGCCCGTTGTTCCGCGCATCCCTCCGGCGAAGTAGAACACGTGCGGTCGAATCGCCCTGTAGCTCATATCCTGCAGACCCTTGCGCTTCTTGCGATGGCAGGGCTGGCAGGTCTTGTCGAAGATCGGCTTGACCGTGCGGTAATAGGTGATGGGCTCGACGGGCCCGACCTCACCCTTCAGCAGCGAGGGGGGGCGTTTCATAGCCGCCGGCAGGACCTTGCGGTCTGTGGTCTTGCCCTTGTCCTCGTGACATCCGATACAACTGAGCCGCTCTCCCGGATGAACGAACGCCACCGACCGCATCGACTGGACGGCAAGATAGTTCTCGTCGAGTACCTGGAACATCAACTGGCGCCGGACCGGGGCCTCGAAGTACACGCTGCCGTCGTCCTCGACCGGCACGATGCCCAATGGGATCCGGGGCATGTTCTCTACCTGGTAGCCGGCGTTGGGCCTGCCCATCGGCGCGTTGGTCTTCAGGCAGATCTGGACCACACGGAGGTACTTTATCTTCGTACCCTTGGGAAACGGCAGGTCCGAATCGTAGACGTTCATGACGCTTATGGTCGCCGTCGGCGCGTCGGGGCGGGCGCCGAGACCCTGGTTGGTGCCCGTGGGAATCACCGGCGGCGACTTGCGCGGGCGCAGGGGGATCGGATCGATCAGACGCATGTCATAGTTGGTTTTACCGCCGAAGACCAGGCTGCTGTCGCAGACGAGCACGCGATTACCGAACCGATCGAGCAGGTATACGTTCTCCCACCAGTTACACAGATAGAAGCTTTCGTTCAGCGGCCAGGGCGTACCGTACGGGTACTGCCGACGACCGGGCATTTCAGACTCCGGAAACCGCGGATAAGGCGTGATGCGCTTGATCTGCGACATGAAACCGTCATCCTTCTGTCGCAGGTCGAGCATGACCAGCGACCCGAACGCCTCCCCGTGATGTGGGGCAGCCGTGCAGATGTAGCGGTGCGAGTTGGGAATCGCCCGGATATTCATTTCAGTATAAGGGCGTCCGATCCTCTGATCGCCCCGGTTGGTGTTGTCCGGAAAGGTGTGCCAGGGGAAGGGATAGTTTCCGTGCGGCGCCCTGGGGTCTCGCCCGTCTGGATAGCAGATCCAGAAGTTCGAGCCCAGGCAGTTCTCGCGGTCGGTGTAATCCCAACGCGTGTAGACGATCATACCGCTGTTGTCCACGCTGGGGTGCCATTCGTCGGTCTCAAACCAGCTTATCGGGTAGATATCGGACCCGTCGGCCTTCATCGAGTGCATCACGTGCTGGGGCACGGGCAGGCGGGCGAAACAGCGGATGTACCCGCCCCTTCGCTGCGACATAAAAACGATCCGCCCGTTCGGCAGCCAGCATGCGTCAAAATCGTCATGGGGCGCATCGGTCAACTGCGTCAGTCCGCGACCGTCGGCGCCGATCCGAAAGATGCTCCACGTGGTGTCTTTCGTCCAGCGGTAGCAGTTCAGTTGTTTGGCGGGCGTCCAGGAAAACAGGATGCTCTTCCCATCGTAGGACAGATCGGGCGACAGGTAGGCCCCGCCGTCGAGCGTTCGGCCTTTGAAGCGTCCGTTTGCGACGGCGGACCGTTTGACGACATTGCGAATTCTTGGGGATCCCTTCCAGTCGGTCACGGTGAACACCCCCCCGCCGGACAGTGAATTGAAGCCAAAGTACTGCGTCGCGAAGTGCTGCCCCTGACGATCATTTGTACCGCGAAGCCCACCGAGGCGCGACCCGTTGGGCACGCCCCGCGCCACAAACAGCACCTCGTCGAAGTTCACCAGCGGATTTACCAGGGCAATCTTCCGCAGAAGTGCTTTGGCCGCGAGAGTGTAGCCCTTCCGTCTGTCGACCTGGGCGAGCGGCACCTTCTTCGCCGCGACGATCAGGGCTGACAGGTCGCGACGAAGCGGCGTCAGGTCGGCGGCGCGGGCCTTACCGGAAAGATGCGCCAGGAGCGCCCCGGTTCGGCGGAGCACCACGCCCAGAGCGTCGCCATCAGAGGCGCCAACCAGCGCGTGGGTGTCGAGAACCTGATCGGCCGCCCCGCGCGGAAGCGTTTCTCGACCGCTTACCCGGTTAGACAGGAGGTAATGCTGTTCGTGCCAGTCGGCCAGCAGGCCCGGTCGGCTCTTTTCGACCCCCGCCAGCGAGGGCAGCGACAGTTCGACCAGCGCCGCCTTGAGCATCTTCCTCAGTGCCGCGATATCCGCCGCCGGCGCGATGACAAGCGAAGCGTTCTCGCCCCGCCGCGCTGGACGGGCGGTGCGGCGCACGATAGTCGCGGGGTTGGTCTTGCTCGAAGCGTCGGCGAACCGTCCGGCCTTGTCAGCCTTGTCGAATCGCCACAGCCCCAGAGTGTCTGCATCGGCCTTGAACGGTCCATCGGGCGAAGCGGTAATCTTGCGTGCCACCTTCGATATGCGGACCTCGTCGACGACGCCGTCACAGCCAATCCGACCCGAGACAAGCGATCCGAATGCAAGTTGACCAGGCTTGCCCTTCGACCTGACCGGGCGGGTGTCCTTCGCGTTGGCGACCTCTCGCCCGTCCACGTACAGCCGGATCCGTCCGGCGTCGATCACCATCGCCAGATGATGCCACTTCCCGTCGACCACGTTGACGGACGACTTGATTTCGGCTGGATGGTTGGCCGGGAAATACGCCGAAAACCCGCCCGTCTTCGCATACGTGTAGATCTCCCAATGCGCCCGCGAAGACTTCGGTTCATTGGCCACGAGGATGTTGAATCCACCCTTGCTGCGGACCTTTGCCCAGCATTCGACGGTGAGCGGGCGGGAATTACACGCCGCATCGGCCTCGGCGCGGGCGGAGACCTTACTTGCATCTAACGCGCCGCCGAACTTCGCGTCAGCAGCCGCGAGGCGGACTGAGCCCACCGTCAATACGGTCCACAGTAGCGCCGCTGTACGCATTGTCGCATTCATTCCGTACACTCAGTTCCATTCTATAGCGCACCGAACGTGCTTCTTTGCATCATCATCGACAATCTGCAATTGCACGAACTCTACGCGGAATTCTCCAGATAATCTGCGCCCACAGACATCACAGGCCTTTTCAACAATTTTATCGCAGTCCCCGACAAGTACAAGCTCTTTCCCCACTACAACAAACGGGCATCTGTCCTCCGTCGCAATGAGAACCTGATCGTTCGTCGAAACGACTGGAAACAATCCAATCATTGCTTCCGGCGAGCGCCGATGCTATTATTAATAGTGAGCATGGACCATATCATGAGTCCAAACTGCACAAACAGGTATCGTTTCAACAGGGCGCTGCTGACCGTTATAGTCACCGCGGCGGTAATCCTCCACACTGTCGCAGCCGGCGCCGGCGTGAAAACCGTTATCGGCGGTACGGGTACGGGGAGAAGAACCGTTGTCGGGATGGGAAGATCGACCCCGCAGCCCAAACCCATCAGAGGTTCAGCCACCGCCTACTTCGCCGGATGGGGAACGCATACCGAAAACGGGACGACCAGGCGCACAATTTCGGTGGCCATCGACGATGCGCGGCGCGTTCAGAGGATGATACTCGCCAACGAAAACCCCGGCGGAAGCTACAACCCGGGTAAGCACATCAAGAAGCTGTCGGAGACGTTGAAGATAGGCGATGCGATCGGATTCCATTTCCTGATGGTCTCCGAACGGATATTCGCCGCGGGAATCACGCTGGAAAAACCCCTGCCCAGAGAACCCGGCGCGGCGCCGTTTACACTCATCGGTACGAAAACCGTCCGCTCCGGCGGACAGAAAATCACGATCCTCACCGCCAACGCCGGGGTGATACCATGCACGTTCCGCGTGGCTGAAGAGGTCGACGAAAATGGCAAATCCCGCCCCAACCGCAAGATAACCGAAGCTCTCAAACAGTTCTGCCGCAGCGACCTGCTGGAACTGGAGTACAAGACCATTAACTTCCAGTTCGTGCTCACCGGCGTCAAAGCGGCAAGGCGATCGGGCCAGGGCACGCTGGTGAAAATCACCGAGCGCAGGCTCAAGGGCTACAAGCACATGGTCGCGCGAATCAAAACGTCCAAGCGCACGATGACACTTACCGATCCGGAGGCCGTGATCAAACTCGAACTGAAAAACGTCGCCAATCCGCCACCGGACCCGCCCGTCCAGACAACGCTGAAATCTCTCAAACCAGGCGATCAGGTCATGTTCAAGTACCGCAGGCAGAAGGGTGCTTACTGGCTGGACGAAATTTATCCGGTCAGCCGCCCCACCACCAGGCCGTCACGGCCGGCCTCGAGGATCGAATAAATTTGGCGCTTGCGGCCGCATTCGAATTGTTCGGCGTATCACATCTGGCCGTCCTGGCTTTGACCCTGCTGCTACCGGTGCTGCTCATCGGCGCCGCGCGGAAAGCCAACTCGTCGCGCTTCACGAAAGTTCTCTGCTGGACGATAGCGGCGGTTCTGTTGGCAAATGAAGTGGTCTATTACGTGCGGGGATTTCAGACCAAGACATGGATTGGTTTCGTGCAGAGTTCCCTTCCGCTGCACCTGTGTGGCATCGCGCTGTATATGACGGTAGCGGCGTTGGTTACACGCAGACAACTCATATTCGAGATGGCGTGTTTCTGGGGCCTGGTGGGCACGACGCAAGCGGTACTTACGCCCACGGTGGAGTTCGACTTTCCGGACTACTGGTTCTGGGCGTTCTTCATCTGCCATTGCGGGATCCTCGTGGGCGTGGTCTTCTTGATCGGCGCGTTGAAGATGCGCCCGCGGCGCGGGTCGATGTGGCGAGTATTCGCGATCACCACCGTGTGTCTAATACTGATCGGGGCGTTCGACCTTCTGACCGGTGCCAACTACATGTACCTGCGTGAGGCCCCGGAAGTGAGTTCACCACTGGTTGCGTGGGGGTGGCCTTGGCACATACTCATCGCCTACGTCGGGATGCTGGTGGGGTTCGGGATCGTCGAACTGGCGTTGGGGAGAAGGGACCCGGGCTTGGCAAGAACCGAATCTTGAATACCGTGATTGTTTCGCGACGCCTCGGTTGCTATCATTAATAGTGAGGCAGGGCCGCATAATGAGTGCAAAACGCATAAATGGGGATCGTTTCAACGGGGCTTGGACACTCGCCATAGTACTCGCCGCAATACTCCTGCACGCCGCAGCCGCCAACGCCCAGGTGGTTGTTCGGGATGTAATAATCGACACCGTTCGCAGCGGTACAGTCCTTGACAGCACGGCAACTGTGTCCCGCGACAGGAGGTACGTTACCGTGGGGATGGGACTCCAAAACAGCGGACATACACTAAGACCCGCCGAAGGCGTCGCCGCCGCCCACTTCGCCGACTGGGGAATGCGTATCGAAAATGGAGCCGCGATGCTTGCAATGTTCGTCGCGATCGACCGGGGCAGGCGCATTCAGAAGATCATAATCCCCAACAAAGATCCGGACGCTGTCACGCTGGGGCCCGAAGAAAGCGTGAAGAAACTGGCCGAAACGCTGAAGATCGGCGATTCGGTCAAGTTCAATTACACGATCTACGGGAACCGTATCTTCGGCTCGAACATTTCACTGCTCAAACGCATGCCGACCAAATCCGGAGCGGCGGCGTTCACGTTTATCCGTTCAAGAATGGTCCGTGTCGGAAAGCAGAACATCATGACCGTCACCGCCAACGCCGGCGTTACTCCATGCACCTTCCGCGTGCCCGAGGAAATCGACGCTAACGAGCGATCCAGACCTCTGGCGAAAGTGACCGACGCACTCAAGAACTTCCGCCGCGGCGACCTGCTCGATCTCGAGTACAAAACAGTGAACTACCAGTTTGTACTGACCGGCGTTAAAGCGGCGAGAAAATTGGGGCACGGCGAGATTGTCAAAATCCTCAGCCGGAGGAGCAAGGGCTACGAGCATTTGGGGGCGAAAATCAAGACCGACAAACGCACGCTGAGGCTTACCGATCCCGAGCCGGTGATCAAACTGAAACTGAGAAACGTCTCGAACCCAACCCCGGACCCGCCCGTACAGACCGCACTTAGAACTTTCAAACCGGGCGATTACGTCATGTTCAGGTATCGCAGGCAGAGGGGCGTTTACTGGCTGGACGGAATCTACCCCACCAGCCGTCATGAATCCAAACCCGAATCTGAATCCAAATCGTCAACGCGCGCCAAGGGGGCGAAATAGAGATTTGTGAGTCTTTCTCCGGGGCCCCGCGTCTCCTTGCCGTACAAAAACGCGCGTCACCCACTATTGCCCGTCGCTTCTTTGAGTTTTTGGGTGAGGACCGGGACGATTTCAAACAAGTCACCCACAAGACCCAACTCGGCGATCTGGAATATCTGGGCGTCGGGATCGTTGTTTATCGCGATGATATGCTCGGACGTTCCCATGCCCGCGATGTGCTGGATCGAGCCGGAGAGACCGACTGCTACATACAACTTCGGCGTCACCGTCTTGCCCGAGAGACCCACCTGGTGGGGATAACTCATCCATCCGCGATCGACAACGTCGCGCGTGGCGCCCACGGCGGCTCCGAGGGTATCGGCCAGTTCGGTGACCATCGCAATATTATCGCCGCGTTTGATACCGCGTCCGGCGGTGACCACGATCTCGGCGTCCTGGATGCTCATTTCGTCAGTGCTGGGCGTGAAGGCGACTCGTTTGACGCGGCTGGTCAGCAGATCGCCCGGCGCGTCGAGGCGGATGATCTCGCCTGAGCGTCCGTCCTGCGGGTCGGCGGGCCTGGTCGAATGCGGACGAACTGTCGCCATCTGCGGGCGATGGACGGGCGTCTTGATCGTCGCGAGAATATTGCCCCCAATCGCGGGGCGTGTCTGGAGCAGATTGTTGGTTTCCGGTTCGATATCCAGTTCGGTGCAGTCGGCGGTAAGTCCGGCATGAATCTTCACGGCGACGTATGGCATGAGCGTCCGCCCGGTGGAGGTGGCGCCGGCGATCATGATCTCGGGACGGTATTCATCTAGCAGCGCAGCGGTGCAGGCGGCGTATGGCTCGATCAGAAAGTGAGCGAGCTGCGGAGCTTCCATCGCTATGACGCGATCAGATCCGCGGTCGATCAGCCCCTGTAGATCATCGTCGGGAATATCGCATCCGAGAACCATCGCGGTCAGATCGGTCTGAAGTTTGTCCGCCAGTGCCCGCCCGCGGGTGAGCAGCTCGTGACTTATCCGCCCGATGCGCCCGCCGGACTGCTCGGCAAGTATCCAGACGCCCGCGTGCTTTGGTTCTGTGCTGTTTGAATCCTGGCTCATCGTGTCAGATCAACTCCGCATCGGTAAGGAATTCGATAACGCGGTCGGCGGCGGTTTCTACGGCCTCTTCGTCGCCGGCGGGTAACTTCTCGCACTCGCGGGCAACCTGGGGGCGGAATATCTTGACCACGCGCGTCGGCGAGCCCGACAGGCCGAGGTTTTCGCTTTCGACGTCCAGGTCCGCGGCGCCCCATACGGGAATATCGATCTTCCGGGCCCGCTGCTTGCCGCGAAGCGTCGGCAGTCGCGGGGAGGCAATTGCCTTGACGACCGTAACTGCAGCAGGGAGCTCCATTTCGAGCTGCTCGCATCCGTCTTCGACCAGGCGGTCGAGCAGGCACGACTTGCCGTCGGAGCATTCGATCTTGCTGATGTAGGTGGCGACAGGCAGGTCGAGAAACGCCGCAATCCCCGGTCCGACCTGTCCGGTATCGCCGTCAGTCGCCCGCTCGCCGCAGACAATCAGATCGAAATCGCCGATCTTCCGGATGGCGGCGGCAAGGACGTACGACGTGGACCATGTGTCGGCGCCGGCCAGTGCCTTGTCGGAAACGAGTACGCCCGAATCGGCGCCCATGGAGATCGCTTCGCCGATGGCCTTTCGTGCGGCCGGCGGGCCCATCGTCAGAGCGATAACTTCACTGTCGTCGTCGCGAGCGTCGCGAATCTCCAGCGCCACTTCTATCGCATAGAGGTCCAGTGGATTAACGATGGCCTCAACACCATCGCGGACCATTGTCCCGGTTTCAGGATCCATTTTGACGGCGCTGGTTTCGGGTACCTGTTTGATTGGTACGACAATCCGCATCAGTTTTTCTCCAGTCGCCGCAGCTTGCTCCGCGGCGGGTCGCACATGATATGCTGCATTCGCGATAAAATCCAGCCTGCACCAGATTGCATAACGAAAACGGCGACGGCTTTTTGCCACGGATGAACACAGATAAACACGGATTAACGACAAGGGTTTGCAGCGGCAACGCCCGAACCACGGGATCGTTGCCGTTGCCGTTGCCGTTGCAATGTCTCTCATCCGTGTTTATCTGTTGGCTTGCCCCGGTTCTTCGGTCCAGTTGTTATGAGAGAACCATTACCTTGTCA
>CAZSLS010000139.1:0-18259 GCA_964607575.1 uncultured Planctomycetaceae bacterium | reverse complement strand
CAGCTGGTGAAAGAGGAACAGCTCGATGCCGATAAGCTCAAGAAGGTGATTGATCGATTCGTCTACACCGGCGAAAAGCCTCTACCTGACCCAGATATCATTGAATTGATCAACCGGCCTCTGAAGTTGGCGGAACGTGCCCCTACACGGACGCGCGTGCTTGAGAAGGTCGTTGAACACGTAGAGACGTTTATCTCGGGAATCGCGGCTTAGGTGACGTATCTGACTACCATGAACAACAATGGAAGTGTTGTAAGTTTTGGTAGTAAGTTCGCTCTTTTTCAAAGAGGAAAATTCAGAATAACACTGTTTTTGTGGGTTAAAATGAAGGTGGAGCGGGTGATGGGAATCGAACCCACGTCTCATCGTTTGGAATCAGTGGAGTCTTTCATGCTGAGTTCATCGGGTTGCTATTTCGCCTCGTCGCGTTTCTTTCGGATGGTTTCTCGGAGTGCCTCGGTCTCTTTGAGTTCGTCCGTTCGCATGCTGATATAGCCGGCTTTTTGGTTCACCGCCAGGTAGACTTCCTCGGCGTCGACATAGGTGGCCTTGAGGTCGCCCATCGCCAGATAGACCTTGGCTCGGCTGCGCAGGTGCGGGATGGAGATCTTCTGTGCGGGCTTCTTTTTCTCGCCCTCCGGCGTCGGCTCTTCGACAGGTGCGAATGCGAAGGCCAGTCGCTTGGCCTCGTCGAGGTCGCCCCGGGCCAACGCTTCGTCAACCATCTTCTCGTCGTGTGACTCGATCACGTTCTGAATCACGTTGTCCTTCAAAAATCTCATGGTCAGGCCGGACAACGTCAGCGCGATGCTTCCATCAGGCCGAAGGAACAATAGATTAGGCTTTTTCTGATGGGCTAGTTGGTCTTCCCCATCTTCCACGATCATACCGAGCTTTTGTACGATCGGGTTCTGCATCCCGCGGGGCACGAGCATAGTGGGGAAAGTGGGGGTGCTTTTTTTTGCCTCTATTACTTTACGCGCCACTTCCGCATCGTCGTTTAGCACTGCGGTCAACAGATTAACGTTATCAATAGGCCGCTCCTCGGCAAACTTTCCATACCGGGAGAGATAGCTGTTTCCTTCCGCACTCGACACAAAGGAAATCACCGTCCACTTACCTTCGTCCTTCCTGGGAAATCGGACGGAATCGCCATCGAGCGTTTTTAGCTCGATTTGCAGGGAGCGGTTCGCATCTTCCGGCTCACCAATCGCAAGGAAATGCCCCTGACGTCGCCCATAGGTCCAGCCCGCGACGAACGGCGGGTGGTACATCCAGTAACGGTGGTAGCGGTCCAGGAAGAACGCGGTCGCTGTCCACATCGCGGGGTGTTCAGCGTATTCGTCCAGATAAGCCCGGCGGTAATCTTCGTGAAGCTTTCGATCGGCGACGTCCAGTGCAAGTAGCGCTGCTGCCGCGAGTACCGGCCCGGATGCCTTCTGTCCGCCTGCCTCTGCAAAGCCGCGGATCACGGATTCGGGATCGACGTCCGCATTGCGAAGCGACTCCCTTGCCAAACAGAACCGAGCGATGACGTCGGTGCCGGGCGGATGATCTGCATCCACAACGGCCTGGGCTTCCTCAACGGCGGCGGAAAAATGCTTATACTCCGCTTTGAGTTTCCATAACCCAAGCAGTGCCACGATACGGCGGTTTCGGACGATCCACAGGTCGGGTGCCGACGAATGAGATGAAATCGCTTCCCGGCATAGGGCATCCGCTTTTTCATAGTTGGCGCGCACCTGGGCAAACGGCGCGTGGTAGCGGGCAGGCGGAGCGATGAAGCATGCCTGGATCGCGCGTAGCTTCTCCTCCGGGACGGATGCGTCGGTGCGCTTCAACTTTTTGTGAGCGGCCGATTCTCTTGCAGCGACCCCTTTCCACTCCGGCGGCGCGGCAGGGTCAAATGGACCCTCGGGGTCGATGACCAGAAACTCGCCCGCAAATATGGACTGCAGGTGACTGTTGTAGTCCGGCCTTGTCCATTGACGAGCAAGCCAGGATTGCAGGTTGCGCTCATATCCCCTGCTGCTGCGGCCGCTGGTCAAGTACATCGCGGCATAGCCGGTTGGGCTGATTCTCAACACCCGCGGATAAAAACGGCAATAAGCCTTGTAGACGGGATGACTGCGCCCGCCTTTCAACTGCAACGCCGGCCAATCGAGCCCATGTTCACGAAGGATGCTCTCGCCCGCATCAGGAAGATCGTCCACGTTGATACTGACGAAACGGAATCGGCCCGGAGCGGCGATCTTGGGATCTGCAACCGCTTTCTTCCATGCCTCGGCCAATTCCTTGAGGTCTTCGAGGCCCCCATCGTCTTTCGACCAGAAATAGACTGCGGTGGTCGTGCCCAGAAAGTCCATCGGGAACCTCGCCGTTTTGCCATCCCCCCATTCGAAAGTGCCGATGAACGGAGCGCCAAAAACCTGCCCCGCCAGCTTGTCGCGTTGAAAATTGATCAGGTCTATGTTGCCGGGGAACCGCTCGGCGACGACCTTTCGCAGGTCATTGACCAGCCTGGTATTGCCGAATTCCAGCGCCATGATCATGGCGACCCGGATCACCTTCACCTCGACGTCGGTGTCCCGGTAGCGCTCGACCAATGGACGAAGCGCATTGGAGCGGGCGTGGGAGTCCCCACCCTGTCGTGCCGACTCGGCCTGCGTCAGCAAGAGGTCGGCGTCGAGGCGTAGCGCCGCATATTCGTTCGGCGCGGCGGCGAGCTTTTCGCAGGTCGCCAGAAAGGCCTTCCGATTCGTACCTGAGTTGTCCAGGCTGACCAGCACCTGCTGGCTGCGGAAGAGGATGCCCAGGACTTCGTAGCGGTTGGGCGCGGCTGGATGCTTTTTGATCAGCGACTCAGCTTCACGGATCACACGCCGAATCGCGAGTTTCTTCCTGGCTGCAGACACGGCCTTACCGGCCTCGGCCCGCCTGGCGTTAAGTGCGACGATTTTGTCGCCGGAGATTGAGCCCGCCTGATTCTGCCCCATCACCGGCAACGACCAAACGCCTGCGCTGGCTAGGACGAGCAAAGCGACAGCAATCCGAGAAAGTCTGTTCATGGGATCAAGCTCTTTCAATGTCACGTCAAGTCGTTGTTTATTTCACCGGTTTGAGCTGGAATTCCTTGATACTTACGCCGCGGTTCGGTGCGCGGAAAGTAAGCTGAATCGTGTTCCTTCCTTCTCGCAACTCGATGATTTCAGGCTCGGTGCGCTGCCAACTACCCTTGGTATAAGGGAGCGTCTTGTTGACGAGTGTGCGTCTATTGAGCCGAGCAATGACGGGAGCCGGCTTCGAGACCGTAGAAACATTCAAGGTTAGTTCATATTTCCCTGCCGCAGGGGCGTCGACGGTATATTTCAGGAGTTCAGGGCGCACGCCCAGCCGCTGGTAGTGGATTTGCATGCCGTTCTCCCAACTTTTCAGGAACGCGACCTTCTCGGTGTTGTTCCTCGGACCGGTGCAGGCCACCGCGGGGACAGTGATCGTGCCGTCTTTGGCGACGACAATCTTTTTGTCCTCCTCGGCGATTTCGATCTCTTTGATCTCTCCATCGCCCAGGACCTTGTCCGACTCGCCGAGCAAACGGGCTTCTTCCGCACTCAGCGCCGCCAGTTCTGCGTCCGCTGCCGCTTGCTCTAGGTTCGCATCCTCAACGACTGCCCGCTTCATATAGAACGCCAAACCGTCCCAGAAACCACCGCCCTGGCCATAGTGTCGGAGGCTGACGTCCTCCTGCTCCAGTGCATCGCCGATCCACTGGGCGCGGAGCACCTGCATGTAGGCTTCTTCGTGCTCGCGCGCCTGAGAATCGAGGTAGAAGTCCTGCCCGCCCTGGGGACCGCACCAGTTCATCGACCACCAAGCACCGAAGTTGACCACCCAGCCGTCGGGCGTCCAGCGGTTCATTGCGGCGTGGCCGGTCTGAGTCGAACGCCTGGAGGGGATCCCAAACGCACGGGCGACGAAGCGGCCGAAGAAAGCGCGGCGACCGCAGATCCCACCCAACGCGAGGGCTTGTTGCTGAGGCAAGCCCAGCGAGTCGTCATGTCGCGTGCTGCAATACGGCAGATCGCTTTTCACAACACGCGTGTACCGCCATTTCTGGTCAGGGTTGGTGATGTGGTCCGGGCGGAACTGGCGAAGCATCGAACGCACCCAAGTGAGTTCTTTATTGGTGTAGGGGTCGTTCGTGATGAATCGACACTCCCACGCGTTGAAATCTTTGAACTGCGGGTCCAGTTCTTCCGCAAGGTAAGCTTGCTCATAATGCAAGTAGCGCGCGACCTGGCCGTCCGGGTTGCTGTGGTCGGTAAAGACAATCCCGTTCACGCTTCCTTTGTTATTCTCGTCCAACCAAGGCTGATGGAGAGCGGTCCCCAGCGCGAGGCGTTGGAGGATGCTCGGCTTGCGGGCCAGTTCACTTGCCTCGAGGATGGCGTGGTAGACCTGCATCGCCTCGCCATACTCGCCACCATTGGCACCGCCAGACATGAGAATCCGTTTCATCAGAGCCTCGTCGGCGAAAAGCTTGTCGAGCAGGGCTTTGTGGGTGTCACTCTGCTGGGCGAACTCTGCCAGGCCAGCGGGCGTGCCGTGCCGAAGAATCGCGACCTTCATCAGCTTGCTGTCCAGGATGTCGCTGGCGAGCAACGCCTTGGCGTCGGCGATCAGTGGTCGAGCGTTATCAAGCGCTTTCGCCTCGGCAAGCGGTTTGGCCGTGTGGTATGCCCTATGCACTGCTTCAGCGTCATCCTCACGCGGAGCCTTGAGTTCGCCCAGCTCAGCACGGGCGGCTTCAAACGCCGCTTTCTTTTGCGCATCGATTTCAGGCAGAGCTGCTGATATCTCTTTGCACATCGCATCAAGTTGACCGGCATACTCTTTCTCAAGTGCCTTGCCTTGCTCAGTAAGCACCGGCACAGGCGCTTTGTTTCGGGCCGAGGAAGCTGCGGGCAAACTCGCTAGAGCTACCAGGAGTCCAAGCAACAGACGAATGGAGGGGTAGGGCGATTTCATATTGATTTCTCTTCTTTTCTTTTACTTTATTGCGGATCCCTTACGGATCAACACGATAGCCTTTTCCGCGAAGCGCTGGCCAAGTTTTTGGTAATTCTCTCCGGGAAAATGTACGCCGTGTTCAGGTTCGCTAAGATCGTCGGTATTGATCCATGCGCCATGGTCGGTATCCTCGGCGAGCTTGACTTGGACGTCGCGCATAGCCTTCCAGTTCGGGTCTCTCATATGGGAGTCATTGATGCGACCGATCACAAAGGTAACGTCCTTTCGATTCAGGTCTTTTTTTATTCGCCCCAACAACCTCAGAAAGCTCTTTTCGTAGGCAGGCCCCAAACCTCGCATCCCATCCGACTCGCCCTGCATCCAGACGAAAGTAACGGTATCAAACGATTTGCAGGCGAAGGCTTCACGGGTTTTCTCGATCAAGGGCCCGTATTCCTGACCATGCTGCAGCTTGGTCCGTTCCGAAGGGACTCCTTTGCCGGGGAACCGGTAATTGTCGGGAAACCTATAGTCTTTGTCCCAGAAGCGGATTCCACGACCAGACTTGCAATGATGCACAACCGCGACGTTGTCTTTACCGAAGGCGCCTTCGACCGTTTTGGAAAAGCCTGCCTTGAGACCCCCGGTCATATTCGACTGACCGGAGAGTATAAACAGGTGCTTTTCACTCTTCTTGGCATTTGCCGACAGTCCGAGAGCCAAGACAAACAACGCAACAAAGTACAGCAAGCGTCCGAGTGTGTTGGATTGTATGTGGTAATTGGTCATCTGATGTACTCGCGCTTTAGCGTTGATAGACCGGGATATACCGGTTCGGGGTCCCAAGGATGATGATCGCCATAGGCGTCTTGTGCGGGTAATCCTGCTCCTTCTCCTGCCACGATCCGTTCGGTTGCTGCAACGTGATGAGTGAGTCACGGATCTTGGGGTACCACTTGGCATAGCGTTCTTCGCCGGCCTGGACCATCGCCTGCATTGCGTAGTAATGCGAGTAGTAGAAGTGGCCGTTGTCTTTTCGTGAAAACATTTTCGGTTCGTTTTCAAGGGAGTTGAGCGCGGCCTCGACCCACTCGGTCTCGCGGTTGCCGGCGAGTTGCGCGGCATAGACGCCCCCGGCGGTGCAGGCGATGGTGTAGCCTTTGCCCTGGTAGCCGAAGCCCCCTCTCCGCTCATCGAAGGCCTGATCGCGGAGGTAGCCGGTGACTCTTTCTATCGTTTCGGTCGGCACCAGGATGCCCGCCTCACGTGCCGATGCAAGCGAGACAAAGACCATCGCGGTGACCGACGTGTCCTGCCCGGCGTCGGGCCGTGGCGCGTAGCGCCAGCCGCCCAGCGGGTTCTGCGATCTTAAGATGATCTCGACGACTCGCTCCAGCGCCACCTGAATCTTCTTGTTGTCTTCGGGGTCTCTGGTCATTCCCCAAAGCTCGGACATCGCGATGGTGAACAGGCCGATCTCATACATCTTCACGCCCATCGCGCCTGTTGGAGAATCCTTGGATCTTTTGAGTAGATACTTCTTTGCGCGGTCCAGCGCCTTGCCGTACTTGCCGAAGCCGGGGAAGTGGCCCTCGACCATGAACGCCATCAGCCCCAGGCTGGTGCCGCCGATTGCGTAGGCACCATTCTTTGAAGACCATGAACCATCTTTATTCTGGTTAGATATAAGGAATTTCAGGCCGCGCTCGATGGCCTTTTCAGCCTCCTCGATCAATTCAGGCGCTTCGGCTTCCGCGGTGACGGGCGCTTCGACGGTTAAAGGTACATCTGCAGGCTTTTCCTGCGCGGCAAGTGGCGCCGCGATGAAACTGGCCGTGACAAAGTACAGGACCGTGGTGAGATAACGCTGTTTGCTGTTGTTGATAACATTCATTTTGCAACTCTCTCGTAATAGTTTTTCAACAAGCCGCGGTATTCCAGCGGCAGCTCGCGTGCGAAGTTCTGATTCAGCGCAGCACGGTTACGGTCGCCCCGCACTTTCCACCCCGATCGTTGATCTTTGGGCGCTTCACCGCTCACAAAGTCGGAGATAAACCCGGCGGCTAAGTCCGATTCGCTGTCACTGCCCTCGCCATCAGCGTCCGGGGCCCCTTCCTGAGCCACCGCCGGCGGCGCGGCGGTCTCCAGGATCAGTGCCTGCTCGATGATGAAATGCCGTAGCGTTTGCACCGCAGCTTTCTGATCGCGTTTGATTGCGTCCCGATCGGATGACTCCATCGCCGTGGTCGCAGCAGCAAGGTGTGTGGACGCGGTCTTGAGCATCGCGTGTGGCTCGCCCACCTTGAAGAGTTCCTGGCAACGAGACGACAGCTCGCCTTGCTGCTCAGCAAGGGCTTTCATCCCCTGGGCCTCGGCGTTGTTCGTATCGCGGAAGAGCATCTTGTGCGCGGTGGCGACGGCCAGCACATCAACCAATCGTTCAACACCCGCAGGGTTGGCATGCTCCATGATCTCGATATTCGGCAGGCCGTGGAGCATTCTGATCACCGCAAACAAGGATTCGGCGTTCTCTTTGAGCACAGCCCTCGCGAGCTCCATCTGCTCGGCAGCAACAGGCGCGTCGTTGGATTCCAGCCGGGCCAAGGCCTCACGCATCAACCTGGCGGGCTCGGCATACGCTGGCATCCCCGTAACCGACACGAGAACTTGCCCATCTTTATCTGCCTTGGCAAGCAACGCGCGCTGCTTTGCCGCCAGGGCTTTCTCTTGTCCCGGCCCGGCCGACCCGGCCTTGCGTGCCAACTCTTCTTGCTGGTATTCCAGCATAGCGATATCCGCGACGGAGGTATGCAGTAATTCCACGATCTCAGCGACGTAGCCTGCCTGCGATCTCACCGCCTTGGCCAATATATTTACTTCTTCAAGCGATTCGGCCGCGACGTCCTGAGCATCAAGCGCGTCGAGTTTGTCGCCGCTTTGTAGAGAAGCCACTGTATCCTCAAGGTCCGCGACTGCGAAGGCCAACGGTGTGCCGGCATCCAGGCGTGATGCGACAAGGTCCAATAGCGACGCGACATCACCGACACACCTTCTCAGGTTGCTGAGCATCGGCAACAGGTGAGAGGCGTCGTCTGATTTCAACGCCTTGGTTGCAACGATCATGTCCCGCTGCTCGGCGACGATGTCGCCCATATAGCCAATGGCAAATCCGACCGATCGCTGAAACATCAGGAGGCTTTGCAACAGGCCGAGCTGTTCGTTTTGAGTGGTAACGATCGCATAGGCCTCGGCCAGGATATCGGCCACTTGCTCCTGGTGACCGATCGCCTGGTCGGCGTCGTTCGCCTCCAGTGACGCCAGCGCACTACGCATCGATTGTTCCGCCCGCTCCATCCGGCTTAGCAGTGGCGGAATGTCTTGATCCGACTTTGACTGGCTTTGCTTCACGAGGTCGGTATTGAATGCGGCCAGCTCCTCGGCCAGTAGAAGCTGAGGCTCGGCCAGGCCTTTGACTTTTTGCCCTTCTGTCGCAGCGATATCGATTTTCTCAAGTAGCGCGACCACCTTCGCTTCGTATTCCTCGATGAAGGCAAGGCGCTCGCCTGTCACGGCGACCAGCGTACTCAGGCCTAGTGTCTGAAGCCCCAATTCCACGGACCAATGGTCCACGAGCCCCGACAGCTTGGTCAGCGCTTGCTCTGCTTCGCGCTGCCGTGAGATGGCCGCGTCCTGTTGGCCGGCAGCGAATTGATCAATCGCATCCGCCATCGCTCGATCCGCGCCCTTCAAAAGGGCTTGAACCGGGGGCGCCTCCGGCCAACTTTCATCAAAGAGCTTGGTCCGCGGCGCAGGTACGGTCTGAAGGAGCAGGGTCAGCAAGCGTTTGCGAAGCTTTACCTGGGCTTGTCCGGCTTGAGTACTGTTTGCCTCAAAAGTTTGAGCTGACATGCCGGCACACTGTTCGCGGAGCATCGCCTGGGCTTTGACCAGCAAACGCATCTGATCTCGGGTCTTGATCAGCGTGGAGTACGCACCACTGAGGCGCACACTGAACTCCGCATCGAGCAAGATAGTGACCAGCTCGGCCTGAAGACGCTCGGCCTGATCGGCCTGGCCTTGCGTAACCAATACCGCAGCTTGACGCATCCGCTCTTCAGTCTGGGCACTCTGCAAATCCTTGACGCTTTGGATCAGCCGGAGAACGGCCAACGGTCGCTTCTCGTACCGCATCCCATTTTGAAGATCGGCGATCAGGCGATGGGTCCACTGCGCCAGCTCAGCTTGTTCTTTGGGAAGAGACACTCCCGCCTCAGCCGATCTGGCCTGGACGGTACGCCAGCGCAAGGATGCCTGGACCTGCGCCAGCATGCGGGCTTCCCGTGCGTAGACTTCCTGTGCCGAATCAATGGATCGGAGCAAGACCAGGCTGCCCAACTCGCGAGCGGCGGTATTGACTGCACGTGCTGCGGATGAAGGGTCGGGGGATTCCGGCGTATCACCCCCTGCGACGCCGGACTGGTGTCGCAGGCGGGACGCCGCGTTGGCCAGGTGAGTGTCCGCGATTCCAAGTAACACCGAACGAACCTGCTCGAGGGATTCGCCCTCAGGCGCATCTGAGACATTGTTCGCGGCCAGATCATCGAGCAAGTCCTTCAACCGTTTCGCAATCCCCTTGAGCTGGTCCCGCACCAGTTCTTGTCGGATCGCTTCGACCTGACAGGCCTGCATATAGCCGTCGGTGTTCGGTTCAAGGTTGCGTACGCTATCAAACGCCGCGCGCTGTTGGCGGTACGCCGTCTGAACACGAGAGAGCAGGCGGTCTTTCTTCTTCTGGATCTGCTTGAGATAATCCTCTTTGGAGAGAAAAGTAATCCTCCGTGTCTCCGAGCGAACGACGTGCAGACCATCCGGATACTTGTCCGCTACTTCAACCAGGAAGGACACCATATCTCCTATCTTCAGGTCGGGCAGAACTTCGCGGTAATCCCAATCGAGCGCTTGTTCACCGCCTCCGTTTTTGAGCGGAGTCCCGAGGGAGATCGATTTCTCCTGACGCAGGTTCACGCGATAGGTGATCGTAGCGGCACCGATACCATGATCGTCGCGGGCCCGCACGGCAAGGTCCAGTTGACGCCCGAGGAGGGCGTTGAGGTTCGTTTCAGGCGAGGTTAACTCCACCTGCGGCGACTGGTCGGAATCAACCTGGAGGTAATAGCGGGGACTGGTGAAATCGAATCCGTGTTCCTTATCCACCCAAGAGAAGCTGTATCCCCGGGAGGCATCCACCTTCTCATCAATGATAAGCTGCCGGCCGCTGTCGCTGACCGTTAAGGGTAGTGGCTCCTCGCCGTCGCGGCGGAGAACAGCCTCGCGGATCGGACGGTCGAGGGTGAGTTGCCAGTGGACCTTGGTTTCCTCCGGCACGGTCAGGGTCAGCGCCTCGACCGTTTCGGTAGCGCGCTGGAGATAGACGGGAAACTCGAGGCCGACCCGCACCTTCTCGATCCGCGGCGCGGAAATCACCCGCACCTGGTGCCAGTCGCTGCGCGCATCCCCGGCCTTTATTCGGTAACTGAAGTCACGGGAGGCGGAGGCGATGGTGTAATCGCAACTGCCGTCGGTGATCTGGATCTCCCTTTTGCGCGCACCTCCCTCACCGGTGCGAAGGTAGAGATTCGCCTTGTCAGGGACGACTCCGGACACTCCGATTAGGATCCTGGCCCTGTCCCCCTCCTTTACCACTAGATCTCCCTGCCCAAGGTCGAGCTTGGTGTTGGTCGGATAGGCAACTGCCACCCAAGGGGCGAAAATTCGCACCAAACCGGCAGCGAGGAAGGGTCCGTTGAACAATGCGAACACCAACATCATCCAAGCCAAGACCAAAGCCACGATGGCCGGAATTCGGAGCGCCATGAAATCTACGATCTTGCGGGGTTCCAACTTCCGCGCCGCTCCCTCGGCATTTTGCCGGGTCACTTCCCAGAGTGATTCCGAGCTACCGGGTGTCGGCTTCGCCTTCCCAAACTGCACGGCGGTGACGAGGAGGCTCTCGAGCCCTCCGTGCTGATCTTCGATCTCCAGTGCAGTTCGAGTGGGTTCGAACCCTCGGAGATGCCGCCAGCCGTGTCGCCACGCCTGATAAAAGGAGACCCACACGAGGACGAGCAACACCGTCGCCCGTCCCGCTGTGGGTAGGTAGGTCAGCCAGTCAATCACCATTCCTGCAAGGAAGAGAGGGATGCCCCAGCGGCACAACGCGAGCAAGCCGGCGCAAAAGTTCCTGCGCTGATTACGCCTCCAGACCGCGAGTAAGCGCGATTTGAGGGCGAATTCTTGGCGTTCGTTGGTCATGGCAGATCGTATCTTCTTCGCAGTATCCATTCAGCCCCCAGCAGAGCGACCAGCAGCAAGGCGACGAGACTGTTGTCCCACAGCGGGCGCTCGGAGCGGACCTTGGTTGTGATTAGCCGGTCGTTCACGAGCGAGCTAAGCTTGGATAACTCGCGTATCCCGAGACTGGCCCCGCCCGTCAGGTTGGCGATGCGTTGCAGGTGGGCAAGGCGCATGTCGGTGTCGATCAGCTCTTGCCGAACGTCGGTCACCTGGAACTCCGTTGTGCTGGAAATCCGCTGGTCGTTTTCGTTGGCCTCAAGTCTATATCGTCCTGGGTCGGGCGGCGCGAAGTAGCCCTCGTACAGCCCGGGTTGAGACTTTTCGGGTCGAAGGCTGACGAGTTGCTTTGCTTGCCCGCCATCAATGCTCGACACATAAACCTCAAACACGGGCTGAACGACCGGATCAAAGCTGTCATCCAAAACATGAGCATACAGGCGGCACTGGCCGTCGACGGCGTACACCGAACGGTCGGTTTCCAATCGGATGCGTTTGTGTTCACCCATCAGCCGCGAGAGCGTCATGAACTGGATGCATTGCGACCAAACGCGCCAATGGTATTTGTCGCCGGTCCTGTAACGCAGGCGCCACAGCCGGTCCGAAGCGATCGACATGCACTTGCCCGTCCCGTAGCGCTGCCAGGCGACCAACGGGTAGCTCTGGTCCCGCGCGGTGCTGTCGGAGAGCACCGCGAGTACTGTCGCGCCAGGCTTGGCAGACAGCAGCGGAGGCAACTGATCCATCGGCGCCATACGGCTCCAAATGCGATCGTTGAGCTCCACCTCGTTCTCCAGCGTCATCACCAGGCTGCTTCGGCCTTCGCGGGTCAGCACCGGGTAAACCGATTCTGCAATTTTTCCCCACCCCGCTTCGGTATCAAACCGAACTGGCAGCATGGCCTGCACCGGCGTACCCGTATATGAGCCGGGTGAATACATCGGGCCACAAAGCATCAGCAGCGATGCACCGCGGTCCCGGATGAGTTCTTCTAGCAGCCTAAGTTCGTCATCGGTGAAAAAGGATGCATCGACGTCACCGAGAATCACCAAGTCGTATTGGAAAGCGTCTTCTCGGTCGTCGGGGAACCGTTCGATGTGCTCCGGTGAGTTCCGTGCGACCGCAGGCCCGACATTGGATGCGATAAAGGTAGCGTTGATCCGCGGGTCGCGTTTGAGGATCGCACGCAGATAGCGATACTCCCATCGGGCATTACCCTCGATGTAGAGCACGTTGACCTTTTCATTCACGATCCGGACGCTTCGCGAAACACGGTTGTTTACGGTCGAGATTTCGTCGTCAAACGGCTCGATGATCACGTCGATCTGTGCTGCGCCTTTCTCATAAACATCAACACGAAAGTCGACCTCTTCAAATTGCAGTCCTCCATCAAAGCGAACAATGCGAGAGGAGACGCGTCGATCATTTAGAATCACTGCCAGTCGCGCTGTCCGTCTTTCATAGCCTTTGGATTGGATCTGGACGCGGACCGGCACCTTGTCGCCAGAGTAGGCGACTTCCTGCATGACGATGTTGCGGATCGAGACATCGTCCGGATCGGTCAGGCCGATCGGCACGGTGTAGACCGGGATGCCGCGCACGCCGAGGTTCTGGAGCACCACCTCGGACCGTTGGGATTTCGCATTGTCGATGCCGTCGGAGAGCAAGACGATGCCCGCCGGCGGGATTCCGCCAGAGTTGACCACTGCCTCGAGCGATGCGGTGATCGAGGTGCCCGGTTCCTTAGCCTCCAGCCCCATCAGGTCTTCGGTAATCATCACTTCATTGTCGCTGATCAGGCGGGGGGATTGACCGAAGGCGTGGTAGCTGACGTCGAGCGACTCGCCGAGTGATTCGAAGATCTGGCGGCCCGATTGAGTGAGAACGGATTTACCAAGGTCCAGGCGCGAAGAAGATGCGATTGCCTGGCGTTGTTTCGTGTCTAATTGCATCACTGTGCGATCGGCTTCGGTGTCATCCTCCAGCGAAACCATTCCCAGCGCCACGGCGGCAGAGGCGATGTCCTCCGAACGCTTGCGCTGGTCTTTCATCGACATGCTTTCGGAAACGTCGAGCAGGACAGGCAAGCTGCGTACTTGCGTATGCGACTCAATGACGACGGCGGTCGGCTCAAGCAGGGTAGCCACGACCAGGACGAGCACCAGTATCCGGGATGTCGCGAGGAAAGCCCGCAACCAAAACGCCATCCCCCATGGACGGCGGTAGAGGTAGATGCTCAGCAACACGATCGCAGCAAGGATTGCGACGAGGGTAGCGGTGGATAATGGGCGGGCCCAGAAAACCTGTTCGATTTGGCCGATAATTGGGATCGCTTCAGGCATCTTGTGCTCCGCTCCGGATTTCCGGCATGGGATCCGGTTGTTTGCTGCGTGCCCGCTTTCGTTTGCGGAGGCGGTCGGCGAAAAGGCTCTCTACCAGCAGCAGGATGAGCCCCGCTATCATGAAATACCGCCAAAACGAGCGTCCGGTGCGGTTGGTTTCGATCGCCGCCTCAAGTTCCGCCTCCGAGGTGACCACCGTGACCCCCGTCCCCTCGAGGTTAGTATTCAGCTCGGCGGCGGTCAGCGAAGCCACATCTGATTCGCGCGGATCGACGTTCACCGCCACCGGCATGCCAGGCGCTTGCACGCTGACCCGCGCCACGTAGAATCCGGCCTCCCGGGAATTCTCCAACATGGCCACAAACTGGTTGCGATGTTCGCGGACGGGGACGGTGATCGTTTCCTCTGATGGCGTGTCGAACACCGCGTCACTGGCATCCGGTTGTTCGACGTAGAACAGCGAGAGGGAATCACCAACCACGCGCGGTTGCTCGAATTCCCGGCCCGCGAGGTAGGTCACGATCTGCTGCATCAGCATCGGGAAAACCGGCGTCTGCGCCATGTTGTTCCAGCTAGTTTCCGCCGAGGTGGTAAACATGAACACGTGGCCACGGCCGAGCGAATGCTCCAGAAGGATCGGTGCGCCAATTCCAGCCAGGCTCAGGATCGGGAAGCTGGAGGAAAACGGTTCGACTTCTAGCCGCGTCAGGAAATGCGTTTCACTGAAAAGATCCTCCGGGAGGGACCGCAGGGGAAGACAGACGCCGTGGCGCGGCATGGCGGGATCCAGCGGTCTACCCGCGCCAAACGTGGTGCTAGTGTCCACCGGTTGACCTAGCTTGGCAGGGAGCAGCGGGGTGACCCCGCTTGCCGAGCGCTCGTTCCAGGCGGCGGCTTTCACATTTTTCCCGGCAAACCAGACGAGGCCGTTCCCCTGCCTAACATGACGCGATAATTGGTTGACCTGCTCCGGGGTGATCTCCGGGACGCCGGCGAGGATGATTACATCGACATTGTCCAGTTGTTGGGAAGGCAGCGAAATCCACGGTACCGAGCGGACTACGTAGTCCTCGTCCTGCTCCCCGTCGCCCCGTGCTAGGAGAGCGGCGACCAGGAGGCGGCCCGCATCGCCGTCAGAGCCGTCAACACAGAGCACGGAGACGCGATCCCGGACGACCGCTACCACCCTCCGCACGTTGTCGGTCGGGAGGAGATCTCCGGCGATCTCTGCGGTGATACGCGTGGGGCCTGCGTTGTGAAAAGGGACAAAGAGAGACACCGTTTCCGATCTTCCCGCGATGATAAGGGGGATCGTCTTGCTGTCGATCTGCACGCCCTCGACCCGGCACTGGACCTCAACGTTGGAAACCGGCTCGGTGCCGCAGTTACGCACGGTGGCCTGATAGCGGGCGGTGGTGCCCTTGCGCAGCACTCCGGAGACGAGATCAAGGTCGGTGACAGCGAGGTTTGCGGGTGGACCTGGCACCGGAACGAGGAAGACCTCCGCGCCTTTTTGCAGATCGGCGAGCATCGCTTGGAAGCGTGCCGAGGCCCGCTTCCAGTCCCGCGCCTGCACATCGGTGATGAAGTAGGCCTCCTTCTGCGGTGCCTCCATATCCCTCAGTAACTCCTTGATCCGTTTGGGAACACTATCGAGATCCAGTCCAACCGGGGCCGGCTTCGCGTTCTGCAAGAGGGCGCTGAACCGCTCCCGGTCGAAGGCCATATTGTGGGCAATGACTTCGTCTTCGCCACCCAGTAGGATGAGGGAAACCGGGTCGCCAGGTCGAATATGCTCGCCGATGATCTCCACTTGATCCAGGGCGCGGCGAAAGCGGGTAGCCCCCTCTCCGCCGTGCTCCATACTGAACGAGGCATCAACGGCGATAACGACCCCGGCCCTAGCTTCGCCGGGGAACCAACTGGCCGTCCCTCCTTGCCAGGCCGGTCGGGCGAGAGCCAGCACCAGAAGAAGAAGAGCCATGCAGCGAAGCACGAGCAGCAGAATATCCTTAAGACGCAACTGCCGCGAGCGGACACGTACGTTACGGTTGAGAAACTGCATCGCCGCCCAATCGGTGCGCTTGACCTTCCGGCGGTTGAGCAGATGCGCGAGGATCGGCAGGCTCACCCCGATCGCAGCGAACAGCAGCAGTGGATTTAAGAAGCTCATGGGCGGGCTGCGGCGGATCCGCCGTTGAGCATCTGCTCGCGCTTGTGGATGAATTCGCTCAGCACCGTATCGAGCGGCCGAGAGGTATCGACGGTGGTGTGATTAATGTGGGCGGCCACGCATCCGGCGCGCAGCAACTCCATGTATTCACCGAAGCTGGCAAGGTAGTCGTCACGGATCCGCTGCGGCTGCGTCGTAAGCGACTCTTCTCCTTCGAGTCCCTCAAAACGCCAGGTGCCATCGAATGGGAACTCGAGTTCGTAGGGATCGAGCGTGTGAAGCACCACCACGTTGTGCCCGTCAAACCGGAGGTGGTCGAGACCGGCGAGGATGTCATCCACGTCGGAGAATAGATCCGAGATCAGCACCACCATGGAGCGGCGCTTCATCATCAGCGCGATGTCATGCAACTGCTTGGCGATATTGGTCCTCGGCGTCGGCTTTATGTCACGCAGTAGCTTGTCGATCTCGAGGATGATCCCCATCGCCGAACGCGGCGGCAGGTAGGCGCGCACCTCGGAGTCGAACACCGAAAGCCCGACAGAATCGCGCTGCTTGAGCACGACATAGGCGAGCGAGGCGGCGAGAAACTTGGCGTACTCCAGCTTGCTGATTTTCCCCGAGCCGTAGTTCATCGACGCGCTGGCATCGATCAACAGGTGGCAGTCGAAATTGGTCTCCGCCTCGTAGAGCTTGGTGTAGTAACGGTCGGTGCGGCCGAACACCCGCCAGTCGATAGTGCGCAAGGCGTCGCCCGGCGAATACTGCCGGTGGTGCGCAAACTCCGTGCTGAAACCACGTAGTGGACTGCGATGGCTGCCCACCCGCAAGCCTTCCACCACCTCGCGCGCGACGAGTTCAAGATCGCCCAAGCGCTGCAGCAACTCGGGGTCGAGGTAGTTGGCATCTGGCAGATGCTCGGACATTTTTCGTGGGGGGGCAGGCGTGCTTAGCCAGCCTTCTTCTTGAGCAGTTTCTCATCCGCTGGAACGGCTTCGATGAGCTTGGCGATCAGCGTGTCGGAGGTCTTGCCCTCCGAGCGCGCCGCGAAGTTGGGGATGATGCGATGGCGCAGGACCGGCAGACACAGGGACCTCACATCGTCGATCGAAACATGGCAGCGGCCACGCAGGGCCGCCCGCGCTTTGCCAGCGAGAATCAGGTTCAGCGAGGCACGCGGGCCGGCACCCCAGGCCATGAGCTTCTTCACAAATTCCGGCGCTTCCGCCTCGTTGGGGCGTGACGCCCGCACCAGCGACACCGCATATTCGGCAACATGCTCGGCGACCGGAATCCGCCTGACCACATGTTGGAACTCGAGGATAGAGGCAGCGTCGACCACCTCTTTGAGCTCGGGTTCTTCATCAGTCGTCACACTGCGCACGATATCCAGCTCTTCCGTATGGCTTGGGTACTTGACCATGATGTTGAACAGAAAGCGGTCGAGCTGGGCTTCGGGCAGCGGGTAGGTGCCCTCCTGCTCGATCGGGTTCTGGGTGGCGAGAACAAAGAAAGGCTCGTCGAGTTTGTAGTCCTCGCCTCCGGAAGAGACGTGCTTCTCCTGCATCGCTTCGAGCAATGCGGCCTGCGTCTTGGGTGGCGTCCGGTTGATCTCGTCGGCGAGCAGTAAGTTGGTAAAAACGGGGCCCTTCTGGAACTTGAACCTACGTTGGTGCGTTTCGGGATCCTCCTGTAGCAGCTCGGTTCCGGTGATGTCGGAAGGCATCAGGTCCGGCGTGAACTGGATGCGCTTGAACCCCAAGGACATCGTCTCAGCCAAAGAGCTGACCAGCAGCGTTTTCGCCAGACCGGGCACACCCACCAGCAGGCAGTGGCCACGCGCGAAGATGGAGATCATCAGCTCGTCGATCACGTCGTCCATACCCACGATCGTCTTGCGTAG
Organism: uncultured Planctomycetaceae bacterium; assembly: GCA_964607575.1. Taxonomy (GTDB): domain Bacteria; phylum Planctomycetota; class Phycisphaerae; order SM23-33; family SM23-33; genus BS750m-G57. The sequence goes on along the minus strand of CAZSLS010000139.1, from coordinate 480 downwards.
CTCAGATACGATCACATCCCTTGCTTTGCCGAGCTTCTCCACGGCCTCCACGTCATCAGTCTTTTTGGTCATCAATTCTTCTCCTTATTAAGTTAAATGGGCACGACACCGTGTTACCGAAGAAATAGAAGCACCCTTCAGGTTTACAACAATTATGTGTCGCTTATTTGCGTATTTCTTATGTCTTTTAGCGGCAATATCGATTCGTTGGGTTATCTATTTCATTGGGGGCAACTTTTGTTCCTCAATTTGCAGGGAGATATGACCGCGCGGCGGTTGAATACCGCGACGTGGATGGTTGTAACGCAGGAAACCCTTTAGCGCCAGAGTGACCTTGCCGCCATTGAATTCATCGCGAAAATCGCTGTAGATATGGACGCCACGAGGCTGTCCCCCCTCCCAGCGTCCCAGCATTTACTTACTCTACGACATTGAGCGAATAATCAACCCGTCCAGACTAACGAAAGCTTTGGCCCAGTT
>CAZSLS010000138.1:0-18343 GCA_964607575.1 uncultured Planctomycetaceae bacterium | reverse complement strand
TTCGACGCCCACCTGGGCGCGGTTGGCGCCGGTGTCGGGCCCGGAACGCTGGTGAAGATAATCGGTACGAGCACGTGCGATATCATGGTGCATCCCGCGCGTAAACCGCTGGCGGATATTCCGGGCCTGTGCGGGCAGGTGGAAGGCAGCGTCATGCCCGGTACGATCGGCCTGGAGGCGGGGCAGTCGGCCGTCGGAGACATCTTCAACTGGTTCGTCAACTACATCCAACCGGGCGGAAAGACCGCCGGAAGCCACGAGGCGCTGACCGCCGGGATGAAGAAGCTCAAGCCCGGTGAGTCGGGGCTGGTGGCGCTGGATTGGAATAACGGAAACCGCACGATACTCGTCGACCAGCGGTTGACGGGCATGATACTCGGACAGACCCTCTACACCACTCCGGCTGAAATCTACCGGGCGCTGGTCGAAGCTACCGCCTTCGGCGCGCTGACGATAATCAATCGCCTCGAAGAGTACGGTGTCAAGGTGCGACAGGTCGTCAACTGCGGCGGGATCGCCGAGAAGAACCCGGTGGTAATGCAGATATACGCCGACGTCACGGGCCGGCCGATGAAGATTTCGCGGTCCGGACAGACTTGTGCGTTGGGCGCCGCGATCGCAGGCGCCGTAGTCGCAGGTTCGCGCGCCGGCGGTTGGTCCAGCGTGCGGGCTGCGCAGAAGGCGATGACCGGCTTGAAGGCCAAGGTCTTCAAACCCAATCCCGCCGCCCACAAGATCTACCGGGAGCTTTACGCCCTGTACCGCCAGTTGCACGATGCGTTTGGTACGGACGGGTGGTCGGGGAACTGTCACAACGTAATGAAGCAGCTTCTTGAAATCCGCGCGAAGGTCAGGTGACTGAATAATGCTTGAGACACTCAAAAAGCAGGTGTGCGACGCCAATCTGAAGTTGGTGGACGAGGGGCTGGTCGTACAGACTTTCGGTAACGTAAGCGGGATCGACCGCGATGCGGGCCTGGTCGTCATCAAGCCGTCCGGCGTCTCCTATGACCAGATGCGCCCCAGGCAGATGGTTGTTGTCTCTCTGGAAGACGGTAGTGTGGTCGAGGGCGAGCTGCGGCCCAGCAGCGATACCCCGACCCACCTGGAGTTGTATCGCGCGTTTGACGGGATCGGGGGAGTTGTCCACACGCACAGCGCCTTTGCAACGGCATGGGCACAGGCCCGCAAGGCCATCGACCCGTTCGGTACGACGCACGCCGACTATTTCTACGGTCCGGTTCCATGCACTCGCGCGATGACCGCCGAAGAAATAGATTACAAATACGAAGCCAACACGGGCAAAGTGATAGTCGAGCATTTCACGATCGAGAAGTTGGATCCCAAACATTTCCCCGGCGTGCTGGTCGCCAGTCACGGTCCGTTTGCGTGGGGCGATACGCCCGATGCTGCCGTCGATTGTGCGGTGATCCTGGAGTACATTGCCCGCCTGGCCGCCAAGATGGTACAGATCAATCCATACCCGGGACGGATATCAGACGAACTGCTGAACAGACACTTTCTCCGAAAACACGGTACCGAGAGATACTACGGACAGGATAACCGTTGACTGCTGGATATTGTTCCGTCTAAGCGATTTTCAGTGCTCGCCCGCCGGTTGGGACCATGCGACTCGGTTGGCGATAGCGGGCGCACCAGTTGTCTACGGTTGACTGGATTTTACTGAACGGCGTCGCCACGTCCATCAGGCCCCAGGTAATGTCGGACCTGGTGCTGAACGTTTCGGTATCGACCAGGACCGTGCCCAGCATTACGTTAACGTGCAGGCCCCGCTGGTCGATCAGTTGCGATTTGTGCGGTTCGAGGGCCTTGCACAGTTTCCGACCGCCCAGGAGTACCGTGCATGTACCGAGGCGTTTGGGGCGCGGGAATCCGCGGAAGTGGCCCGTCAGCCCGCGTCGCAGCGTCTGCATGAACTTTCCGGCCTGCCTGGCGTCGGTAATGTCGGACGGGATAGATGCAACCGCGCAGATGAGTTTCGGAGAGGTCTTTCCATTGGTCGAAATCACGGTGGTGGGGCGTCCTTGTCCGATGACAATGCTAGCGTGATTGCTGAAGTCGCATTCGGTGAGATGTTCCCTCAACTCGCCGATGAGTTCGCTTATGTTCACCATTGGGCTCTCCTTGTCCGGTGGGTCGATTAACGTAACTTTAGACGTGCAACCTGCCCCGATAGTTCCGGAAAAAATGAAATCGCGTGAAATCGGCCGGCTCCGCCCGGGTTCGACCTCAGAGTAATAACCCCAGCGCATAGCCTATCACATACCCGAACAACTCGCGCAAAGGATCGAAAACCGGTCGGCGGAGCACGTTCTCGAGTACTCTCGGCGCGAATATCAGCGTTGCCAGCAGCACCACGCCGTATTTCACCTGCCATGCCATGAAACCGCGCTGCAGCCTCTCGGGCAGTATTTCACGCAGGATGTGATGTCCGTCCAGGGGGAACAGAGGAAGGAGATTGAAAACGCACAGCCCGAGATTGGCGACAATTGTATAAATTATGACGTGGCTGGCGGTGACAAGGAATTCCCCGCCTGTTTGCCCGACTCCGGAGGTTCGTACGCCCCATAGTGTCAGACCACAGACAAACGCCAGCGCCAGATTGCTCATCGGCCCGGCAAGCGAGACCACCGCCGAACCCAAACGACGCGGGCGGAGGTTGTAAGGAGTTACCGGAACCGGCTTTGCCCACCCTATCATACCGGAAAACAGCAGCATCAGCGTACCGAGTACCGTCAGATGCTTCAGCGGGTTCAGCGTGCATCGCCCCATACCGCAGGCCGTCGGGTCGCCGAACGCCAACGCCACCCGCGCGTGAGCGTATTCGTGGATGGTCAAGCTAAGCAGCAGCGGGGGGGCCATCAACAGGAGATCTTCTATTCGCGATAAAGCCATTGCTAACATACTTCCGTTTTACTTGACCGCACCGCCGGCGACAAGCATAATGCGCGGCGCTGTTTGTTTGAAGGCCCTAATGTCTTATGGACGATAACTTATCGACCGGACCGCTCTAGCGACTACACGGACGCTTACCCATGAATACTACTGACCTGCCGGACCTTACGGGAATCGGACTGCTCGTGCTCGACGTCGACGGTGTTATGACAGACGGGCGCATAATGCTCGCCCCCAACGGCGACGAGATAAAGGCATTCCACGTGCGCGACGGCGCGGGAATGAAGTACTGGAAACGCGCCGGGGGCAAACTCGCCGTGATCACCGGACGGGGCTCGGAGGCCGTACTCAGACGCGCCGAGGAACTTGACGTCGACTTCGTGCGTCTAAATGTCAAAGACAAGCTTCCTGTCCTCAACGATGCGATGGCGGAATTGAACTTTACGCTGCCGCAGGTCGCGGTTGTCGGCGACGATCTTACCGACATACCGATGGCCCGAGCCTGCGGGTTCTCGGTGGCGGTAGCCGACGCCGCCGACGAACTCAAAGAAGTCGCCTCCTACACGACCTCGCTGCCCGGCGGGGGCGGATGCGTCCGGGAAATTATCGAACTGATCCTCAAGGCCACAGGGAAGTGGCCGGACATCCTGAAGCGATACTTTCCGGAAAATGAGGAGCCGGTCCAATGAAACGAAAACTTATCCTGCTCGGCGGAACATTTTTGGCGGTCCTGACCGTCATCTACGTCTTTAGTCTGTTATATCCGGGTGTCATTGTTTACGGACCGGCGTCGGGGACCGATGACGGTGTTAACCCCAAGCTCGTACCCAAGGAGAAGGGCGGAGCGGCCGGGCCCAATTCAGACGGCGGGTCCGGACTCGAGATCATCGAGACCGAAACGAGCGATGCCGGGGGACGGGTAAAACGAATCTACTACGTCGAGGAGTGGTACAAACGCGACGACGGTGTCTACATGCTCACCGGGCCCCAAGTAACGCTCAACCAAAAGGACGGGCAGCAGATCACCATCACCTCCAAGAGTGGCGAGGTGGTGGCCGAGTGGATCGAGGGAAAGCCCCGGGTTATCAGCGGATTCCTCGAGGGCGACGTGAGAATATTCATCGACCGGTCGAAAGATCACCGGCGGCGAGAGGCCCTTCCGCCCGAGCATCGCCCGGAAGTCGTACGCATCTACACCGAGAAACTCCACTTCTCCAATCCCGACCTTGAGATATATACCGACCGGAACATCACGCTGTTTTCGAAAGAGGGCGATATTATCGGTCGAGGACTGAGGCTGAACTGGTCGGAAAGCCCTCGCGAACTGAGGCAACTGAAGATTCTCCACGGACAGCAGATGATCGTCCACAACGCCGGCGAAAGATCTCCTGTCCTGATGATGCCCGGTCAGCAGACCGACACCGACGAGGCGGCCGCTTCCGGCGGCGGGCCTGCTGTAGTTGCATCAGTAGGCGGCGAACCGACCCCGGCGGTCGGAGGCGCCGTCAAACCGCCGGTTGGAGCGACTACACGCCCCGGTTCGCCCGCCACCGCTCCGGGCGCCACTGCCAAACCGGCCACGACGCGGGATATGCGATCCAACGTATTCGTCGCCGATTTCTTCGCGGGAAAACAGGATGTCTACGTCTACAGTGGCGACAGGCGCATGAGAGGGGCGAAGAAACTGTCGTTGACGTTCGAGTTCGAACCGCCCCGATCGGGGGACAGTCCGCCTCGGACGCCCCCGCCGGCGGTTACCCCTGCCGGCCCGGGCCCCGTTCCCGTAGACGCGCCAGGTCCGACCGAGCCTGGGGAACCCGCAACACCGGCGCGACCAATACCGCTGCATGATGCCGAGCCTCCGAAGTCTCCGGCGTCTCAACCGGTCACACGCAAAGCACCCGCGACCCAGCCCGCCGCTTCGAAACCCGAACCGCTTATCATAGAATGGGACGGACCGCTGGTTCTCCGGCCCAAGGGACACACGCCAAAGCCCTCTCGCAGGCGATACAACATCATCGCTACCGGAAAGACAGTGACTCTCAGCGACTCCGACAGCACCGCCAGTTGCGCGAACTTCACCTATAACAACGAATCTCAGACCGGCGTACTGACCGGCGACGACAAGAACCCCGCGGAGTTGCTGACCGCCCAGAACGAGAAAATCGTCTCGCAACTGATACAGTTTGATCGCGCCAAGGGGCAGGCGATGCTGAACGGAAAAGGACACATGACCCGCCAGATCGCCCCCGATGCCCTGGCCCCGACCACCCGTCCCGCAACCCAACCGGCGACCCAACCGGTCGACAAGCCCGATCGGATCGACTGGAGCAAGTCGGTCCTGGCGATCTTCGGGACCGAGCAGCGAGTTGTGGACGGGAAGATCACTAAAAAGCAGTACATCAAACAGGCCACCTTCGAGGGCGACGTCAAACTCAAGCAGGGCAAGACCGGCGATTTTGTGAATTGCGACAAGTTGCAGGTCTGGATGGCACGGACCTCTACCGGTAGCGTCCAGCCGCAAAAGGCCCTCGCCACCGGACATGCCTACGCCCGCCAGGAAGGCAGCGACATCCGCGCCGAGGAGATAACCGTCACCTTCAAGGAGGCCCCCAACGCCGCAAGCGGCGAGAGAGTTTCCCAACGTGTCAAGCCCGCGACGCTGCTGGCTGTGGGTAATGTGAAAGTTACCGACAATCGGGGCAAAGAGCCGGTGACCGCCAGCGCCGACCGCCTCGAAAGCGACATCATCGCCCGTACCGCGGAACTCACCGGATCGCTGGCCCATCTCACACAGGGCAAGAACACACTCGCCGGGCGGAAGATACTGCTTCGCCAGGAGCGGCATACGTTTAAGAAGCCCGGAAAGGGCGACGTGATAGAGACTCGCCAGTACGCCAAGGTGATCGGTAAGGGCAATATGAAGTTCATGACCGACAAGGACATGAGCGGAAGAACGCTTTCAAAGTCCACGCCCATAAAGATCACTTGGACAAAGAGCATGGACTATCATCCCAAAAAAGTGGTCGGCGGGATCGCAAGAGAACACAGCGCCGCTGATTTCAAAGGTGACGTCACCGTAGACAGCGGCGACGACCACATGGAATGTCAGGACATGGAGGCCCTCTTCGCCGAGCCGACCCGCCGACCGCCAGAGGCGCCGACAACCGCACCGGCCGCGCCAACGTCGCTCGAGGGCGGGCAGGCTCCCGGTCCGGTGACCATGGCCAACTACTCCCAGCGAAAACTGATCCGGCTGACTGCTGACGAGAAAGTCGTTCTCACCAGCCACCGCCGCGATCCCAACGATCTACTGATGCGAAGGGTTCGGCTCGAGGGGAAGCACCTGGTCTACAACACCCTCAGCGGTATCGTTAACATGGACAAGCCCGGCAGAATGATTGCCGAAGATTACCGCAAGCCCCTCCCCAAGGCCCAGGCCGACGCGGGCAACACCCAGAGCATCGAAAGGCCAATGCTGACTGTCTTCGACTGGAAAGATTCCATGGAACTCAGCCAGAAAGAACGCGTGGTTATCATGAAGGGCGGGGTGGCGATGGTCCACCGCAGCGGGGCGTTTGTCATGCCCATGATCAAGGGACTCAAAACACCGGACTACGGAAAGAACATACCGCCCGGGCGGAAGACAAATCTCAGGTGCAACGAAATGCTCGCCAGGTTCGACCCCCCGAAAGCAATTAAGGCGACCACCACCCAGCCGACTACAGGACCGGCGGATCCGTTTGACGTCGGGCCGAAGATCGGACCACTGAAGTTCTTCGACGCCACCGGAGATGTAAACCTCACTGACGGAGACAAGCAGGTAGTCGGGCAGCGGCTCATCTACAGCCGCACCAAGGAACTCATCCAGGTCCACGGGCACCTTCCCAACCAGCCCAAGGCCGACGCCGTCATCATAGACAAAGACCTCAAGAATAACACCGAGAAGGTCATCAAGAGCCCCAAAATCCTCTGGTGGCGAGCCACCAAGGCCAACGGCTACAGAGAGAAAATCGAAGCCGACGACGTTTCGGTCGACTGATAAGCGATTCCTTGCCACAGATGGACACGAATGAACGCGGATGTAGAAATGGTTACGGCCACGGCTTTCTTGCCACAGTGATCCTATCGCGGCCGTTGGCCTAACCCATCACTTTTTTATGTCGCACACCCCGGGCGGGGCGCAAAAAAAGGGGACGAGACGCAGATTGCTCAGATCTGCGTCATCGCCCTTCGCCTTTAGCGGAGAATCCCAGTGGCTAGACTGGGACCAATATGATGGGAGACTTCCAAGGAGGAGAGTGGAAGCTGTCCGGCAGGCGCTCAACTCCGCCGGCCCGTATTCACATCGGAACCTCCGCTAAAATAGAGAGCCTCAAATACGCGTGCAGGTCTGGAAGGAGGAAAAGGACCGTGCATGCGCTAAAGACTCCCGTTTCATATGGTGGTTGGGGGCTCGTTGACCGCAAGAGAGCATATCAAGCGACCAGCTTCACACAAGCCGCCGGCGACCACCATGGTTAACCGAGTCAGTATTCAGTTTTAATTCTATCTAGATCCCGACAATCGCCGGGGTCGTTCGCAAGGGCAGCGAGACGCAGGTTGCTCAGACCTGCGTCATCGCCCTTCGCCTTTGACAGAAATTTCCACTAGCCAAGTGACGCTGCGGCGGGACGCTTCGAAGGAGGAGTGTCGAAGCTTCCAGTAGGCGCTCAACTCTACTGGCCCGTCCTGACAGCAAAAAACTTCTGTCGGTAGAGAGTTTCGTGCATATTGTGAACGTTGGCGTATAGGAGGAGAAACAACCATACGTTCAGCACAAATCTCTCGTTTCAAAAGATGACTAACGTGATCCACACGCCAAGCGAGCGCGTTGCAACAACAAGCACGGAGCACATCGAGCCACCCTCGTTGTACATCTCTGTTATTTTCAAGCGTACTGCGTCTCCCGACCTGAGCCGGGTCTGTTAACTAAGGGGACGAGAGGCAGCCAGCTCACAGCTGCCTCATCGCCCTTCGCCTTAGCAGAGATACCCTCTGAGACTCCACTCCTCTGCACTCGTGTTCTGGATGACGAGTCATCCGGAATACGTCGATGGGCTATGATCTCCATCGAAACGCGCAGGATGGTAACTATACCTCTGCACTCCCAGGAACCACCAAACGACGCTGATCTGTGAGTCTGGAGGGATCAGCCGGCGCGGGCATTTATCTCCACGCCATGTCGCCCTCATGGGGCTCCTGCTTTTCGGCACATCGCCCTGCCTTCCCCGGTGGACACCCTCCGGCATGCATCGGAAACTCAATGGTCCGTTACGTCTGGTCCCGACAGCTTAAACCCTCCTCAGGCTGCCGAAGTGTCTGCCCGACTCGCCCGCTGAACCGCGAGTTGAACCAGGGACCGCCACTGCCCTCGGGGTACCGGATCGACGAGGTATATCGCGCCGCCGATCCTGGCCATCAGTTCCTGTCTGCCCGAGCCTCTGTCTCCGACGACCGCCCTGACCGCGCCAGGCCAGTATCGATCCAGCCATTGCAGCATGTCGCCAGTAGACTCCAGAAACTCCCGATCGATCAACACGAAGAGATCTATTTCACCAACCGGTGGATTATGCCTCAACTCCGCTGGGCGATCGTAAGTAAGCAGACTTCCTGTATTCAGTTTTTTGAGCGACAGAGCCATTGGCTCAATGTCCCTCACCTCGGCACACACCGTTACGATGCGCGCACGATCCACTCTGGTCGGCCCGCAGGCCGATCCGCTATACGGCTCCCTCACGTCCACAACCAAGCTCCTTGGTCAGATTTCCTCTAAGGTCTCTTCACTTCTTCGCGCAAGCAACTACACCGGTTGCGTTATCCTGGCAGGCAACCCCTCGTCGCCTGCACAAAATCTCCGCGTGACCTGTAGGTGGAGAATGTAAAGCGTCCGAAACCAGATGGCCGCTTCACAGAGTCCCGGGGATATCCATTCCTCCGGCTAACTACATCTACAAACAGTTCTCCAAAAAAAAGATCCTCGCCTCAACAACTGGCTACTGTTACACATTACTACATTGCAATCGTGGTGCCAAACTTCAGATGGCATCCCGACATTACAGAAAATTGGCGTGTCGCTCGGGAAAATGCGGAGGGATACGTTTTGAAATATTCTCTGTGCCTGGTCACTCTGGTCGCGACGGGTTGGGTGCGGCGCTGCAAGGTGCGACAGTAGCGCAGCATATCGCGCCACGAAGTGTAGCACAGTACGCAGCTTCGTAGATTGCCTGGCATGTTATAAATGGATCGAGTGGTAAGTGTGTAAGCAGCCGGTTGAGGATATCGCGGAATCCGTCCGGGCGATCCGCAGGCGAAAATCTCAAGAATTATCATTTCTTTTGGTTTGGAGAATTCGGGGTCCTGTGGTATAATTATCTTGTTAAAGTAATCTTCTGTGCAGGAGACTGCGGAGAAGTAGCTCAGTAACGATTGCTCGTGCTCATGCTTGTCTCATTGGCTCATTCGCAGGACACAATTGTGCCGAACTATCGTTACGAGAAATTCTCAGTTGAATACTGGTCCGTGTTCCCCAAGGCACAGGCTTGGTTGAAGTGATCATCGACACGGTCTCCACGCTCTAACCGGCGACCTTGTCGCTATTGATTGTTGGTGCAGCGGTTATATTTTGATATCGCCAAAGCCGCTGCCCGAGTTTGCTCGGAGGAGACAAACGCACGCACGGACGGCGCGTCCTGCTCAGACACGCCGCCCGTGCGATTTTTTTATTCTGTTCGCATCGCCCGGTTTTCCAGTCCCCCCGCGGTGCGGGTGGTCCTCCGGCTCGATTCGAGCCGATGAAGATAGAGACCGGAATTCCAAGCGAAGCCCCTTGAACTCCGCGCCGCAACCGCTACGATATAGTATGGATGCATGAGGTAATCTGCACCCCGCACGTCCGCTAAACTGATGGAGCAGGTTATGAGCGAAGGTGTAAACCACGACCAGGGCAACTACGCAGCCGGCGGGAAGTGGCTTGTGTCGCCAGTTATCGATATTCTCCTCAGCCGCCGTCTGCGCCCGCTTCTTATCCTCTCGCTTTACAGTTTTCTGATATTCCCCGTATTCCGCGTCGCGCTGTTCCTGGTCAGTCGGGAAGCCGTGCAGAATACCACGGTCTGGGAGATCGGGGTGTGCTTTGGTTACGGTTTTCAATTTGACGCGGTAGTGGTCGGATATACGATGCTTCCGATGGTCCTGGCGCTCGGGCTGGTCCCGGCGGCTTCCTTCTTCAACAAAATCTTTCGCCGAACGGTTACTATCTACGCCACGATCGTTATGGCCCTGCTTCTGGTGTTGGAAATCGTCAACGCGGTGTTCTTCGTGAATTTCCGGCGCCGCCTGAACTGGGCGTCGCTGAATTATCCCAGGCATCCCCGCGAAACGGCGATGTTCGTCTGGGAGACGTATAATTTCTGGTTGATATTGCTGGTTCCGGCGCTGGGGTTAGGGGTGTACGTGGTGTATCGCCTGCTTCGCCGTCATTGCTGGCAGGGGCGTTTGACCGCCAATTCCCCCGCCAGCCGCCTGTCGCTTACCGCGGTGATGGCGGTCCTGTGCATTATCGCCTGCCGCCCGACATTCGGACGCTTCCCGCTCCGCCCGGGCAGTGAGACGCATTCGGCGAACAATTTCGTCAACGAGGCGTCCACCAATACTCTGTTTTCGCTATGGCACGCGGGCAAATCGATCTTCGAGGACGGGCAGGACGAAGGAAAGTTTTACGATCTGCCCCCCGTCAACGAGGCCCACGAGGTTGTTCGGGGGCTGCTGTTTCAGGATGGCGATCAGATCGCCCCCATACCGGGCAGACCGCTGCGAAGACGCGTGGCGACCGGGCGGGAAATGCGAGACCTCAATATCGTGGTCATAATCATGGAAGGGCAGTCCAACGAACCGGTCGGAGCGCTGGGCCACGGTTGGACCCAAACGCCCGAACTCGATGAAATTTGCAGGGGCGGGATGTTCTTCGAGCAGTTGTACGCCACCGGCGCCCGAACTTCCCGTGGTCTGACCGGGGTGCTGGTCGGACATCCGGACCTCGGCGGTATAACGCTGCTCGAGAGGGAAGAGGCGCTGGGTAAGTTTCAGACGCTGCCCGGCGTGTTTGCCTCCCGGGGATATCGCACAATGTTCATAACCGGAGGCGATCCGGACTACGACAACATGAAGGACTTCCTCGCCGCCGGCGGTACCGAAACAATCATCGGGCAGAAAGAGATCGGTCCGAAACATGCCGGCGCCTGGGGCGTGCCCGACGAGATGATCTTCCGCAAGGCCCACCAGATGTTCATGTCCATGGGCGACGAGAAGTTCTTTGCGGCGATCCTGACCGTTTCAAACCATCAACCGTATACCGTTCCGCAAGGGCGCACGCCAATGCTGCCTGCTGACTCCGAAGAGAACAAGATGCTCAACGCCTACCGCTACGCCGACTGGGCTCTGGGCGATTTCTTCAGGGAGGCCCGCCAGGCGGATTACTTCCAGGACACCCTGTTCGTGATTGTCTCCGACCACGGGCACGGGGAATACCTCGAGTTAAGCCGCGCCATCGACGTGCCCGGATACCGCCTGCCCTGTGTTTTCTACGCTCCGGGTATCGTATCGCCGCGGAGAATCTCAACGGTTGCTTCCCAGACCGATATCGCACCGACCCTGCTGGGCATGCTGGGCGGTACGTACGAACACAGCTTTCTCGGGCGGGATATTCTTCGGGTCGCGCCGGGCGACGGTTTTGCGCTCCTGCACGAGGACAGGCATATCGCTTTCGTACGCGCGGGACGGGCCATTGTAACCGGACCGATCAATCGCAGGCGCAAACCGAGAACCGTCCCGGAAATGTTCGACGTGACCATGTTCGACATGTATCCGGTCGCGCCGGGACAACTCGACGTCAATGATACCGCAAACATACGACGGGACATGCTGTCGCTATATACCGTAGCGCTTCAGCAGTACCTCACTATCAAGAAAGAAGGAAATCAGCATTGAACATAGAGGAATTCATCCGTGACGTACCCGACTTCCCGAAACCCGGAATCATCTTCAAAGACATCTCGCCGCTGCTGGGAAATATCGAAGCGTTGAGGCAGAGCGTGCGGCTGCTTGCCGAGCCATATCGCGACAGCGGTGTGGAGGTAGTGACTGGCGTGGAGGCTCGCGGATTTATTTTCGGGTCGCTTCTGGCGGACGAACTCGATGCTGGATTCGTCCCGATCAGAAAACCCGGCAAGCTGCCCGCCGAAACCATATCCGAAAGTTACGAACTGGAGTACGGAACCGATACCGTCGAAATACACGCCGACGCGGTCTCACCGGGGACAAAGGTCCTGATGGCCGACGACCTGATCGCCACGGGGGGTACTGTCGAGGCGGCATGCAAACTGGTGATGAAGCTGGGAGGCGATATAGTCGCCGCGGTCTTTGTCGTCGAGTTGAGCTTCCTTTCGGGCAGGGCGAAGCTCGACGCGCTGGATGTGAAGACCCACAGCCTGATCGACGTCACCGGGGAATGATCTGGCGACTGCGGATCCTGAGCAAAAACATGGCCCAACCACCAAGGGTGGTCGGGCCGCGTTGGAATCCGTCGCTAAGCGTTGGGATACGGATTCAACGAACGTTCAGGGAGCGGAGCTATGTCTGTCAGGCGGTTCGGACGGCTGTTCGACGGCGTTTCTTCAGGATCAGCAGACCTCCAATAGCTAAGAGTGTTACGGTTGCGGGTTCAGGTATGACAGGCGGCTCGCGCCCGATCAGCATATCCTGCTTGCATGGCGACTGCAGGACGACCAGATCGAGCGTCGGCAGATAGTTGTCCGGCATGTTTGCTCTCATGTAGTCGAGCATACCGTTGGCATCATCGATCACGTTGTTGTTGGTGATCTTGAAGTTACCGGAGTCGAGATTGAAGTCGAGTGTAGTGTTCTTCTCGTAGAGCAATTCCCATATCGCCACCTGTAGTCCGGCGGCCTGTTCGCGGGTTGTTATGTCAGGTGAGTTCGTTTCGAACAGGTATGCGATTTCGCCGCCGTTCCGCAGAACGGTATAGGGCGCTTCGGTTACTTCGGCCGATCCGGACCTGTCGAAGACATCCACGCAGTGCCCGAGATAATCAACGCCCTGATAACCGATCTTCACTTGCCCGGCGGATGTTTGAAAGTTCCGACCGGCAAGGGAGTTCTTCGCACGCACGTCAACGGACTTGGTGCGTATTTGCCCGTTGTATTGCATGAAATCCGCCTGGGCGATCTGAACTGTTGATAGTGCGACAGAGAGAACTGCTATGACTGTGAGTGAACGTTTGATTAACATGCCTGACTCCTTGGTCCAGCTTGTTTCTGATGTCGTGCGAGCCCGTCCCGCACCGGGTCAGAGTCTTCGGGATTTCCCGATCCAACTCCAGACAGTGGAACCGTAAGATTCAAAACCCCATAAGCAAAATTGGCCCGGAAACTATTTAGCGGGAAATCGGAGATCGCGCAACGCAGCGTTCAAGGAATTGGCGAGAGTGGAAAAGGTCCGAATGGGCGGTCAGAAGATCGCGTAGATCCACGGGGCCAGGGCGCTGTTGGTCGTCAGAAGTACCAGGATGCTTATCACCAGCAGGACGACGATGATAGGTATCAGCCACCATTTCTTGTTGTGGCAGACGAAGTCCCATAGCTCGCGCAGAAAAGAGGGGCTTTGCGTGTCGGCCTGTTCGGCAAAGCTGTCGCTTCGGTTCTCGTTGTTCTTGGGCTCTTTGTCCATAAGTCAGAACTGCCGGAAATACCGATCCGGCGTCGTCTCTTTGCGTTCCTGCCAGTAAGTTCCGGTTGCTGGGTCGCGGCGCCGCTGTAGCGGGTCACGACCGGTGAGGCCCATTATAACGCCTATAGGCGTCACTACAGCATAGTATACGATCGCCAGGACGATCAGCGAGACAACTATTCCGATTGGCGCCGCCAGGTAGCTTATAGCGAGATAGATCCAGCGTACGCAACGCGGTCTAGCCAGCCCCACTACCGCCACCACCGCCCCGGTCGCCCATATCGCGACGGCGGGCGTCCACGATCCTGTTCGAGCGAAGGCAAAGTACCCGACCAGCGCGGCGAAAACGGCCGCTGCAAGCGAAAACTGCTTCAGCGTGCGGGGCGACGGGTTCTTGTTTATCTCAATCATTGCCCGTTTTCCATGGCCTGCGGGTCAGTCAAGGTCGAATTTCGCCAGGTATTCATCTACATCATGAATCCGCCCAGCTACCTGGTTGCCCTTGTGCAGAACGCAGTTTTCCATTACCAGCACGTCCATGTTAGTGGCCATAAAGCAGTTGTAGGCATCTGAGGGCGTGCAGACTATCGGTTCGCCGCGGACGTTGAAGCTCGTATTGACGATCATCGGACAACCGGTTTTGCGTTCAAATGCCTTCAGCAGTTTGTAGTAGCGACCGTGGCGCGCCTCGTCGACCGTTTGAACACGCGCCGAGTAGTCCACGTGCGTCACTGCCGGGACCTCCGAACGGGCCACGCCGCGTTTGTCCAGGCCGGTCTGTTTGTCGTCGTCGGGCTCGATTCGCTTGTCGCCTACCAGGGGCGCCACCAGCAGCATATACGGGCTGGCGTGGTCCCGCGGCATGTGGAAGTACTCGCCGGCGCGATCGGCAAGCACTGACGGTGCGAACGGGCGGAAAGACTCGCGGAACTTTATTTTGAGATTCATGACAGACTGCATCGACGGGCTTCTCGCGTCAGCGAGTATGCTTCGAGAACCAAGAGCCCGCGGGCCGAACTCCATACGACCCTGGAACCATCCGACGATCTTCTCGCGGGCCAACAGATCCGCGACATTGCTGCATAGAGCCTCATCATCGTTAAAGGTTTCGTAGACGGCGCCGCTCTGCTCGAGGAACGCTTCGATCTCTCCGAGGTTGAAACTCGGGCCCAGGAGCGAGGCGGCCTGACTGTCGTCGGGAAGGGGAACTCGCGGGTTGTCGAGCAACTGATGCCATATCAGCATCGCCGCGCCAAGCGCGCCTCCGGCGTCACCGGCGGCAGGTTGGATCCACAGGCGCTCAAACGGTCCTTCGCGGAGCAGGCGCCCGTTGGCCACACAGTTCAAAGCGACTCCGCCGGCGAGGCAGAGGTTCTTCATGCCTGTCTCGGCGTGAACGTGGCGGGCGATTCGCAATAGTATCTCTTCGGTCACCTTCTGGACCGAAGCGGCGAGATCCATCTCGCGCTGGGTGAGCTGCGTCTCGGGTTTTCTGGGCGGCCCGTCGAAAAGCGCGTTGAACTTCCGCGAAGTCATCGTCAATCCGCTGCAGTAGTTGAAGAACGACATGTCCATGCGGAACGAGCCGTCATCCTTGATGTCGATCAGCTTGTCGGTGATGGCTTCGGCGTACTTCGGCTCGCCGTAAGGCGCCAGGCCCATCAGCTTGTACTCGCCGCTGTTAACCCTGAATCCGCAGAAGTACGTGAACGCCGAGTACAGGAGACCCAGCGAATGGGGGAAGTGAAGTTCGTGGGTCAGTTTGATGCGATTGCCCTGACCCGTGCCGTAACTGGCGGTGGCCCACTCGCCCACACCGTCGAGCGTGATAATGGCCGCTGTCTCGAACGGTGACGGGAAGAACGCGCCGGCCGCGTGAGATTCGTGATGCTCGGGGAAGATGTAGCGTTTCTTATAGGCTTTCTTGAGCCCGCGATCGAGTTGGCGCCTCAGGTACAGTTTCTGTTTCAGCCACAACGGCATGGCCTTGGCGAAGCTGCGGAAACCCAGCGGTGCCCGCGCCAGATACGTCTCGAGAATCCTCTCGAATTTCAGCAGCGGTTTGTCGTAGAAGCCAACGTAGTCGAGATCACCCGCCCCGAGGCCAGCGGCGGAGAGGCAATACTCAATGGCACGCGTGGGAAAAACCTGATCGTGCTTCTTTCTGGTGAAGCGCTCTTCCTGGGCAGCAGCCACTATCCGCCCGTCAACGAGAATCGCTGCTGCCGAGTCGTGGTAAAACGCCGATATGCCGAGTATTGCGGTCATGTGTATATGAACATTATCGGCTGCAGCGGATTATGCGGCCTGTAGCGATTGTAATTCAATCGCGACTGCCCCGCAAGTAGAGCCCCAGAGCGAAGAAACGATTAGGTTGTGGCGATAACTTCGCGTATCATACTCCCATGCGCGTGAGCCAATGAGGTCATTGGCGAGATAAGGTGTGACAAGATTGGTTGACGCCCACAACAAGAAGACCGCCGGAGCGAAGAAGCGAGGGACCCTGCGCGGATGGAAGGCGTGGATACTGCGGGGCGTCATGATCGTGCTGGCTCCGGCGCTGTTTCTGCTACTCGTCGAAGCGGTCCTGTGGATGGTGGGCTTCGGTAGAGAAACGGCCTTTTTCGTCGAACGGGAATCGGGCGGGCAAACAGTCCATGCAGCGAACGAAGAGTTCTGCCTCCAGTTCGTTCCCAGGAATCGTTCTCGCTCACCGGAAGAAGTGGTTCTGTCCGCCAAACGCGGAGATTCGACGGTCCGGGTTTTCGTCCTCGGCGGATCGGCCGCGGCGGGCGACCCCAACTCGGACTTCGGATTCTCCCGTATCCTGGAAGCGATGTTGAACGAGCTGTCGCAAGAGAGGTCTTTTGAGGTGGTGAATGCGGCGGTGACCTCGATGAATTCTCACGTGGCGCGCCGAATTGCCGCCGACTGCTCCGAACATGGTCCCGACGCGTTCATCGTATACATGGGCAACAACGAAGTCGTCGGGCCGTACGGTCCGCGGTCGTTGCCCGCATGGTTGTACGGAAGCACCACTGTCATTCGCACGATCATTGCGCTGGGCAATACACGGACCGGACAGTTCATAGCCTCCTTCGGAAAAGATCCACCGGCTAGGAAGTGGCAGGGAATGGAAGCTTTTCTGAAGCAGGAAGTCCCGTTCGATGATTCGGCGTTGTCGGACTGCTACGAGCATTTCGAGGTGAATCTGGGCGATATAATCCACCAGGCCGCCATCGCTCGCGCCGGGGTCGTCCTTTGCACCGTACCGACCAATATTCGCTCCTGCCCACCGTTCGGATCGCAACATGCACGGGGCCTGCCCGCCGAAGCGATTACTCGGTGGAGGAAACTCTTCGACGAGGGACGCCAACTGCACAAGAACAAGCGGTTCGACGAGGCGACGCAAAAATACCAGGCCGCTTCGGAGATCGACGATGCTCACGCCGAGTTGGCATTCGTCAGGGGCAAGTGCGCCGAGGCCGGCGGCGACCTAAAGATCGCATCGAAATACTACACCCAGGCCAGAGATCGCGACACCCTGAGATTCCGTGCCGACAGCCGAATCAATGCGATCCTCCGCCGGCAGGCTGCGGCGAGCGATTCGACGTCAGTTGCATTGGCGGACCTGGAGACCGAGCTAAGCCTCAAATCGCCCGGCAAACTCCTGGGACGCCACCTGCTGCTCGATCACGTTCACCTGAACTTCCGCGGTAACTTTCTCGCCGCTCTGACCGCCGCCAAAGCACTGGGCAAGGTGGTACCCCAAGCCAAGGTCAATATTCCGTCAGTAACGGACGATATCGACGCCCTGGAGAAGAAGCTCCGCCGCCGCCTCATGCACGACACCCGCGCCATATACGATCTGGCCGTGCTCATGTATCGGCGCAAGACCTGCCCGCCGTTTGTAGGACAACTCGATTACGCTACGGAAATGGACGTCTTGCGGCGCGACATCATCGAACTCCGCAAGGACGTTCGGCGAAACAATCCCGCTCGCTTTGAGAGTGAGTATCTTGCCATCGTTGCTGAAGTTCCCGGGGATTCGATCCTGGCAGGTCGTTTGGGAGCTTTCCAGATCAAATACGGAAGGATCGATCAGGCGATCCTGAGTTTGAGAGAGTGCCTCACGAAGACATCGCATTCGCTAACTGTACGCCGGAAATTCGCCGTCGCACTGGCCCATGCCGACCAGTTCGACCAAGCCGTGTCAGTTCTCACCTCTCAGGACAATCCGTTCGTGTGGGGCGAGAAGCGCGCATTGGAGTATATAGGGACCGAACTGATCAAGAACGGTCAGCCCATGAAATCGGAGAATCTCTACAAGAAGGCCCTCGATCTGGACAGCGACAGTGTTGACGCTCTGGTGAACCTGGGCGCCATGGCCATTCGAAAAGGCCGGATCGACGAGGCAGAGGAATATCTGAATCGCGCACTTGCGATCGACCCGACCAGAGTGGATGCAATGGGCAATCTCGCAAACTCCTTCGTCAAACGGAATGATTTCGAACGAGCCGGTCAATGGTTTGAAAAAGCCATCACCAGCGACCCGTATGATGACCTTGCCTATTTGGCGCTGGGGGCCCATCAGTTAATGCGTCAGCAGAAGATCTCCGAGGGTGTTGAGAATCTGAAACGG
>CAZSLS010000137.1:0-18347 GCA_964607575.1 uncultured Planctomycetaceae bacterium | reverse complement strand
CTGCACCACCTGGTCTGGGAGATCGTCGATAACGCCATCGACGAAGCGATGGCCGGACGATGCAGCAACATCGCGGTGACGGTGCATCCTGACGAATCGTGTACGGTTATCGACGATGGTGTGGGAATACCGGTAGGCAAGCACCCGACCGAGAAAATCTCGACGCTCGAGGTCGTGTTCTGCCAGCTTCACGCCGGCGGGAAGTTCGACCACGGAGTCTACAAGGTCTCCGGCGGTCTGCACGGTGTCGGGGCTTCGGTGGTCAACGCCCTGAGCGAATGGACAGAAGTTGAAGTCAGCCGCGACGGCGACGTTCACCACATCGAGTTCGAACGCGGTAAGAAGAAGGCGGATATTCGCAAGATCGGTAAGCGCAAACGGACCGGTACGAAGGTGACGTTCAAACCGGACAGCGAGATATTCCCCGACATTCGCCTGAAATACGACGTGATGGTCACGCGCCTTCGCGAGTTGGCGTACCTCAACGAGGGTATCACGATAAAGCTCACCGACGAGCGTTCCGGCAAGGGCGAAACCTTCCAGTACAAGAAGGGGCTGCTGGCGTTCCTGGAGCACATCACCGAGGGCAAGACCGCGGTCCATCGCCCGATCGTTCTGCACAAGGAAGACGCCGAGTCCATGCTCGTTCTGGATATCGTGATGCAGTACACCGACGGATACTCCGAGAGCATTTTCAGCTTCGCCAACAACATAAACACCCTCGAGGGTGGAACACACCTCTCGGGCTTCAAAAGCGCGCTGACGCGTACCGTCAACTACTACGCGAAAACCTCCAAGATCCTCAAAGCCGGAGAAAAGACCCCCTCCGGAGACGACCTTCGCGAGGGCGTCTCGGCGATCATCTCCGTCAAGGTCCCCGAACCGCAGTTCGAAGGGCAGACGAAAACGAAACTCGGAAACTCCGAAGTCGAAACCTTCGTAACACAAGCCGTCAACGAACAACTCGCCGCCTGGCTCGAAGAACATCCCGCCGATGCGAAGAAAATCGCAAACAAGGCGCTGTCGGCTATGCAGGCGCGCGAAGCGGCGCGCAAGGCCCGAGACCTCACTCGGCGAAAAGGCGCCCTGACCAGCGGTTCCCTGCCCGGAAAACTCGCCGACTGCCGCTCGCGAGACGTTGCGACCACCGAAATCTATCTCGTCGAGGGTGATTCCGCCGGCGGGCCCGCCAAACAGGGACGGGATTCGGCCACCCAGGCCGTCCTGCCGCTTAAGGGAAAGATCATCAACGTCGAAAAGGCGCGGCTCGACAAGATTCTCAACTTCGCCGAAATACAGAAAATCGTTTCGGCGTTGGGGTGCGGGGTCGGAAACGACGAGTTCGATCTGTCAAAACTCCGCTACGGAAAAATTATCATAATGACCGACGCCGATGTCGACGGCAGCCACATACGAACGCTGCTGCTGACGTTCTTCTATCGCTACATGAAACCGCTGGTCCAGGCGGGCAGGATCTTCATCGCCCAACCACCCCTGTACCTCCTGGGCAAGGGCAAGAACAAAGTCTACGTCCTCGATGACGCCGAACTGTGGTCCAGATTGACCGAAATGGGACTCAAGAATACCAGGCTCGAACTCCGCGACGTCGGCGGAAAACGGAAGAAACCAAAGACCGTCGCCGACTTCTCCGGCGCAGCACTCAAGGAACTGATGGAACTCCTTAACCTACTCGCCGAGAACGTGAGCATCGTCACACGCCGCGGACTGAGCTTCGAAAAACTGGTGGCCAACGAGAAAGAAGGCAAACTCCCGACGCACTGGATTCAACTCGGTAACCGGGACCTGTTCTACCACTCGTCGGCAAAATACCAGGCGTTCCTCAACAAGCATGGATTGCTCGATACCGAAGGCGACGACGCCAATGGAAACGGTAATGGCAACGGCAACGGCGACGGAAATGGAAACGGAAAGGCCAAGAGCAAAGCCCCGCCGACCAGACGTATTAACCGCCGGGCCGAACTCCACGAAACAAAGGCCATAGAAATACTCATCAGAAAGCTCGAGAAGCGAAAACTGCCCATCGAAGACTATTTCACCACTCGCACTGAAGCTGTCACCGGCGAACTACCGCCGGCTAAGTACATCCTGGTCAGCGGTGAAGAAGAAACCGAACTGGACAACATCGCCGCCATCCCGCCAGGTATCCGCGGCCTCGGTGCCAAGGGTGTCGAGATCAAACGCTTCAAGGGCCTCGGCGAAATGAACGACATCGAACTGTGGGACACCACGATGAATCCGGACACCCGAACATTGCTGCGGGTCAGGTCCGACGGGTCAGAAGACGTCGAACGAATATTCTCGCTCCTGATGGGCGACGGCGTGCAAAGGCGACGGGAGTTCATCGAAGATAACGCACTGAACGTAAGAAACCTGGACATCTGAACGGCGCGGATCAACATCCAACAGCCAGCAAGGAACGCCCAATTTCCAAGTAACGGCAACGGCTTCTTGCCACGGATGAACACGGATTACACGGATGTGACGATTACGACTACGGCAACCGTGCGAAGGTGTTGCTGTAATTTGGAGTGCGGCAGCTCGGTGCCGCTTGCTTGCCCTGAGCCCCGTCGAAGGGCACATGTCGCGGAGCGACGGTTTGAGTCGTCCGCCATGAAAATTGGGCGTTTCTTGTTGGCTGTTGGATGTTGATGTCTTGTCCTGAGTGTCCAGTGTCCGTCGTGTCATTCCGCTTACATAGAAATGTACTTCTTCTCCGGTTTCAGCGGCTCGACCGGTCGGCCTCGGCGGGTCTTGCCCTTGTACTGGCGGATGAGTTCTTTGGGGTCCTTGCTGAGGCAGCCGTCGCCGTAGGTGACGTTCTTCCATTTCGCCGCGGTCCCCGCATCCTGCAGGACGATTCCGCCGCGATGTACGTCCTCGAACCGTACATTCGCGATCTCGGTCTCGGCGCCGATCCAGAGCGTGATCTTCGGCGCCAGCCTGGCGAACCTCTGGTTAAAGTCGTCGGTCGCCTTGACGCCCCGCCCGCCGCCGCCCGGGCTGATGCGCTGCCATCCGACCACCAGACGAGCGTCGGAGCCCTTGGCTGGGTAGCCAATCAGCTTGCCTGTCAGACCTCCGCTGAACCTGCCGTAGTCATACGCGTTTCCGCGCCGGCCTTTGGCCTGGTCCGGGAAGGACAGGTTCATCCAGTTGCTGTACCCAATACCCAACCGGGCGTCGCGTTCGATCGGGCGGTCCGGCAGTCCTGCGGTAATCTCGCCGCCGTGCATTTTGCAGCAGATCCCAAACTGGTTGACCGTCTTTCCGGTCATGGCGCCGTCCATCAATGTAATCGCGGCGCCCTTGGCGACATCCAGGTTTGCCGCCCCCCCGCAGAGGAAACGACTGTCGCGCCCCACGATAAGCCGACCGGCCTTGATTCCAACCTCGTCCCGGGAACTGCTGTATCCGATCATTTCCGTTGAGCCCTTCGGTTTGTCGTGCACGAAGAAATGGCAGATGCTTGGCGCCCGGTTGGTTCGCCAGGACCAGGGATTGGGCTTTCTGGGGTTGGCTGGGTCGAAGGTGACAATGGCTCCGGTGTCGTGGAGTCTCTTCAACGCGCCATCCGCCGGCCAATCGTTTCGGAAGAACGTGTTGCCTGAGCCGGTGAGTTTGAGCGTCCTGTAGATATAAAGGCCCCCGCCCGGGCGGATCCACACATTACCGAATACCGACAGCGATCCTCCTCCGCCGGGAGCGAAGGCGGCGTTCTTTCCGACGGTCAGGTGCCTGCATGCGCGATTCTTCTGACCTTTGAACGCCACTTTGTAAGGCTTGTCGGCGTCGGGAAGAATGACGTCGGTGTCCATATCCGGAAGGGCGTCAGCCGGTTTGCCCGTTGCAGCATCGATCCAATTGACGGGACTCAACGGATCGATCCTCGGGGCGCCTCTCTTGACAGCCTTACCGGCGCCGGCCCAGATAAGCACGCGAGCCTTCGCCCACTTTTCTTTCAGGAAGTACTCGTCGCCCGCCAGCTCGCCCCAGGCCGTCTTGTTATCGAACTGTGGATTGTGCGCGGTCGGCTTGGCGGTGATCGCCTTTATGTCCAGCGCGCTTGCCGGAAGGACGATACCGAAAATCGCCGTAACGAGAACCAGCAGCGTTGACTTCATTTCTCTACTCCTGTGAGTTTGCCTGGCGGTAACGGAGCCCGCATTCTACTAACCCCATATCTTCCCTTATAGGGAGTCCTGTCCACCACAACAAGCGGAAAACCCAGGCCACCGTAATCAGTCTGAATCATTGCCGGATCGCACGAGATCGTAGATTTCGCATTGGACGCCTTCGGTGTTCACACACGGCCACAACGCGCTAAAACCGCAAGCGGTTTCCTGCTTCGTCCTCCGGATTACGCAGGATGGAGTGATATAACAACCTGCTGCAACGAATGTTAATGGCCTGTGACATATCACGCGGTGTCAAATGATTCTGTGAGGAATTCCCGGAGCGGATCGTGTTGTTTTAAACACTTTACGAGACAGGAGTTATAGCAACATCCGGGGTGGGTGTCTACGGTTGGCGTTCTTGGCGGGAGGTTCACAGTTCTTTGAGATGTGACATACCATCAGGGCGGGCAATATGACGCATCGGCTACAGTCGAGATGAGTGTAAGTGGCCGTTCGGATGGATGATAGCGATGGTGCGATCGTGTTTTGGCGATCCTGTCGGCCGCCGGACGGTGAGGGGATCAGCGCCGAAACGTGTGAACTAATTGTGACATCGGCACAAACTCCCGTTGACCGCGCCCGGTCCGCTACGGCGCCCACCCGCGATGAAGTTTTTTTTTGGAATTCCTGTTGGGTTTACCGCCCTTGCGAGGATTATAGGTGAGGACGAACTATGACTCAGCAAGACCACCGCACATTCATGAAGCATTTCCTGGCCGCCGAGGCGGTCTTGAAGGCCTACCTGCTGTCGGCCTGCGGTGACATGAACGCAGCCGATGAACTGTTGGGCGAGGTCTCCAGCGTGCTGTGGGAGAAGTTCGACCGCTACGATCCCGCCAGGGAGTTTCGCCCCTGGGCGATCGGCGTTGCGAGGCTCGAAGTACTCAAGTGGCGCCAGTCGCTGGCTCGCAAGCGGGAAGTCCTGTCGCCCGAGGCAATCGATGCGCTGGCCGACACGGCGGGGGACCTCGCCGCGGAACTCGACGAGCGGCTCATCCATCTGCGCAGTTGCCTCCAGGCCCTCGGCGCCTCGACGCGCCGGGTGCTGCGCCTTCGTTACTGGCGGAGGCTTGCGGTCAGCGAGATCGCCGAGCAGGTTGGAAAGAGTACCGGGGCGATCGAGATGACCCTGGTCCGCGCCCGCCGCGGACTGAGAAACTGCGTTGAGGGCAAGCAGACCGGATCGGCGGGAGGCGGGTCATGAGCGATACGCCCGATGCCCTGATTTCCCGTTACCTGGACGGTACCGCCGACGCGGCGGACGTGGCGCGCCTGGACCAGCTCGTGCGGGCAGATGCAGATGTTCGGCGCGGGTTGTTTCTCGCATCGGCCCAGGATGCACATTTGCGGGAGTGTCTGGCCGAAGACCAGGACATTGCGGCCGGTCGCCCGGAGCCTCGGAGGCGTTGGACCGTATGGGTCGCGGCAAGCGTTGCGGCGATGCTGCTTGTCGCGGTTGGTCTGGCGCTGTTTGTCGACCGATACCCCGCCCCGGAGGTTTCGGGCGCCTACCGCGTTGTCGGCGGCGGTGAGGTCGAGCGGGGATCTGTGATCGTTGCCGAAGGCGGATTGGCCACCGTTGCGCTCGGGGGGTACTGTCGAGTCGAGCTCGGGGCGGGCGGTTCGCTTCAGATTGCGGGGACCAAACGTGCCGAAGAAGTCGTTCTCCGCCAGGGCCGGGCAACCTGCCAGGCCGACCGCCGTGTCGGTACGTTCGCGGTTCGCACCGAAGTCGGATCCGTCTCGGTGACGGGTACGCAGTTCTCCGTGAAAACAATCGAAGACCAGGGAGACCATGACATGTTTGGTAAACGAATGGCTGTCAGCGTACTAACCGGCGCCGTGATCATCAGCGGCGCCTGGGGCGAAATGACCCTCCATGCCGGCGAGGCTGCAACCACCCCGCCGCCCGAAGCCGTGCTGCGGAAGATCGTCGCGGACCTGAGTCTGCCGACCGTCGAGCACAAGAAGCTGGATCAGATTCTATCGACCGAGCGGGTGAAGGCCTTCCGGAGCAAGTACCACACGAGCTTGCGACGAGACCTGTTCGAAGTGGCGCACAAGACGCTGAGTTCGTCCATGCCAAAGATCATGCCCAAGAAGGTCGCGCCGAAGATACGGGCAATTCGCATGAAGCTCCGCGCCGGTCCCCCCAAGCCCGCCGATATCGCGCGTATCCGCCTGGCGATGCAGCAGCGCACTCGTATCATAATGATGCATGTCATCCACAAGATCGCCGACGACCTTGCCGACCAGGCGGCCGCTGACGACCACCTGATTGCGTCGGTGCTGGCGAAAAAGGTCCGCGCCAAACTGCCCGGCGAGAAGATCGTAGCGTTCGATGCCGCCGTCAAGGCCGCCAATATCCCCGACAGCGAGCCGGAGTATTTCGCCCAGGCCAAGGGGCGGGTCGAAGCTGCGATCAAGGCGTACGATCCCGATATCACGGGCATCATCGACACGAAGACCGGCAAGGTCATCGTCTCCGACGGCCAACTCGGCGTTCCGATCAAGGATGCGGTTGCGGCCAGGCGGGTGGCTGGTAAATTGAACGGTATTCTGGACGGACTGAACCTGCCGAAACCCACTCGCAACAAGATCTCGCCGCTGCTGTCCGAGGGCAAGATCGAGGCTCAGCGGGCGGCTTCCTTTACTGCGATTCGCACCCGCCTGTTTGCTGTCGCCCGCACCAGACTCCAGACCAACATGCCCAGGAAGATGCCCGCCAAAGTGCAGAAGAAAGTGATGGCGATTCGGACGCGCCTCAAAGCCGGCGGCCCGCCGAGCGCCGACGAACTCGCGCGCGTCCAGAACGCAGTGATGGCCAGGGCCCGCCCGATAATGATGAACTCTCTGCACAAGATCGCCGACACCGTTGCGGTCGAGGCGATCAAGGACGACAATATCATAGCGGCGGCCTTGGCCCGGACGATCCGGGGGAAACTAAGCACCGAGCAGATCAAAGCCTTCGATGCCGCACTGACCAAGGCCGCCATCACCGGCGATGAGTCCAAGTACGCTGCGCAGTGCGCCAAGCGGATCGACGCGATCGTCGAGGCCCACGACCCGGACCTGACGGGAATCGTGGACTCCAAGACGGGCAAGGTGATCGCGGGAAATGACGGCAGATAGATAGGCAGGTGAATGATGAACGCTCCTCAGACACTGACCCAGACACCCACTCGGCGGTCACTGACCGGGAGGACCGGTCGCGCCCTGCTGAAGGTCCTGACGCTCTTCGTGATCCTCGAGCCGATCTGGATGCTGCTTCCGTTTGCGGGATTCCTCTACGGTTCGGTCCTGCAGATCCAGACGCTCAATCGCAACCCGCAGACCTCGTGGTTGACGCACTTTGTCTTTCCCGTGCTCACCGGCGGATGGACCGGGCCGATAATGGTCGTCGTCGGACTGTTCGTGTTCATAATCGGCGCCTCCCAGATCTACTGGGCCAAGTTCCGCCGATCGGGGATTGTGACCGGTGGTCTGTACCGCTTCGTGCGACATCCGCAGTACATCGCCCTGACTCTGTTTGGCCTGGGGCTGCTGCTGGCCTGGGGGCGGGCGATCATGTTCATCGCGTTCTTCATGATGATGTTCCTTTACTACTACCTGACCAAGAGCGAGGAACGCGCGTGCGTTCGCTTGTTCGGCGATGACTACAGGGAGTATCGCAAGCGCACTTCGTTCATATTCCCCGGCGACCGCTTCTTGCGCCCGCTGCGAGACAGGCTCCCGGAGATAAAGCTGTCCGCGCCGGTGCGGATAACCGGCGCGTTTGTGCTGACGATGGTGCTGTGTTTTGCGTCGATGTGGCTGATTCAAACGATCAAGACCGCATACCGCACCGTGCCCTACATGACCGCGACAGTAGACCTGGGCTCGGTGCGGGACCCGTCGCTGGCAGTGGAGATGACCGCCGGGACGAGCGGCGGTATCCCGTTCGTGCAGGCCGGGCGAATCGCCGTCGTCCGCGGACCGTACCGCAACGCTTCGTCCAGCGGATTCGCCGAACATGTTCTCCAGCGCGCAAGGCGGTCGGCGAGGCTCGATGAGTTTCTGGACTTCCTCGACAAACCGGGCTCGGACGTCGCGATAATATTCTGCGGTCCGTACGAACAGCCGGAAGGCACCGATGACCCCGGACCGGGGATGTACGCCGGTAAGGCGCCCGGCGGGCGCGGACCGGGACCCGATCCGCACGGATCCGACCGCGTGCGACTGATCCTGATGCGCTGCACGCTGCCGGACCGCGGAACGATCACTGAGGCACTGGGCGATAAGTCGAAACGCCGGATCGTCGGCGGTTGCGTCGCGCGCGTGGACCTCGATCGCCCGGAAGACCAGGATATCGTCGTCGACGACGACGGTGCCAGAATCGCAGGCCCCGGATTCCCCGGCGAGAACCGCTGGGATTACTTCCTCAAACAATTCTCACGCTTGCCCCAGGCGCGCGAAACGGGCCCATCGATTTCCGCGCCCGGCCGCTTCGCCCAGGCCCAACTCGTACTAGTCCAGGCGCCCATACTCCGTACGCGGATCGACCCGGGCTTTGCCGCCGACATCCGCGACCGACTGGCCGGCTCGGCGACATTCAAAAGCCGTCTGCGAAAAACGGGCACCGGCGGGCCTGTGGTGGCAGTTGCGTTTCCCAGGCCCGGACCCAACTGGTATAGGGAGCATCACGGCAGCCCGCAGATCAGTTTGTTTGTGATGCTGGTCCGCCTGGAGAGCGGAAGGGATCTGGACGATTTGTTCCACCCCGCCCGCCGCCAACTGCTCAGCGCATTCATTATCCCGATGGACTTTGCGATCGACCCGCCGGCCGACAGCGTTGGTAAGGCGATCATGATCGGGATGCGGCGTGACCTGGAGGAGCGGTGGAAGTTCTTCCTCAGCGGACTCGGCGCCGAAGGCATGCAACACAGTCACCCGTAATTGCCCTGAATTGCCCGAAAATGATCAAAAACGGTCACAATTGATCCAAAACGCTCCGAAAACGATCGAAAATGACCGAAAAGTGCACAAAGCCCACGCATTGGAATGCGTGGGCTTTGTACATTGGCGCTTCCACTGGAGTTCCTGGAAAATTCACACTTTCAAAAATCGTCGAAAAACGTCTAAATCGGTCCAAAAATTGCGTCAAACGGACGAAAATCGCGCAATAACGACCAAAAAGAGGGAAAAACGTCTACTTGTTGCGTCTGCGTTTCATGATGAGCGGTACTAACCCGCCGACCAGTAGGAACATCGTCGTCGGTTCGGGTATTACCGCTGCCGGAGTAAAGGTTATATTGTCGAATCCGTGCGAACCGCAAACCTTTATCCGCACTTCGTCGAAGAAATCGCCCACCATATCGGCGGTGACCGCCGGGAGGCGATTGGCTTTGCGATTACCGTATTCGATCGAGGAATCCATTGCCGCCAGTTCCACGTACGTCACGGTGTCCAGGAGGGCACCGTCCTTGTAGAACTTGACTCTCTCTCCGCTACCGTCGTCGCTATCGACCTGGTCGAACTGGAACGACTCGAGCAGGTTGTCGAACTTTATGGTTACCACTCCACCGCGGGCCTCGTCGTCGGGGTTGTCGATCAGGCCGTCGTGGTTGTAGTCCCTTGCATTTTCGGCGATTACAAAGATCTTGTGGAGCTGTTGTCCCTGCAGGTTACCGCCGGGCCACGGGTAGGCGAGGTCAATGTCGCCACCGGTATAGTTGTTGGTATCGAAGATGACGAGCTTGTCGGGATGCCACGAAGTATGGTTGATTGCGCTGAACCGCACGCCGTGAGAAGCGGCGAACTGGTTGGCGAGTACCGTTCCCGCAGGCAGGTCGTTGAACGTAATTGTTTCTCCCTGGGCGTCTTGCGGGGTGGATACAAACAAACCGACCGCGGCGATGATCGCCAGGGTCCAAAGGCATGACTTTCTGTAATTGCTACGGCGATGGGGGTTAAGTGTGTTCATTTTCGTTCCTCCTCCATAGGGTGAACTAGAATCAGGTTTTGTTATACCGGCCTGTAGTCAGGCGGCAAGGCAACGCTCGGACGCGCCTCACTGGGAGAGTAGGATTCAGACGTGCGCGGGGCAAAACGGGTCTGAAGAAACGTTGCATGACGATGATGGCAGGGGGGCCGGCGGGCAAGCGACATTTGCCAACGGGCTCCGCGGGCGTGTAGAATCTCACGCGGGAGTATCGAAATGGCCAGATCAACTACTATCGGCGGTTATCTCGTAACGCGGTTGGAGCAGATGGGGTTGCGTCATATCTTCGGCGTGCCCGGCGACTATGTCCTGAGCTTCTACGATCAACTCGAAGCGAGCAAGCTGAAGGTTGTCGGAACGTGTACGGAGATTGGCGCGGGATATTCTGCCGACGCGTACGCCCGCGTCAACGGGCTGGGGGCGGTGTGCGTGACCTATTGCGTTGGCGGGCTGAACGTGCTGAACGCCATCGCCGGGGCATACGCCGAGAAGTCGCCGCTGATCGTTATCTCCGGCGCGCCCGGACTGGGCGAGAGGGAGCATTCACCGCTGCTGCATCACTGCGTGCGGGACTTCGACACCCAGCAGCAGATTTACAAACACGTAACGGTCGCCGCCGTCGACTTGAACGATCCTGAAACTGCCCCCGGGCTCATCGACGACGCGATCACCGCGTGCGTCTGGAACAAGCGCCCGGTTTACCTCGAACTTCCGCGCGATATGGCCACCTGCAAGTGCGAGGCGCCCGGTCCGCTGCGGATACCGAAGCCCGGTAGCGAAGCCGAGCCATTGGCCGAAGCGGTCCAGGAGGCCTCGGCGATGCTCCGCGCCGCACGCAAACCGGTGATACTCGCCGGCGTGGAGATGCATCGCTTCGGACTACAGAAGGCGCTGGTCGAACTCGTCGAGCGGACGGGTTTCCCGGTGGCCGCCACGCTGCTTGGCAAGTCGGTGATCTCCGAACTGCATGGGCAGTACCTGGGCATATACGAAGGCGCCATCGGTCACGAAAACGTACGCCGCGAGATCGAACGGGCAGACTGCGTACTGATACTCGGGGCATTCATGACGGATATCAATCTCGGTATCCATACCGCCCGGTTGGACCCGACACGGACGATCTACGCGCATTCGCGGCGCGTGTCGATCAAGCACCATCACTTCGACGATGTATTCCTGGGCGACTTTGTCGCGGATCTGACCCGCTCACCGGTGGGGCGCAAGCACCCCAAGCCGCCACCGCCCGTCGACCCGCCGAAACCGTTCCGCAGCCGGAAGAGCAAGGCGATAACCGTGCGGCGATTCTTCGCGAGGATGGATGACTATCTCCAGGACAATACGATCGTGGTGTGCGACGTTGGCGATTGCCTTTTTGCGGCCGCCGACCTCACGATCCACCGCAGCACGGAGTTTCTATGCCCGGCGTATTACACGTCGATGGGCTTTGCGATTCCCGCGGCAGTCGGGTCGCAGATTCGCAACCGGCGCCTCAGACCGATCGTGTTCGTCGGCGACGGGGCGTTCCAGATGACCGGGCACGAACTGTCGACGGTGGCGAAATACGGGCTGAGCCCGATCGTTTTCGTGTTGAACAACAAGGGTTACACTACCGAGCGGTTCATTCACGAGGGGCCTTACAATGACATCCACGATTGGGCCTACCATCGCTGGCCGGAGATCCTGAATACCGGTTGGGGCTGCGAGGTCCGGACAGAGGGCGAGTTGGAAGAGGCCCTCGCCACCGCCGAAGCGAACAGCAAGAGCTTCTCGATCGTCAACGTCCATCTCGACTCGATGGACTGCTCAGAAGCCCTGCTGCGACTCGGCAAACGCCTGGGCAAAAAAATTCGTTAAGAAAGGAAGACGGTTATGCGTATGAATGTGAAAAGCGTTGGCGGGTATCTGCTTGTTTTGGTGCTGATAGCGACTGGCGGGTGTTCGGGCATCGAGAGCACCGAATACTCGCAGGCCGGATGGCGTCTGAAGACCGACAAGATCGATCTGTTCATCACTGCTAATGGTGGGCACATTGCTCCGGTGAATTTCTGCATCGACACGGATTCGCCGGTCCAACCGTACTACATCAGCCCGTGGCAGAACGAGGGCCTCACGGGTTTCGGCGACCCGATCCTGGTCCCGCTGCGGGGCAACTGGTTCGGTATGCCGTTTGGCGGAAACGGCGACGTTGTCAACGGTGAGAAGCACCCCGCCCACGGTGAAGTGGCCTCGTCGAAATGGAACTTTGTGGACGCCACTTCCGCCGGCGGCGTGACGACGCTGACGCTGGATCTGGCGACGAAAGTCCGCAAGGGTCGAGTTACCAAGACGCTCCGCCTGGTCGACGGGCAGAACGTGATCTACACGTCCCACAAGATCGAAGGCAATGCGGGCAAAATGTCGATCGGATATCACTGCACGCTGAACTCCCCGCAAGCCGAGGGCAGCCTGCGGATCGCGACCAGTGAATTCGAGCTGGCCATGACCTGCCCGACGGTCTTCAGCAACCCGGCCAACGGGGCGTATCAAGCCCTGGCGCTGGGCGAGAAGTTCACGGATCTGACCAAGGCCCCGACTCGATTCAAAGATGCACCTCTGGCCGACCTCACTTCATTTCCGCGACGGATCGGATACAGCGATCTGATCCAACTGTGCAAGAAGCCCACTATCTCGCCGGCCTGGACGACCGCCACCTGCCAGTCGAAGGGATACCTGTGGTTCTCGCTGAAAGATGCTGCTGTGATGCCGTCGACACTGTTCTGGATCGCCAACAAGGGCAGGCACGACTCGCCCTGGAACGGTCGCAACCGCTGCCTGGGCCTCGAGGAAATCCGCGGGTATTTTGCCGGGGGTCTCGCTCCGGCGTCCGGGCCCAACGCGATAAACCAGGCCGGCTTCCCGACCGCTATCAAACTTACCGCTGGGGAGCCGACAACGGTGAACTTCATCGAAGGCGCCGTCAAGATCCCCGATGGATTCGAAATGGTCAAGACCGCCAGATTCGGCGCTGGGAAAGTCACGTTCGTATCGACAACGGGCAAAGAAGTCGCCATTGACGTGAACTACGAGTTCCTCAAGACAGGCAAGCTGTGATTCCGGGAGCCTTGGCGAGGCCCTTTCGAGCAATCACTGCACCGGTACGCCCTGGGTCTTCGATTCGTACGAGGTTTCCGGCGGAGGTATGATGAACTGGTGGCCGCAGCGCTTGCATTGAGCCTTCTTGCCCGCTGCTACAACCGGTACGAGTACTTTCATACCACACTTGCACCTGAGTTTAAATGTGTCTGCCATCGCGTTTCTCCCGTAATCCGCGTCCCGAGACCACGGATATACGCACTTACCGGATAAACGCATACGATATTCGCATATTGCAGTTTCTACAGTTACAGAGGCGCTTGCATCCGCGAGCGGCGCGATTCTGCTTGAACCGAGCCCCGCGATGGTGGACACTGTCGCTCGTGGGCCCCGTCGTTGTGCAGCGTCCGCACAAGGAGCTGATATTGGAACTCAACGCCATTGAGCTGACAATCACCGATGGCGACCTGCGCGCGATCATCGACAAGTATGTCCGCCAAGACGATCTGCCCGTCAGTGATCTCGACGCGCATATCGGCGCCGACGGTGTCATAGTCCGGGGCAAATACCAGGCCGCATTCCTCAAAGGTTCGTTCGAAGCGACGGTCTCACTGGCCGCCGACGGGCAGGTGGTGCTGGCCGCTCTTGCCGACCTTAAGGCGCTCGGACCGGTGGGCAACATGTTCAAGGGCACGCTGACCTCGGCGCTGCAGAAGAAACTTGGCGATATCCCCGGGGTCTCCGGCGACAAAGACACCATAAGAATCGACGCGGCGCGGTTGCTCGCCGAGCGGGGCCTGGCGGTGCAGGTCGCTACGCTCGAGATACACTGCGCTCCCGGCAGGCTGACGCTGAAACTCTCCGGCTCGATCGATTGCGCGGTGTAACCTTTCGGGGCCCTGGTGCGTAGACCTTAGTGAAGCGGCGATTCAGCCGGTCGACGAAAACCATTTACGAGGGCCGAACCATGAAAACCAGAATCAGTGTATCGACGTTTGCGCTGGCGGTGTTGTTGGGCGTGTTGATCGCGGCGCCCCACACCCACGGGCGAGACAGGACCATTACCGCGGTAGGCAGATCATCGAAACCGTCGTCCAAAGTACTCATCAGGTCCAGATTTGTTCCCGGTCGGGTCATGCGCTACAACCTCAAGCTGTCCGGTACGGTAGCCTGGGCGCCGCACGAAAAGGGCCTGGGTTGGGGAAAGATGGACACGGACTTCACGTTCGATCTGGCCACCAAGGTCATCCGCGAAAGCGGCGCATGCACGTTCCACCTGGCCGGTCAGAAAATCAAGAGTTCGGTCACCGGGCCCAAAGGCCGCCTCGGGATCATCGCCGATCGCAAGAAATCGAAGATCAGGATCAACGACGAATGGCAGTCTCCATCCAACAAGACGCCGCTGACCAAAGAGATGACTCTGACCCAGGGTCCGCTGGGCGGCGTTCGTTTTACTACGGGTACGGCGCCGATTGCCCTGTACCTGCTTCCGCACGTGGACTTGAGATTCTGGGCACTGCTTACCGTGGCGCCGCCTGCGAAGGTCGCTCCGGGCGACGAGTGGTCCGAGACGTTCAAACTGCGCGTGCCCGGTTCCCGCGGCCGCCGCCCGCTGAAACTGACCGGGCGATGGAAGGTCGTCGGTTACCAGCAGCATCGCGGGCGGAAGGTGATCGCTCTGGCTTTGGCGGTGAAGATGGACCTGAAAAACTCCAACGTGATGCTCAAGAACGGCGATCTGGTCTACGTCCATTCGGGCAGTTACGTTGCGGCGGGCAAGGCGATGTGGGACGTCTCGCGCGGCGTGCTGTGCTACGCGACCGCCGACCAGAAAATCCTGATCCGGGCGGACAAACCCAAGATCCGCGCCCTGAGCAGCGTACACAAATGCACGCTCGAACTCAAAGCATTCAAAGAGGGGACGCCCTGAGGTGCTGCGGGTATCAGGCGTCTTCAGCCTCGCCGGCGCGTCCTGTCGGAGTTGTTCGATCTTTTCCAGCGGGCGCTACAGAGTTCTCGTTCGCGTGGTCGCGACGGTTTTGAACCGGCGGTGAGCCTGGTCGGTGTACTTACCGAGTTTCTCGACCTCGTTTGTGAACTATCTCATTCCGTCCGACAGCGCCCTTGTTGCGGCGTTTACGATCGCTTCGCAGGTCACCGTAGCGCCGGAGACCGCGTCGATGCCTTCGACGGACTGTTTGTCGACGATTATTTTGGGTGTTTTGGTAATGGAGGTGAAGAAGATATCGTCCTTGTGCCTGGTGACTTTGGCGGTGGTGATCTTCCCGCTGATGACCTCGACCTCGACGCTGAGCGGTCCGCGATAACTCGCGCTGGTCCCTCGGTGCGTTCCGTCAGACACCTTGGAAATGTCCAGTGTCTTGCAGAGTTTCACCGCGGCGCGGCACTCCCGGGCCCGCTGCCTGTTGAGTTTTCCGTGGCCTTTGGGATGCCGGTATGCCTCTGCCTTGCTGTAGCACGCCATCGCCTGGTCATACTTGCCGGTCAGGCGGTACAGATTGCCCGCGGCGAGGTATCCCCGGTCCGGCGCCATGCGAGCCATCTCCATCGACATCTTCAACGCCCTGTCTACCTGGCCCAATTCAGCCCAGAGTTTCGCGCCCGGACCGCTGAATCTCGTGTGCAGACCGTACTTGGTCAGCAGTGCGGCGGCCATCTGCTTGTTGCCCATGTGATGATAGCATTCGGCCAGACCGACCACGCCGTGCAGCGTCGGGCGCCCGCCTGACTGGGTGCTCTGTAGATTCCAGTACGCCGCCCGCGGGTAGTCCTCGAAATATCGCAGGTAGTAGTTGGCGAGCATCCCCATCGCCTCGGGTTGACGCATCCGGTCGTTCTTGCGGACGTCAACGACATGGTGTAGCAGTTTTGTCCCCGATTTCCAGCGGCTCGGGTGGGGTGTGACTATCGAGAAGAAATATGCGCCGAGGTTTATCTGGGGCTTCCAGCCCTTGACCCGATTGTTTCCCGGCAGGTCGAGCGTTCGGGGATAATTCAGCTTGACCGAATCCCACCAGTCCGGAAGGGTCTTGCCCTCCCGCCTTATCAGGGCCCGGATCGCAGACGCCGATCGCTTGACGCCCTTCGACCCGGTCGCCGCGGGCGGCTTGACTCCCGGCGTCTTGGGCGGAGTTACCGCGGGCCTCTTCGTCGGAGGCGGTGTCGGCGTCTTGATTTTCGGCGGGGCCACGGGTATATCGCCGCCTTCAGTAACGGATTTCACCTTGTCGGCGGGGAAGTCCAGTGTAATCTTCGCCCCATTGGGAAGAACCACGTGGAACTTGACTGTCGTCGCCGTCTTCTTCAGGAGTTTCCCGTTATACGTCGAACCATTTTTCAGGACGATTGTGTCAGCCGATACCGAACTGCACGCCACGGCGAGCAGTATACATACCGCCGCCACACCACGCACCACACCCCACCGCATGTTGTACTCGCGATTCCTCATGAAATACCCATTCCCTCCGCATACATACTATACACTTCACCGGACGCAAATTGAACGAGTTTTGCGTCCTGAATCAATTACTATATATCGAATCCCATTGTCAGATCGTTTTCAAACGCTACAATGCCGCAATGTCTTTACCCACAGTAGCCATAGTAGGCCGACCGAATGTCGGCAAGTCCAGCCTCCTGAACACGCTGGCCGGACGGCGTATATCCATCGTTGACGCCACACCCGGCGTCACGCGCGATCGGGTGTCGACGCCCATCGAGATCGGCACGGGGTTCATCGAACTCGTCGACACCGGCGGTATGGGTATCGAGGATGTCGATGACCTGACCGAGGACGTCGAAGACCAGATCGCCTCGGGCGTATCCCAAGCCGCACTGATCCTCTTCATGGTCGATGCGCGCGAAGGTGTCTCGCCGCTGGACTCGCACGTAGCGAGGCTCCTGCGAAAGCAGGAAAAGCCCGTGATACTGCTGGCCAACAAGGTCGACATGATGAACACCACCGGCGAGATCGGCGAGCTGCACTCTCTGGGGTTCGGGGCTCCGATGCTGATATCGGCTACGCATAGTCGCGGTATCGGCGATCTGCTCGACGAGATCGAGCAGCGCCTCGGTAAAGATATCGGGCAGGAAGCGCCGCCGGAAATGATGAAGCTGGCGATAGTGGGCAAGCGAAATGCGGGCAAGAGCACGTTCATCAATTCGCTTGTCGGGCACGAGCGGGTAATCGTCTCCGACACGCCGGGCACGACGCGAGACAGCGTTGACGTCGTGTGCGAACTCCACGGGCAGAAGTTCATGCTGATCGATACCGCCGGCGTGCGGAAACGCCGCAAGATCACCGGCGATATCGAATTCTACGCGCACCACCGCGCGATGCGGTCGATCCGCCGTGCCGATGTCGTGGCGCTGATGATCGACGCGTCCGTTCCGGTCTCGCAGGTCGACAAGCAGCTTGCCGGCCTGATCGCCGAACAGTTCAAGCCCGTCGTGCTCGTGGTCAACAAGTGGGATCTCGCCAAAGAGAAAACGTCCGGCGAGGATTACGTGGAGTACTTCGCAAAGACCATGCCCGAACTGCGATTCGCGCCGGTGAGCCTGACGACCTCCACCGAAGGGTATAACGTGCGAGGGACGATAAAGCTCGCGGCGCAACTGTTCGACCAGGCCAACACCCGCGTCTCGACAGCCGACCTGAACAAGTACATCGAAGAAATACTCGTACTACGCGGCCCGAGCCACAAAGCCGGTACGAAACGCCCCAAAATCCTCTACGCCTCGCAGATTGGCACGGCCCCGCCGACCATCGTCTGTTTCGTCAACGACGTGCGGAGTTTCGACAGGAGCTACCAGCGGTTCCTGGTAAATCAGCTCCGCGAGCGTCTCCCGTTTGACGAAATCCCCATCCGCCTCCTCTTCCGCAAACGCCGCCAAGTCCCGAAGAAGACCAAAGACGAGTCGGAGGACGGCAACGGCTTTGCCACAAAGGACACAAAGAACGGCAACGAAGAACGGCAACGGCGCAAGAATGGTTAACGGCTCGGACACAAAGACAAACAAAGGACACAAAGGTAAGCGGTGCGAAAATGACTTTGCTTCTCGCCATCAGCCGTGCCGTC
>CAZSLS010000136.1:0-18378 GCA_964607575.1 uncultured Planctomycetaceae bacterium | reverse complement strand
CCCTGCGGAGTGGGGTAGGCGATACGTGCGTGGTATATCCCGCAGAGGCTCTTTATCAGCGAAGTTTCGATGGCGTGTACTTCGCGCAGGGTAAGGTGGCAGTGGTCGAGCTGCCCGTCCATCAGCCTCCGCTGCACCATGGAGTGGACCTGGCTTTCTATTCGTACGGGAGTGGGGTCTTCCATGGACCGCACGGACGATTCGGCTACGTCGGCGAGCATCAGGATACCGGCTTCTTTGCTGTGGGGTTTCGGTCCCGGATATCGGAACTCGACTTCGTCCGGCGCCCGGTCGGCTTCGGAGGCCCGCTGGCGAGCGGCTTCTTCATAGAAGTGGTGGACCAGCGTCGTACCGTGGTGGGTGGCGATGAACTCGTGCAGCACGGCCGGCAGGTTGCACTCCTTGGCCATTTCGATACCGTCCTTGACGTGCCCGACGATTATAAGCAGGCTCATTGCCGGGGAGAGATTCTCGTGCTTGGAAGGCATGGTCCCCTGGTTCTCGACGAAGTATTCCGGTTTTCGCGTCTTTCCGATGTCGTGGTAGTAAGCCCCCACCCTTGCCAGCAGTCCCCGGGCACCGATGGCCGCAGATGCCGATTCACACATCGCCCCGAGTTGCAGCGAATGGTTATAGGTACCCGGCGCCTGTGTGGCGAGACGGCGCAGCAGAGGCCTGGATGCATCGCACCATTCCAGCAGTGTCATGCTGGTAGCTACCTTGAAAGCCCGCTCGATGAGTGGAAGGACGCCTTGGACCAGGAAGCCGGCCAGCAGCGTGAATCCGGCGGCCCACAGTCCGTCTACCAGCGTGAAGAGCCATGGCGTCTGTCCGGCTAGACCGCGGGCCCAGACGGCGAGAAAGACGATCGTGGCGCTGGTGGCGGATACTTCTATCAGCTTGCTCCTGGTGCGAACCTCGCGGAGCAGGAAGGCGCACGGCATGACGCCGGCAAACATTACGATCAGCATACCGAAGTCGCCGCGCAATTGCAGCGTCACCAGGATCGCCAGAACCGAGCCGATCGCCATGGCGAATCGCTGGTTATAGGTGATCGCCATAACGCACGATATCATCACAACGGTCAGTACGGTCGAATGCGGATTCCACCCAAGGGCAGAGAGCATGATCCGGCTGATCGCAAGCATGACCAGCAGCACTATGACAACGGTCAGACCGCGCACGTGGTTCTCGATGATTCGACCCTGGTATCTCGCTATGTAACCACACAGCAGTACGGTGACCATCAGTATCTGGATTGCACGTCCCGCGGCGCGGGCCCACAGGCCCGCGATGCTCCCTTCAGCCAACCAGGCCCGATGCTCGTGGGCGAGCCTTTCCAACTCTCCGCCTTCCAGAGGCGCTCCCGGGTGTCCTGAGGGCGGGGTGCGGTCCACGAGTATCTGCCCCCGCTCGTAGGGATCGTGCGCCGCCGGCGGAGGGTTCTTTCGCGTGTCCTGTTCGGCTTTGGCAATATCCGCCTCGGAGACCTCTGCATCGTAGCTGTAAAGCGGGGCCTCCGCCAGTTGGACAGTGAGGAAGGCCCGGAGAGAATCGACGAGGACCCCATCGGTCGATTCCCTGGCCAGATGTTCGGCCTGTGCATCCACACGCACCGTATCGTTCTGGGCGATCAGGTCGGATTTCTCGATCGAATCGCCGCCTTTGAGCAGCACTCTCCAGGCGCTGCGTGACTTCTGGTGCTCGACTTGGCCTTCGGACGCTATAGCTACTTTCATCAGGCCGGTTTTCAACAGTTTACTGATTTTATCGAGTCTGTCCCGCTGGGGCTCGTCAAGCATGGTTCGCCAGGCCGCCAGGGCGGCATCGTCGAGGGCAAACTGCTGGCGAAGGTCCTTGTCGAGATCCGCCGGCTGGGTGGTTGCCTTGAGTTTTCCGGGAAGTGACTTCATGCTCAATACGATTGCGTCGATTCGATCTTCGTCAACAACGAAAGTCGCGGGGGTCGATTCCCGCGCCAGCCGCACCTGCTCTTCGAGGCGCGTTCGCGAGAGTACCTCGAATCTGACGCGTGCCCTGATGTTGCCCGGTATGTACTGTCCCTGGCGATACGGCAGGGGGTCTAGCGGACAGATATCCAGAAGCAGCACACCGATCCAGAATCCCAAGCCAAGCAGAAGCGAAACCGGCCCTCCGCACGTGCGGAAACGCTCCCACAGCGACGGGCTGTCGGCCGATATGTCCTTGCGGACTTCAAGACGGCGATGCTTGATTTTCTTTTTTTTGAAAGGCCACACCGAGCTTGTATCCTGAATCGGCAACTATTGAGTAGTATTAACCGTCAGCTAATAACAATTATCCAAACATTGTCCGAAGCATGCAATCACCGTTTAGCAGGGCAATGTTATATCTGATCGGTGTTTTTAAGGGGTCAAATGAGCCGGGAGCAATGTTTTGGCGTGTGGTTATTGTTCGCTTCGCCCATATGCGTCGACGATATTCTGCACGAGTCGATGGCGGACTATGTCCTGGCGGTCGAGGTGGACGAAATCCAGCCCCTTGATACCCGAGAGTCTGCGCTTAGCATCGGCCAGCCCGCTGGGCGACCCGTCCGGCAGGTCGGTCTGGCTGGCGTCGCCGGTGACGATCATCTTCGACCCGTTGCCCATGCGCGTCAGGAACATCAGCATCTGTGAGGTTGTGGCGTTCTGCGCTTCGTCGAGAATAACCACCGAGTCGTTTAGAGTTCGCCCGCGCATGAACGCCAGCGGGATGATCTCGATTACATCGTTGGTCATGAACCGCCGCACCTGATCGAAGCTCATCATGTCGTGAAGCGCGTCCAGGAGCGGGCGGAGGTACGGGTTGACCTTGGCCTGCATATCGCCGGGCAGGAAGCCCAGTTTTTCTCCGGCCTCCACTGCGGGGCGGACGAGTATCAGGCGTTTGGCCTGCTCGCTCTTGAGCATATGCACGGCGACAGCGACGGCGAGATACGTCTTGCCCGTGCCCGCCGGTCCGGTGCAGAACACCAGGTCGCATTTCTGCATAGCCTCCACGTAGCGATGCTGGCCCGGGGTTTTGGGGCGCACCGGTTTGCCCGAAACGTAAACGTCGAGTATATCGCCGTCTGTCGGACCTGGCGCCGAAGCCGCAGCGCGGGCAATCGCGTCAGTAACGGTGTTGATGGTGACAGGCTGGTTGCGCCGGGCCGCTCGCTGCAGCGTTTCCAGGACCGCGGCGGCAAGCGATACCCTCTTTGGCGGACCGCTGATCCTGACGGTTCCGTCGCGCGCGAAAATCCGCACCGCAAGAGAGTCGCGGATGAGCTTCAGATGCTTGTCGGCCGGACCAAAGAGCGTGGGGGCCTTTTGCGGGTTTTCCAGTGTTATGCTGAGTTCCACGTTAGTTTTTCTCCGACCGCCGGGCGCCGAAGCCCAGAGGCCCTGATTGATCGGCGCTGTTTCACCAAGGATATTATAGCAGATCCCGCGCCGCGGGTGGAGAACAGAGAACTCTCATTCATCCACCCCGAAGCATATGCCGGACCGAAAAAAACGGGGCGACCCTTTCAGGCCGCCCCGCCAGTGCTACCACAATTCTCAATGACGCGATGCGCCGCTGAGGGGGTTACGGATTTGGTTGGACCGGCCTCTCGATTATCAAAGGATGGCGAGTAATGAACTGGTCGTTCAGGTCTGCCGGTGTTGCGGCGTTGTTGTTCTGCTCGGTTTCTATCATGTAGATATTATCGCCATTGACGTCGGAATCCACGATACCACCCTTCCAGTTCACCTGACCACTGAATGTCAGGAACGCCTCGCCATCTCTGACATGGTTAGAGGGAAACTTGGAATCGCCAACGCCCACCGCGGCGACTCTTGTATCGGAGGGATTCTTGTCTGCCATGATAACGAACGAACCGCCCAACTGCGGACCGAGATACGCCGGGTTGTCCACGTCCGCCGGGTCGCCACCCCCATCGGGGATGACTCCGATGCTCTTGTACGGAAAGTGCAAACCGTATGAGAACTCGCCTGACGACCGCCAACCCACCCTGTTATTCCTGCGGTCAGTCTTGTCGGTAAACTCGCGGCTCATAAGATCAATGTCCGAGGGGCACCCGAAGGCGTCTACGGGGACAAGCTTCTTATCTATAATCACCCACATGTTCTGCATCGCCGCCTCTTTACCAGCGAGTTCCGACCTCAACAGTTCGATATCCTTGGCCGCGTCCGCCCACGCAATTTCCGACTCGGGCTGACCGCCGTTGAACAGCAGCGGGAACTTGGCGTTCTTGTCCTCGCCCTTGAACATCGCGATACCTTTACCGATACCGCTGAGATTGGCCTTGCACGATGCCTGCCTAGCCAATTCGACCGCCCGCTGCACAGCGGGCACAACCAGAGTAACCAGAATCGCGATAATCGCGATTACAACCAGCAACTCAACCAGTGTAAAACCTTTGGTGCGTCTCATGATACTATCTCCTCAAATTGTGCCGATGCGCCTCGCTGGACCGAATGAGAAAAGAACTATTATATGATACCTTTCACGACTACGGTCGATGCAATGCGCTGCGACTTGGTCGGCGGGTAACACCGACCTGAGATTCGTCGTCAAGTTCAGTCCTGCCTCCAGGGGACGAAACCCGAAGGGGTGGGCACTATACACTTACGACCGGCGGTATGCAACTATATATATAACAGTACAACGTAAAAAAACGTCTCTAAACCACCTACCGCCAACACATGCATAACACAGACCTTACCGAAAAAGACGACACACTGAAATCCGTCCGGCACGTCAAGCCGGACCTTCCTTGAGAAGTGACTTGCGACAACGCCTGACGAAAGCTCGCCGGATCAGAATAGATGATTGCGGTGCACTTGCGCGGTCGGCCGGTCTCTTCTCGAACGCATAGTTTCTATTTCCACCTTAATTATAGACACAATAGCGGTATTCGGCAAGGGCAATATGTTTGACAGGCCGCCCCGAGCCAAGTATATAGCAATCATCATGCGGTCCGCATTGGGAGATATATGGCGATGGCTGATCCCGCAGAGATGAGGCACAAACTCCGGGAATACGGACAGGAGCACCTCCTGACGTTCTGGGATGAGTTGGACTCGACAGAACAGGATGCGCTGCTGGAGCAGTTGGGGGCTATCGACTTCGAGCAGTTGCACGGGTTCATCGAACAATTCGTCAATAACACACCGCCCAGACCCGCCGACGCCGATATCGCACCGCCGCCTGTACTACCCAACAAACCCGCCGACGACGAACAGAGCGAACTCTACCGCCGCGCAAAGGATCGAGGAAACGAGCTGCTGGCCCAGGGAAAGGTCGCCGCATGCGTCGTGGCGGGAGGACAGGGAACACGCCTGGGTTTCGACGGACCAAAAGGATGCTTCCAGGCTACACCCGTAGCCAAGAAACCGCTCTTCCAAATCTTTGCCGAACAGATACAAGCCGCCTCCAACCGCGGGGGCAAAGCGATTCCGTGGTACATAATGACCAGCCGGGCCAACCACACGCAAACCAAGGCGTTCCTCCGGCGGAATCACTACTTCGGGCTCGAGGGCGACAATGTACGCTGCTTCCGCCAGGGTACGATGCCCGCGATCGGAATGGACGGTAAGCTCCTGCTCAACGCCAAGGGCACTCTGGCCGTCAGCCCCGACGGGCACGGTGGCGTCCTTGCGGCCTTGAGGCAGAGCGGTTCGCTGGACGACATGACCGCCAGGGGAATCACGCTGATAAGCTACTTCCAGGTCGACAATCCGCTGGTCAGGTGCATCGACCCGCTGTTCATCGGTTTGCACGACCTGAACCAGGCCGAGATGAGCGCCAAGGCCCTGCCCAAACGCGGTCCCATGGAGAAACTGGGCAACTTCTGCATAATCGACGGTAAGACGTCGGTGATCGAATACTCCGACATGCCCGAAGAACTCGCCATGTGTACGACGGATCAGGGATTCCTGAAATTCTCCGCCGGTTCGATAGCAATCCATCTCCTGAACCGTTCGTTCGTCGAGCGACTGACCGAAGGGGGACACTGCGACCTGCCCTTCCACCGCGCCGAAAAAACCGTGCCTCACGTAGACTCCACCGGCCGGAAAACAACACCGGACAAACCCAATGCAATCAAACTCGAAACGTTCATCTTCGACGCCATGTCACTGGCGGACACAACAGTAATCCTCGAGACCCAGCGAGACGAGGAATTCAGCCCGATAAAAAACGCCGAAGGACTGGACTCTCCGGTAACCTCTCTCCACAACCAGGTCCGCCGCGCCGCTAACTGGTTGGAAGAAGCCGGCGTGGAACTGCCCCTCGACGCCGACGGACAAGTGGCCGCCGCTATCGAAATCTCGCCCCTGTTCGCAGACAGCGCCGAAGAACTCGCCACCAGGCTCGACCCGG
The DNA here is from genome assembly GCA_964607575.1 of uncultured Planctomycetaceae bacterium. Classification (GTDB taxonomy): domain Bacteria; phylum Planctomycetota; class Phycisphaerae; order SM23-33; family SM23-33; genus BS750m-G57. The sequence continues at coordinate 11,988 of CAZSLS010000136.1, read as the reverse complement.
ACCTCACGATAGCCAGCGGACAGCAATTGTATCTCGGCTCGCGAGGGCAGATCGGGGGCAAGAAATAGCCCCACATGGGATGCACACCAATGTCCGACAAGAAAGTACTGATACTGGCCAACTACTCGAAGCCCGGTGTATCCGACCAGATCGGGATACTAGAACCGTGGATCCGCCAACGGGCTGAAGTGGTTGCTACACTGGGTGTCGAGCAACTCCCGAAGGCGGACCCTCCCCCGGCGGACCTTTGCGTCGTGCTCGGCGGAGACGGTACGCTGCTGGCGGCCGCACGGACACTGGCCCGGACCAATACCCCTCTGTTGGGGGTAAACATGGGCAAGCTCGGATTCCTGGCGGAATTCAATATCGAACAAATGCGAGAGCACTTCGACGACGTGCTTGCCGGAAAAATACCGCCGACCCGGCGTATCATGCTGGAGGTCTCCGTCCAACAGCACGGTAAGGAGACGTTCAGTTCACCGGTCGCCAATGAAGTAGCCATCTCCGCCGGAACGCCATTCAGGCTGATCGACCTCGACGTTTCACGCGGAAGTGAAAAAATCGCAAAATACCTCGGTGACGGACTGGTTGTCGCTACGCCAACCGGATCGACCGGATATAACATGTCCGTCGGCGGGCCCATCATCGAACCGACACTCGATGCAGTAGTTATTTCGCCGTTGGCCGCCCATACCCTGTCGATGCGCCCGATAGTAGTGCAGAGCGATCAGCCTATTGTCGTGCGGGCGATAAGGGTAAACGTTGGCACCTCCGTCATGGTCGACGGACAGTTGACCTGCGGATTGCGCGACGGCGACGTAGTCGAGATTCGCCGCGCCGACCACCCGACACAGATCATCCCCCATCCCGAACACGGATTCTTCCAGACACTCACCACCAAACTCAAGTGGGGTCACAACCCCCATAACACACAATAAATCACCCACAGGCGGGCAAGAACGGAAATTATCTTGGGGGTTCGCCCGGTAGTTTAATAGAATGTCCTGACGATGACTGTTGACCCTAGATTTCTGACTGGTGAAGGTCCTGAGATTTTCAACGGTAGCGAACTCATGCTCAAGGGCGCCTTGGAGACCGAGGGAGGTGTACACCTTCTTGCAGGCTATCCGGGCAGCCCTATCGCCGGGTTCTTCGACTCGATGCTTTACATCCGCGAGTTGCTGCTGGAAAAAGGTATCCGCGCCGCGATCAACAACAACGAGGCCCTGGCCGGTGCAATGCTCAACGGTACCCAGTCGATCGGATGCCGCGCGATGATCGCCATGAAGAGCGTCGGAGTACACGTGGCGGCGGACGCACTGGCTCTTGGTAACCTCGCCGGTGCGCACAAGCAGGGCGGGGCCATTGTCATATATGGCGACGACCCGTGGTCCGATTCCACGCAAGTGGCCGCTGACAGCCGGTACATATCCAAACACCTTTACATCCCGGTGATCGAACCTTCAAATGCCCAGGAGGTCAAGGATTTCGTGGACCTCGCCTTCAAGATCTCGCGCAGGAGCGAGCTGTACATGGGCTATATCATCACCACCAACCTCGCCGACGGTGGCGGGACGGTGCAGTGCTCGCCGAATCAGTTCCCGACAGTCAACACCCACCAGAAGAGGATTCTCGATACCGCCGAAGTCGATTTCGACACGCGCGTCCTCCTTCCGCCCAGAACGTGGTGGCAGGAAGCCTCTCTCGCCGGGCGACAGGCTCGGGCAATGCGGGCGGCCGGGGAACTGGGTGTCAACCGCATCGACTACCAGAACGACAATGCGTCAAAACGCCCGCTGGGATTCGTCACCAGCGGACTGGCCCACGGATACCTTGTCCAGACACTCATGGAAACGGGCAAGCTGGGAGAATTTCCGGTACTCAAACTCGGTATGACCTATCCGGTAGACCCCGAAATGGTCGCCCGCCTCGCCGCACAATGCCACCGCATCATCGTCGTCGAAGAACGCCGCGGATTCATCGAGGAACAGGTCGCGCAGATCGTCCTGGGCGATCGACAAACCGGCGGACCGGCGGGGGAAGCGGAAGTCTGGGGCAAACAGTTTCCCGCCGGGCTCCAGGGATTCCCACAGATCGCCGGACTGCATCCTTCAATACTGACCGAGCGCCTCGTACCGCTTATCCGCTGGGCCAATAACATCGACCGGACTGACTCCTCGCCCCAGCCGGCGCCCACCACCGTTGATGATTCTGAAGCGGCGATGGACCGCGAGCTGGGTCTGATCGACACCGCCAACAGGGCCCGCGTCGGGTCGCTTCCACCGAGGATCCCTTCGTTCTGCCCGGGCTGTCCGCACCGCGATTCGGCGACTCTCTGCATGCAGGTCAAGAAACAGTTCATGAACGCCGACTACATGCGCCGCGTCCACAAGCGCGGACCGATGGATCTGGTGTTCCACGGTGATATCGGCTGCTACACGATGTTGATGTTTCCTCCGAACAAGGCGCTGATGCACGACTTGTCGGGCATGGGCCTCGGGGGGGGGACCGGGAGCGGGACCGACCCGTTCATCGATAACAGCGAAGTAGTGTTCATGGGCGACTCGACGTTCTTCCACAGCGGCGTTCTGGCAATCAGCCAGGCGATCAAACTCGGGCAGAACATCACGTTTATCATCCTGGATAACTCGACAACGGGAATGACCGGTCACCAGACCACGCCGGAACTTGACTTCGACGTGCTGGGCGCGCACACGGAAGTACAGAGCATCGCCGAAACGGTTCGCGGTCTGGCCAGCACAACCGAGGTTCCGGTGATCCGCGTGGACCCCGAAGAGACCGCCGAATACCGCAACCTGCTGGAACAGGCGTTCCTCGCCGACGGCGTGAAGGTGATCATCGCCGATAAGGAATGCGGTATCACGCGCCAGCGCCGGCGCCGGCGAGAACAGCGCCAGATCGTCCGCGATCGCGGATACCTGCCAAAATCGCAGCACATGAACGTCAACACGGATATCTGCCGCTTCTGCCTCGCCTGCGCCGAACTTACCGGTTGCCCGGGACTCACGCACGTCAAGACCGACTACGGTACGAAGATCGATACCGATCTGTCGTGGTGCGTTAACGACGGGGCCTGCCGGCGGATCGGCGCGTGTAACAGCTTCGAGCGGATCACCGTCAAGCGGAAGCGCCCGCAAAAATCGCGCGTACCCGAGCTGCATCTCGACGAGATACCCGAGCCCCAGAAACGCACGCCCGGCGAACTTTGGCGATGCTGCCTGACCGGTGTGGGCGGAATGGGCATCGGAACGGTAACCAGCATAGTCGTCCGCGCCGGTCACTACGAGGGATACAAGGTCGTCTTCCTCGACAAGAAAGGTCTGGCGATCAGAAACGGCGGCGTGGTAAGTCAGGTCGTCTACAACATCGCCAACAAACCCGTTACCGCCTGCATACCCTACGGTAAGGCCGACCTGCTGCTCGGCGTGGATATTCTCGAAGCCGCACGCGCTATGGACCCGTCCGGCAGGATGAGGGTCGCCTCTCCGAAAACCACCGCCGCGGTCATCAATACCAACAAAATCGCCACGATCAATGGAATTATGGGCACCGATGACTTCGACCCCGACGAGCTTGAAAAGGTCATCCGGACCCAGACCCGCGAAGGCGACTACCTAGCCAGGGACATCGCAACCATCTGCGAGAAGTATCTCGGATCGAAAGTCTACGCCAACCTGATGATGCTCGGTTTTGCGTTCCAGAAAGGGCTCGTCCCGGTCTCGATGCACTCGATCGCCTGGGCAATCAAGGACACCATCCGCGCACACGCCAAAGAGAACCTCTATGCGTTCAACATGGGGCGCAAGCTCGTGGTCCAGCCCGACCTGTTCCGCGGCGCGCCGCAACGCACCGGCTGGGCCGAAACGCTCGAAGATAAATACCGATGGACTGTCCGCCGCTACCGCGCAGGACGCCGCATGGGCCAAGAGCTGCGCCAGCAGGGCGCCGAACTCATCGCGGACCTCGCGGGAATTGACGAGCCCCTGAAACGCGACATCATCGTACGCCTCTACGACACGATGCAATGGGGCGGGATGTCTTACGCCGGTAAGTACGCCGATTCCCTCCGCTCGGTTTACAACCATGACGATGCGGACGCAGGTTATCCAGCCACCCGAGCAGTCGCCCACAACCTGGCGTCCGCGATGTTGATCAAGGACATCTTCTTCACCGCCGAACTGGCCACCAGCGGCGAAAAATTCAAACGCGATCGCGAGAAATACAACGTCAATCCCGCCAACGGCGACCGGATATCCTACCGCCACCTGATCACCGTGACCCTACCCGTACCATTCTGGAAGCCCACGATAAATCTCGCGGCCCCGAGTTGGCTGATGAAACTCATCAAACGCATGAGATCGATGAGGAGCATCCTGCCCGGATGGAACGGACCGAAGAAAGAAATCCTGCGGCGCTACGAACGATCCGTCGCCGACTTCCTGTCCGCAGAACCGGGCGACACCGACGCCCTGGGCGCATTGCAGGGCGGAATATGCATCCAGTGCCTCAATCCCCGATGCCTCGAAACCGGATGCCCGCTGGAAAACCGCATCCCCGACTGGGTCGAACTTGCGGGCAGGGGTCAGTGGCAACAGGCCGTCAAGGAACTCCACGCGACCAACAACTTTCCGGAGTTCACCGCCCGCCTCTGCCCGGCGCCATGTCAGACGCAGTGCAAGTCGGCGATGAATGCTTCCGCCGTCGAAATCAGGCGGGCCGAACTGGATATCATCGACAAGGCCTTCGCCGAAGGCTGGGTCGCGCCGCAAAAGCCCGGCGCAAAGACAGGCAAGTCTGTCGCGATAGTCGGCTCGGGGCCCGCCGGTCTGGCCGCCGCCCAACAACTCGCCCGCGCGGGGCACGACGTGACCGTCTTCGAACGCGATGACGCCGTCGGCGGACTGCTGCGATACGGCGTGCCCGAGTTCCGACTGGAAAAACAACTCATCGACCGGCGAGTCGAACAGCTCACCGCAGAAGGAGTTACCTTCAGAACAGCAACAACCGTTGGTACCGACATCTCCGCGGCGGAACTGAAAGAAGACTTCGACGCCGTCTGCCTCACCACCGGCGCGACGGCGCCGGGAGACCTGAACGTCCCCGGACGCGAACTCCACGGAATTCATTTCGCCCTGGACTATCTCGGCGATCGGGAAGCAATCTCCGCCGGGAACAAGCACGTCGTCGTCATCGGAGGCGGAGATACCGGAAACGATTGCGTCGAAACCGCCCTGGCTCAGGGCGCAAAGTCAGTGGTCCAGCTCGAGATCCTGCCGGAGGACAAAGTCGCTAACGATCCGACCCGCGATGACCAGGCTACCGCCCACGCCGACCGCCGATGGCAGGTGCAGGCCAGGGAATTCCGCGGCGGCGATCGGTTGGCCGAGGTGGCTGCGGTCGAAGTCCAATGGGCCCCGGGCAGCGCCGGCGGAAACGAACCGGTTGAAGTACCCGGTAGCGATTTTGTCATACCCGCAGATATGGCCCTTTTGGCTGTCGGATTTAAGCGAACCTTCGATCCGGACCTCGCGGAGCAACTCGGCCTGACAACCGAAGACGACGGCGGAATCTTTGTCGAGCAACTTCGGACGTCGGTGGATGGTGTTTTCGCCGCCGGCGATACCGTCAGCGGACCGGCGCTGGTTGTCAATGCGATTCGCAGCGGTAGAAAAGTCGCCGCACAAATCAACTCCTATCTCATCAGGTAAGCGGCGACCCATGGGACGCGAATCAAAAGCAAACCTGATACGACGCGTCGCCAGGCTGATCGCCAAACTCAAGAAAGCCTATCCCGACGCCGGATGCGCGCTGAGGCATGGTGATCCGTTGAGGCTGCTGGTGGCTACGATACTCTCGGCCCAGTGTACCGATAAACGCGTGAATCTCGTCACCAAAACGCTTTTCAAGAAATACAAGACACCACGAGATTACGCCGAAGCCTCCCAAGGGACTCTTGAAAACGAGATCCGCTCGACCGGATTCTTCCGGAACAAAGCCAAGAACATCCGCGGCGCGTGCGCGAAGATCATCAGCGATTTCGCCGGGAAAGTGCCCCGCACGATGGCCCAACTCCTGACGCTGCCCGGCGTCGCGCGAAAGACCGCCAACTGCGTACTCGGAAACGCATTTGGTCTGGCTGAGGGCGTGGTTGTTGACACTCACGTGATACGGCTTTCCGGGCGTCTGGGCCTGACGAAACACAAAGAACCGGTCAAGATCGAACGAGTCCTCATCGAGATCGTCCCGCCGCAAGAGTGGATCCTTTTCTCCCACCTGCTGATCTTCCACGGACGGGCCGTCTGCGGCGCTCGCAAACCCGACTGCAACAACTGCCCCCTCGCAACGCTTTGTCCTTCAGCGGGTAAAGTCTAACGAGCATCGGGGTCGGTGGGAGGCGGCTCGGAATTCCCCTCGATTCTTGTCCCGGTGACCTTGATGCTATTGGCGGGTTTCATGAACGTCTTAAACACGTTTCCGGTGATCGTGCAACCACGCAGCTCGATGTCGCTGCACGAAGTGGCGCTGAACAGGATCGCATCGAGCGAATCGAACCGATTACCCTCTATGACGCATCGCTCGAGGCGCACGTTGCGGCTGTCGGTGAACGTGAATCCGCCGAACTCCCTGTTCTGCATAAAGATCGAATCGTTGAAGATGATGTTGCTCGACGAAACGACAGTCATTATCCCGTAGGTGCAGTCGCGAATGACCGAGTTGTAAAACTCCAGGCCTTTGACCTCGCGGAGTTCGAGCCCCTCGATTCCGCAGCCGAAGAGATTGCAACTGTAAATCCTCACTCCGCTGCACTTGGTCATCCTCACCACACCGCCGGTGCAGTACCCTTCGGGGGTGTGTCCGAGTACGAGATTCTGAAGGTGGATGTTCCGGCAATTCGTAAAGCTCAGTACGTTTGCGTAACGCGGTTTGGCGAGTATTTTGACCGGTTCGTCCAGACCGATCAGCTTGAGCCCCCTAACGTTGCGAATGATCAGTTCGTAACCATCATGCACTTTGGACCAGAGAACGTACTTCATCTGCCGCTGGGCGACGCTCGATAGATCGTATCGTCCAGGGAGGATTGCGATGTACCGATCCGGACCGATGGCGGATATAAGTTCCTCGACCGTACCGACACGAATTACTCTCGGCCCGCAACCGCTCAGAACGGTCGCTGCTATTGACAGGATTACCGCGGCAAACTTGCTATTCATTTTGCATCTCCCCGGCGGCGATCAGACCACTTGGCGGTTCTCGTCCTCGTGCGATGCGTGTTCGGCCTGGGAGCGGTCTTCGTCCTGGCGTTTGTGGTTGATGCCCAGTTTCTGCCCGTAGAGTCTGAACAGGTCCTCGGGCGTAACGCCGAGAAGTTGGCAGATACTGATCAGGAAGAACAGCATATCGGTGGCTTCGACGCGAGCGTTCTGCACGTCCTGCAGTTCGTACTGGCGCCCTTCCTTGGCCTCGCGGTACCAGTGCTTCCACGAGAGGCATTCCTGCAGTTCGTGGCATTCGGAGGCCATCGCGTCTATGTAGTTTTTCACCGCCCGTCCGATTTCCGTCCGCAGACCGCCTTCGTCCGGCAGGGTCCCGCCGGCTTCGGCGGCTCGGAGCGCCTCGCCCAGGGCGGACGTATCGAAACCCGCACGCTTGTTCAGTTCGGCCTGCAGAGGCCAGATATCCGCAAGAGATCCAATCGTTTCACCGCTCATCTGAATCTGCTCCAATTCCAGGGACTATTCGATCGTAATTCACTTGCAGGCATTCTACCGATCTGAATGTTGAAAGAACCATCGAAAAACGCGTTTCCCCGCCAGCTTAAAGGCCCCAAGGCCCTACCCAGCTTCATCGTCGTTGTGCTTCTGGCGCATGTATTCGGCGAGTTTGGCGAGGTCGGCGCTGAATTTCCTGATGCCTTCGGCCAGTTTTTCGGTCGCCATCGCGTCTTCGTTCAGCATCCATCGAAAAGTCTTTTCATCCAGAGTGGTTTGTTCGAGGTGGAGCGTTCTTGCGTGGTCGGGGCAGAGCTTCCGCTGGAGGGTGCCTGTCTGCTGGTCGAGTTCGACCAGGAGTTTCGGTGAGATCGTCAACAGGTCGCAGCCGGCAAGTTCGATGATCTCGCCGGTATTGCGGAAGCTGGCGCCCATGATTTCGGTCTCGTAGCCGAATCGTTTGTAGTAGTTGAAAATCCGCGTAACCGAAAGCACGCCGGGGTCCTCGGCGGCGGGAATGCTGTCGACGCCAAGCGCGGCTTTGTGCCAATCGAGTATCCTGCCTACGAACGGCGAGATCAGCGTCACCCCCGCTTCAGCGCACGCCATCGCCTGGGCGAAGCCGAATAGCAGCGTCAGGTTACAGTGAATCCCTTCGGCCTCGAGCTGCCTGGCCGCGGCGATGCCCTCCCACGTCGAGGCGACTTTGATCAGGATTCGCGACCGGTCAATCCGCTCGGCGGCGAACATCGCAACCAGCCGCCTGGCGGTTTCTATCGTCGCGGCGGTGTCGAACGACAGCGTAGCATCGACTTCAACCGAAACGCGCCCGGGAATAATCGCGAGAATCTCACCGGCAAAATTCACCGCCAATTTCTCAAGACACGGGCCCATGTCGGCCTGCGGATCGGATACGTCGACGCCACCATGCTCGATCGCATCGTCGACGAGATGCTGGTATTGCGGTAACCGGGCCGCAGCCAACAACAGCGATGGGTTAGTCGTCGCGTCGCGGGGCTTATCGTGCCTGATCGAATCGATGTCCCCGGTATCCTCGACAATAACCGTCATTTCACGCAATTGATCCAGAACGCTCATGATAATGCCCTTTCGTTTCCAAACGGCTTTCCACTTCACTCTAGTCGCGGCGCAGCCGGAATAAAAGGTGATATCGGCGTTTACAGGCGGTCATTTGCCTGCGGGTTTGAGACGCGGATCGTTCAAATCCAGGCGGTAGAGGATCTGGTTGTAGTCGTAGCGGGGCGTGGTCCGCGGGGCTTTGGAGAACGTGCTGGTGTACGTGCCTTCGAAGTGAACAAAACGCCCCTCTTTGCTGTCGAGAAACGCGTGATGTACCGGGTTGTAAAACGAGTATTTATCATGCGTTACAATCTTGACCGCGCGGCGCCACGGGCCGGTAGGCGAGTCGGCCTGGGCGAACCATATCTCGCCGAGATACGAACTACCGCCGCCGGCCTGGCAACCGATGAGTATCCAGCGTTTCACGTAAGCGTTCCACCGCACCGAACCGCGATGGAGGCGCACCTCGGCGCCGGTCGCGTCACACAACTGGAACCGCGCCTCGGCGGGCTTCAGAATATCCGCAGCGATCATCTGCTTTTCGCGCGTCTGGGCGATCGGGTCGGTGTCAGCCTTCCAGCCCCAGACCACCTTGCCGCTTGCGTCGCGATGGACCTTGGCTTTGCCTTCTGCATAGCGGGAGCCCGGTTTGAGGCACGTGAAGGCCTCGTACTTGTTCGAATCACCCAATGCTGCGAGCCTGGCTGGGGCGCGAACCACGGGCCAGGGATTGACGAACACGAGCCATTTGCGTTTCTGTTCGGTAATCAGTATCGGATGCCCGGTCGGCGTGCGCCATTTCTCATCGAGTGCAAACTTGCCAGCCGACTCGAAGACCGCCTTCTTATCGTTCCATACCGCCAAACCGTGTCCGAGACGCTTGCTCAGGCTCTTCATCTGCGAGTAATGCGTAATCAACCGCTCGGTGCCAGAGGCGTCGGAGACCACCGCCAGACCGTCGATCCAGACCATAGTCGACGGGGTGTCGGCGATCGGGCACATCTTGCGACTGAAGCCCGACGCCGACGTGAAGTATTTGTAGTTGATCCCGCCTGTCGGATCGAGTCGACCGCTTTTGGGTAGTTCGACGGTCGCACCGGCCGTCTGGAAATGTCCCAGCGGATATCCCGGCCGCTGCGTGTCGCCCCAGAACCAATACGCCCGCCCGCGATAAACCGCCGCCTGCGCCGAATCCTGCCCGAACACCCGCCCGTTCAGCAGCCCCCGGCGCAGCGGAGCCTTCTTGCCCAGCAGCGCACTGTCGCGATAAATCCCCCCACCGGTCAGCCGACAAAGCCGCTCGGCGATGTTCACGCGCTTGATCTTCAATGTAGCCGACCCGCCCGGGCGTATCTTCAGCGCCTTGCCGGCGAATCCAAACCCATCTTTGCCAAACGCATAACCGTGGCTCCGAACGAAGAAGAACACGGTGCTGTTCATCAGCCCCGGCTCGGCGAACGCAATCCATCCGGCGCTGTCGGTGACGAAACGGATATGGTTGACGGTCTCCAGTTCAACAAGCGGTACGCCCCGACCGGAGACACTGTCAACTACACGGATGCCGAACGGTTCACCCGCCGCCCCCGCCGCCCGCAGGACCCCGGCCAGGATGCAAACAACTGTGAAAACGACCAGTATGTGTCGCATTCGCGTCATGGAATATTCTTGTCGCCGGTCTTGCTCAGTAACTTCTCTGAGACCCCTTTGGTGTCTTTCAGGTCGGAGGCATCCAGCAGGAAGATGTGATTTGTTTTCGTTTTCGGATCGCCGCCGACGAACATGATCCACTTGCGGTCGGGCGTGAGCTGGGGGTGGAAGTGCGACTTCTGCCCGCGCCCGTACGTACGCCACTCGCCAGTCAGATCGAAGAAATCGCTACCGCCTGCGCTTATGGACCGCGCGGCCACGAGATGATGACGCCTGGCGTCCTCCCAGAACCACAGTCGCCCCTGCGGGTCCCACCCGGTATGCGTATACCCGAACACCCTGGGCAGCGGGAACTCGAACCGCGATCGGCTCAGCGGATCGTACAGGCCTCCGTAATTGCCCTTTCCGGACGACGGGATCACCTCGTAGACGATCCCTCGCGTAGTCGCTACGAAGTGACAGACGTGGCCTCTGGTGGTCCTGTCGCCGGGCTTGACGGACACGCCCGGATCGCCGGCGCGCAGGTATCTGTACTTACCGCTGGTCAGATCGGTCATCAGCATTCCCATACCGTTTGGGGGATGGCAGAAGATGAAGCGTTCGTTGTCGTACGGGATAACGTGGTGGATATGGCAACCGATTTTACAGAGTATTCGCCGTTCTTTGCTCTTGAAATTGTAGGCGACGACTCGCGCGAGCTTGCCCTTGACCGGTCGCCTGTATCGGCTGCCGATCGGCGATTCGATATACACAAACCACTTGCCATCCGGCGTGATGCAGTTTTGCCCGGCCGCCCGGTATCCCTCGGTCAGCGTGAACAGCGGGGTATGTTTCAGCGTCGCGAGATCAACCGCACGAACTTCGTCTCCCTTCTTGCCGGTGAAATAAACCACCTGACCAGCCGCTACGTTCAGTACGCTTCGATGATCGAGCACGCCGCGCCCGGCCTCGGTACACCAATTGTCCCAGCCGGTTTTCGGCGTGTCGCCGGACGTGATCCGGACCGACTCGCCTGTCTGCATATTGAGGCGATGGAGCTGGACCTCGCCGGCTTCGGCGCGATGGTACACCAGGTATTTCAAGTCCCGAGTTATCGACGGTATGAAGTAGTACAGCGGGTAACAGGTCGCCTTGCCGGAAGTAAGTTGGATCGCCCGGCGCCCCGTGCCCGGCGCCTTGATACTCTTGAATTTGTCGGACAGTTTAATCGCAGCAGCCGACTCGTAGGGATACGCGACCGCCCCGGCCCGGACCTTGCCCCGGGCCATCTTGAGCATTTCGCTCCCGGCCAGCAGGAACGTACCGGTGACGTATTCGTGGGAGTGTTCGCGTTTCACGGTATAGGGCGCCCGCCCGACGTGCTGACCCCAGCAGACTTTCCCGTTTTCGTCCACGACATCGCACAGGCCTTTCCACGCGCGGCGGACAACGGGCAGATACGTCTTCCGATCGAGCACGCCATTGTTGATGCCCCATGCCATCGCGTACGTGAAGAAACCCGTCCCGCTCGATTCGGGCGTGGGGATATGGG
>CAZSLS010000135.1:0-18459 GCA_964607575.1 uncultured Planctomycetaceae bacterium | reverse complement strand
TCCCGTACAGGGGACTTTAACCCCAATAGTTCGCGCCCATGCCGGGCGTACACAATCTCCTACAGGCGACGTCCTAAAGGCCGCGCCTGAAGAGTAACGTTAGGCAATAGAGATAATAGGAAATGGCATGACCGAAAAAGGAATCACTGGGCCACTCCCACGACAGAGGCATCAAGTTGTCATTGCTGCCCTGCCACTGCTTGTATGGCCGTGGTTGGTTCTGTTGGTAATCTTCTGTTTCGGCTGGCCAGCCAACATCGCTACGTGGGTCGCGGTGCTCTGCAGCGGGGCGTTGCCTGTCGTATCCGTGTTGATACGCGGGCAACGCAAACGCCAAGCTCTGCTGCTGGCTGGGCTTTACTGCCTGATCCTCGTGTTCCCGTTTGAAACGAACGCGCTGCTGGACTTTCACTCCGGCCGAACGGGAATCGACGCGACCTTGGTGTGGAGGGGCGGTCCGACGCTCCGCTACCGGGAGGACGGTCCGAACACGGCCATGCTCCAGCGGCTGCTGGTCCCGCGGGCGGAAGCGTGGAGGTGTGCTGGCCTGCGTTCGACATTCTTTGGCCTCGGCAGTTGGCGCGACGGCTCCGATGTCACCGTGGGATCCGCGATGATCGGGGACCCGTATCTGCGCGAGGCGCTCGACCGGCTCCCGAACGAGCAGGCGAGAGTTCGGGTCCTCACTTGCCTGAGCGATCCCGCAAACGTCGCCCGGATCCACCAGGAACAGTTGCTGCTGACGCTGTGCGCACTGGGCTATCCGAAGGGTCATGACGCGGCCTCGTGGTGGCGAAAGCACGAGGACCTTTTCAGGCCCGAGCCAGACGCGGCGGTCGTCGCGCGGCTCGTCTGGGGTCTGCACGATCGTTTCCTTGCCGTTCTCGGCAGAGCGTCCAACGACGACCAGGCACGCCATCACCTGTTCGTGCTGGATCACCATCTTCGCCCCAGCCCGATCGGCGGGGACAGGGCCTTGGCCGGTGCGATCATGGAACGATTGATCGACACCGAAGGCGATGACAAGATGCCCGCTGATGCCTGGATCAACCGTATCGCCTGGTGGCCCACCGCAGTTGGCGGAGGGAGCGCGAATAGAGACTGAAGCGTCGTTTCTCGCTTCCGGTACCCCACGGACCCGTGCACAATCGGCTGGGCCGCTACACAGGGCTGCATGCGAGAGCTGGGGCGCATTAGCTTGCGACAAGGAGACTGCAATCAGTAAATTGGCCGTCAAAGGGGGCATTGGGGTCGGTTTGATGATGGATCCGAGCAATTCTCGCGGTGTTGAGGGAGAGGCCGCAGTTGTGACCAGACCGTTGTCGTGGCCGTTACTGTACCCGTGTTATCCGCCTGTCCTCCTAAGCCTTGGCGAAGGATGGTGGCAAATGTCGTTAAGCCGCAGGCGGAATTGTGCTTGCCCGAATACTGGTTTTCGAGTACTATGGTGCGATAGAAACTACCCCGCGAAGGACGCTGCGTGCGTCCTTTGTTGGTATCTGTACGGCTCGCGGACTTACCGAGATCGTGGCTCGGGACCGATAAACTTTACGCTATGGCGAAGAACAACAATAACTCCGATGCCAACTACGTGCTGCCCTTCGAGCAGGAGATCGTGGCCCTCCAGCACCACGTATCGGAACTGATTGCCGCCCAGGAACAGAGCGGGCGGGACTACTCGAGCGAGATCCGCAGCATGCGGGAAGACTACATCTCCCTGCTGACCAAGACGTACGCCAACCTCACCGCATGGGAGACCGTCCAGGTCGCCAGGCATCCCAAGCGTCCGCTGGCCGGCGACTACATCGACCATATCGTCAAGAATTTCGTCGAGTTGCACGGCGACCGCCATTTCCGCGACGACCGGGCGATTAGATGCGGACTCGGGTCGATCGGAACCGAGAAGGTCATGGTCATCGCCCAGCATAAAGGGCGAGATACCAAGGAACGCCTCGAGTGCAATTTTGGCATGTGCCATCCGGAGGGTTACCGCAAGGCGATGCGGATGATGAAAATGGCTGAGAAGTTCAGCCTTCCTGTGGTCTGCATGGTCGATACCCCGGGCGCGTATCCGGGCGTGGGTTCCGAAGAGCGCGGAGTGGCCCAGGCCATCGCCAGCAGTATGATGGAGATGTCGCGCCTGGCGACCCCGGTAGTAGTCGCCATCATCGGAGAGGGCGCCTCGGGCGGTGCGATCGGGATCGGCGTGGGCGATCGGATGGGAATGATGCAGTACGCCTGGTACTCGGTGATCAGCCCCGAAGGATGCGCCGCGATCCTGTGGCGAACCGGCGAGAAGGCGGCAGAGGCGGCAGAGGCCATGCAGGTGACCGCCAGGAGCATGAAGACCCACGACCTCATAGACGATATCATCCCCGAACCGCTGGGCGGCGCCCATCGCGACCCGGACGAGGCGGCGTACAATCTCGAACGCTACCTGGTCTCCGCGATCAGGCAGCTAAAACGCGTACCGCCAGATAAACTTATCGAACAGCGCTACAAGAGGTGGCGCCGCATGGGCAAGGTCCTGCACCTCGACAACGTTCCCAAATCGGCGGCCGAGACCCCTACAACCCTCTGAACAAGTCGAGTGTGAACTGCAGCGTCTTGTCGAAATTCGCCCGCCAGTAGTCCCACGTGTGCCCGCCGGGAAATTCCTCGTACGTATTGGCGACGCCGAGCGAATCGAGATGCGCGTGCAGGCGCCGGTTCGTGTCGCCCTGGTAGTCGTCCAGACCGCAGTCAAACCGCAGCGCCGGGAACTGATCGCCCCGGGCACCCGCCAACTTCGTCGCCAGCGAGAAAACATCGTAATCGACCTCGGGCGACTGGTCGCTCAACTGCTTCATCAGACCGGTGGGATACTCCTTACCGAATGGATGGGGCTCGTGGCCGAAGTATAACGATCCGGAATGCGAAGAGACCCCGCAGAACAGTTCGGGATGTCGCATCGACAGCATCAGGGCGCCGTATCCGCCCATGGACAACCCCGCCGCCACCCGCCCTCGGCGCTCGGCGAGGGTGTTGTAGTTGGCGTCGACGTACTCGATAACGTCGCGGGTTATCAGGTCTTCGTAACGTCCGCCTTGCGCCCCGGGAATATTACAGAAGTAGCTCCCCGCCCCGTCGGGAATGACGACTATGAGTTCGGCGTCCGCGTCGTCCAGAGCGCCCGCCAGATCGAACCGCGTGGCCCAGGTGGTGTGATCGTCGCCCATACCATGCAGCAGATACAGCACGCCGAGCGGGCGGTCGCAATGGTCCGGCTGGAGGACGGTGAGCATCGAATCGGCGCCCAAGGCCTCGCTGGTAAAACACACCTCTGATGTTATTATCGCCACTGAATCGTTCCTTTCGTTACCGGGTATCCGTTTATCTGTACTAACTTCCTGCGGGAAACGAAAGGTATTTCACGAAAATCAGGCTCTCCGCCGACGGCGGGCCACAATCGTCAGACCGCCGATAACAAGGAGACTCAGCGTCGCCGGTTCGGGAATGGGTTCGTAGCAGAAGCCGTTGATCAGGAAATGCTCATCGGTTTCCTTCGGATCATCGGCGGGATCGTCTCGGGCGCTGATAATGAAGCTGTCGATCAGATCCGTATCGGCAAGGCCCAAAGAAGCCGCGCTGAAGTCAACCTGGAGGATCGGGTCGCCGGCGGCATAGCCGTCGGGGGTCGAGAATACGTCGGGGGCATCGGAGGCGAACTCATAGCTGTTGACGATGGATGCTCCACCAACCAGATTGATCGTCAGGTCCACCGCCAGGTCAAACGGACCGCTACCGGCCTTGATATCCGTCAGCAGCACTCTAATGCTGTTGGCGGCGACCGACACGTCATCGTTGTTGAAGTCGAACGTCACGTCCTCGTCAACGTGCGGGGGGTTGTTGCTGGGCACGCCGTCGTGATCGGCCACGAATTGGGCCCAGGTCAGGTTCGGGCCCACGCCGCCGGAGACCTCCTTGCTGCCTTCCATCTGAAAACCGTGACCGTTGGCGCCAACAAAACCTGAATTGACGTATCGCTTGCCGAAGTTCGCGTTTGTTGTTTCATCGCCCTGGAGATCGATGCCAAACGCACGCACGCCAAGGCCTTCGCTCGGCACGTCGCCGCCGTCATTGGTCAGGGTGATGACACCGGCGTTTAGATCGGAATCGGCCGGCACGCCGCTCTCAACGTCCATGTACGTCCGGGCGGTCACCGTCACCAGCAGCGGATTGCCCGCAGTTCCCGGACCGGCCTGACCATCGGTCTGGATAGTCAGGACCGATCCTACATTCGTATCCAGGCTGGTGACGAGCTTGCCCGCCCGGTCGGCTTCCACAGCAGCGTCATTGCTCGCATAGTTGATGTCGGTTGATCCCATCCCCAGCGCATCGCTGGTCAGCTCAATGCAGACCATCGAGGACTCCGGAATCGGGTCGGGATCGGGAATCGGGTCGGGGTCGCCCGATCCGCCAACTTCCGAAATGCTCGTGACGCGACCCAATATCTTGGGGTCCCTCACACCGCTGATATCGCCCTGCCATTTCATTTCGAATTTTCGTTTGTCATCGGCTAGTGACGCGAGCACCGAATCTGTGAGATTCGTCACCAGATCGTTCGTCGCCTGCGGAAGTGCGTTTGTGCTGAGAAAATCGATGGCCGAACTCTTCAGTTCAACTTTTATTTTTGCAGGCGTGTAAGCGGTGATCGGCCCGGAGTCAGCGGTGACCGAGACTCCCGTGGTGACGTTAATAAAATCGGCTTCAGTCTTCCATTTGTCTTCAGAGTCGTTCTTGACTTCAAATTTTATCACATCCGTGTTTTCGATAATATTGGAGCCGCCAACGAGGAATGATCCACCGACTTGAATTGAGTTGGTTTCATATTTGGCAGTGCCATCCGGAAGAGAACCGCTCGTCAATATGGCGTCCACGTCCCATCCGAGCGTATAAATGATACTGTCGCCAACGGCGATCTCGGTTCCATCGACCGAAACACCGTCATCGTTTCCGGTCACCTGGATCGAGAACTCGAATGTCCTGATCATGGCGGCGGAAACTGGAGATGCCGACAGACCGACCGCCAGGACAAACACCACCGCCATCAGACCACCCAGTACCGATACGTTAACTCTTCCACGCAAAATCATGAGCCGCTCCTTGATTGCAGACAGCCCTCGCCACAGACGAAAACCGCCCGCGACAATCAAGCTGACGCTGCCTCTCTTGCCTCATCCAATAGTAATGTTGCACAGCGGCAACGCGCCGCCATACCGACACACGCCACCTCAGGCGCGGGAGGGATTCGAAGCCGAAGCGGCCTCGGTGGGAAGGGAGGTTTTGAGCGAGACACTCCATACCCCTTTGGTTTGGCTCTTCCCTCGAAGAGCAAAACCGCAGAGCTTACGACTAAGTGTACTCCGTATACGTCTTTATGTCAAGACCTATTCCGCCATGACAGACCGGTAGCGGTCGCGAAAATCGGAATTTGCTATCGTAAGCACTTGGCTCGTCAGGCTTTCTACTTCTCGCCCGCCTTGATCTCACGAATGTAGATATTCCTGAACCAGAGTGTATTACCGTGGTTTTGCAGTTCGATCTGCCCGGTCGGGTAGATCGGTTTCTTGCGTTCCCAGTAGTTCTCGAGCGTGGTGTTATCGACCACCAGCTTCCCGTTCAACCACACCCACGTCTTGGCGCCGATCATCTTGATGCGGAAGCGATTCCACTGGCCAACCGGATTGTCGGCACAAACGAGCGCTTTGCGCGGATTCTTCTTATTGTTGTACAGCCCGCCTGAACCCTCAGCCCGGTCCCAGATCTGCACCTGCGGCGAGCCGCGGAGATATATCCCGCTGTCGCCTCTGGCTTTTATCTTCCAGTCAACGTACATCTCGAAGTCGCCGTAGTCCTTGGCGGTGCATAGCGACTGCCCCTTACCGCTGAAGATCAGCTCGCCGTCTTTAACCGTCCAGTTCTTAGCGGCGCGGGCGTCGGCTTTTTTCTGGGCCGCCACCAGCTTCTCCGGCGCCATCGCGGCGCGCGACTTGGGATTGCCCACCAGACCCTTCCATCCGGTCAGATCCTTTCCGTTGAACAGGGCGACGAAACCCTTGGGCGGGGTGTTCTTGGTGTCTTCCAGGGCGCCGGCGGGCGGAGCGGATTTACCGTCCATCGACTTGATGCGAATATTGCGGAACTCGACTCGGGCGCCGTGACCCAACCAGCCGATGTGCCCTTTCTTTTTCTTCAGACCGGGATGGCCTTTGGCGAGTTTCGGACCGCCCTTTTCGAGGACTTTGTCGAGATCGGCGTCGACGATGGTCGTACCGTTGAGTATCACGGTGATCTTCGGACCGATTGCGCGAACTTCCTGTGAGTTCCACTCGTTGGGCTTCTTGAGGAATCCGCGTTTGGCGGGCACCACGCCGTAAATGCTACCGTGATACTGATACGGTCGCAGCTTGGCGTACCGCGGAGAGGTGTTGTCGAGTATCTGAAGCTCCATGCCCGCGTACGCCGCATTGCCCTTCAGCGGCGCGCGGATGCCCAGACCGTTATTGGCGCCGGGAGGGAACTTGAAGTCGAACTTCAGGATGAAGTCGCCGTATTCCTTCTCCGTGTAGAGGTTCCCGCCCTTCTTGCAGAACATAATCCCGTCTGCGGCGCCATAACCATTGACCGAGCCGACCCAACCGGTGAGGTCCTTTCCGTTGAACAGTGAGACGAAGCCTTTCTCATTGTCGTCACCCTTGGGCGCGCCGAAAACACCGACCGCCACCGACAACATCACGATAACTGCTGCAAACGTTTGCCTGTTCATTTCGATTCTCCTTGGAGTTCGACAATTCTCTTATACTGTGCGCGGGAATTATTTTTTACCGGCATACTTCCTGGCGGTGTCGCGCGTCCACTTGTTCTTTGCGGACGCGATGATCTTTTCGAGATTCTTCCGGACGTCGGGCCCTTTCAGGAGCCTCTGACGCCGACCGGTCGGGCAGGCGATTTTGACTGCCGCCATCGCCGCTTCCTCCCGCAGCGCCGGATCGTCAAGGTATCCCATCGCCAAAGCCATCGCCTCGACCGTACGAACGCGCGCCAGGGCGCCGAAGATAAGTTTCTTCTCCGCCGGACCCGGCGCCGCTTTCAGCGCCTTGGCGAATAGTTTAACGGTCTGGGCGGGTGTGCGATTGCTCGCCAGTGAAATCAACCTTATATATCCGCGAATCGCCAGCGTGCGGTGCGTTTTGTTGTCGCTCTTGCTCGCCAGAGACAGCAGGGGCGCCGCGGCGCCCATCTCGGGCCAACTCGCCAGGGCGCGAACGGCGGCTTCCTTTGTGTCCTTGTCGCTCGATGCGGTGTCCTTCACGACCAGAGCCAGTGCGTCGGTGCCTCCAATACCCGAGAGCACGCCCAGCAGCATCGCCCGTTGGGCGCCGGTGGCGCCCGACATCGCTTTGACAACCGGCTTGGCGCCGGCGCCCGTTCTTCGGATGGCGGATATCGATGCGCTTCGCAGGGACGCCTGCTCGCGAGCGTCGGTGGCGGCGGCGAGTTTCTTGAGGATTGCGGCGATATCGCCCGCACCGGCCAGGGCGCCCATCGCTCGTGCGGCCCCTTGGCGAACGGACGCTTCTTTGCTGTCGAGTTGCACGATCACCGCCTTGGTCTGCTCGGCGGTACCGCGGGCAGCCAGCACTTCCAGAATCGCGACCTTTCCTTCGGTCGACGCCTTTGCGATCGCACCGGCCGCGATCGCGGGCAGGCC
Source organism: uncultured Planctomycetaceae bacterium (assembly GCA_964607575.1). Lineage (GTDB taxonomy): Bacteria > Planctomycetota > Phycisphaerae > SM23-33 > SM23-33 > BS750m-G57. The sequence continues at coordinate 10,706 of CAZSLS010000135.1, read as the reverse complement.
CTTGGCCTTTACGCGGAGGAGTACGCTTTTGGCGGCGGCGAGTTCTTCAGCATCGGTGAGCTTCATGACGTCCGCCGCGGCGCTGGCGCCCTTTTCGGGCACGGCGGCCGCCAGTGCGCCAACCGCCGCGATGCGAACGAGTTTGTTCTCGTCGCCGGCGGCGGCGGTCAGAGCGTCGATCACGCTCTTGTCCTTGTCGCCCGACATGCCCAGCGCGCCGACTATCGCCACCTTCGTCGCGGGAGTTGCGCCCTTGAACCTCGCGATGAGCTTCGCCGAAGCGCCCGAGGCCTTCATGCTTCCGAGCACCGTTGCGGCCCGATCGCGAACGTAGGCGCTCTTACCGTCCAAAGCGGCCAGAACATCGTCGATCGCCTCGCCGCCGAGCACATCAGCCAGCACCGTAAGCGCCGCGCATCTCGCGTTACCGTCGGTGGGCCCGGTGCGCGTGGCGAGCACGCCGCGGCAGATCTTGGCACAGGCGGCTTTGTCGCCGCCCTGACCGATCCGCCTGGCCAGCAGCAGGTAGTTTTTCATACCGATCGATCGCTCGTAGTTGCCTTTCGCCGCGGAGGCCTTTGCAAGAATACCCGTCGACGACGCGTCGCCGATGTTGGCCAGTGCAAACCACGCGCTGTGTCGCAGGGATGTCTCGTCGGAGGCCGCATGTTTCGCGATCGCCTTGACCGACGCCTTGTCGCGCGCCTGTCCGAGTGCCCGAACGATCGTCACCAGGTTGGCGTCCTTAGCGCCGCCCAGTGCGGCGCGGATTTGTGCGATGGCGCCGTCCGAGCGGATCCGCAACAGCGCGCGGGTGGCGGCTTCGCAGAGTCGCTTGTCGCCGAGCAGCTTGCCCAGCGGTTTGGCAGCGGTGTCCGATCCGCACAGTTCGATCTGGTGGATGAAAAACTGTTTCAGGTCAGCCTGTTTGGCGCCCGCCATCGCACTCAGCAGCGCCTTTTCGACCATGGCGCGCTCGGTTTCGGCGTCGGGCCGCTTAACGTACAACACCACGCCGTGCAGTGCGAAGCGGGCCTTGGCGTCGGCGACGCTGTCGGGCGGGGTTATCATTCCGCACAGCTCTTTCAGCCCGTCCGGACCGGTCTTGATAATTCCGGCTATTAACGGTGCGCCCTGGGCGAAGTCCTGCGCGGGCATCTTGGCTACGATGTCGCTCACGGCGGACGCCGAGACCGGCGCGGCAGCCGCAAACAACATTCCCGATACCGCAAATATTATTAATGCTCGTCTGATCACGTCAGATCTCCTTGATCGTGCTGCTGGGGGTTACAGATGCCACGGCGCCCGCATCGGCTGGTCGGCCAGGCGATTGGCGCCTTCATCATCGATGAATCGCTGCTTGACCGGATCGAACTTGAGCTTCCGCCCCGTCCGGATCGCCACGTTGGCCAGATGCACCAGCAGGTTGCTGCGGTTGCCCTTGATCTCGTCGAGCCCGAATTTTTTGCGCGTCCGCACCGAGATGTTGAAGTTGCTGATCATCGGTTCGGGATCGGGCATCGATTTGACCTTCGCCGCCAGCTCCGGCGGATCGGTCTTGAAACCGCGGTACAGTTTGCCCTTGGGCCCTTCGATGTAGGGCTTGCCTTTGGTCTCCTGCTTGCCCCATTCGGCGGACTCCAGGATGATCCGGCAACCGTCGGCGTAGGTCATCACGACGCGTCCCCAGGCGCCGCAGGCGTCCGGATGCGTCGGCCAGGGCGCGTGGGCCTCGATCTCGACCGGAGACGTGTCGTCCTTACCGAGTATGTACTGGACCGGGTCGAGATAGTGCTGACCCATGTCCGCCAGACCGCCGCCGTCGTAGTCCCAATACCCGCGGAACGACCCGTGCGTGCGGTGGCGGAAGTACGGCTTGAGCGGAGCCGGGCCCAACCACCTGTCGTAATCGAAATTGGCGGGCACGGGCTCGGGCGCTATATTTGTCCTGCCCGACCACATCCGCACTTTCCACGAAAAGCCCGTGTGCGGGCTGACCCGCGCCGTTAGAGGCCAACCCAATTCGCCCGATTCGACCAGCTTCTTGACCGGTTTGGCCGGCGAACCGAACCCGTACAATCCGCCGTACAGGCGGAACCACGTGTTCAGGCGGAAGACCACACCGTTGCGATGGACCGCGTCGATCACGTGCTGCCCTTCGGCGATCGTTCGGGTCATGGGCTTCTCGCACCAGATGTCAATACCCGCCTCCGCCGCGGCGATCGAAATCAACGCGTGCCAATGCGGGGGCGTCACAATGTGGGCCACGTCGATATCGCCGCGATCGAAGACCTCGCGGTAATCCTTGTATCCCTTGCAACCGCCGCCTTGCTTGATGGCGTTGGCGAGATGCCTTTCGTCGACGTCGCAGACCGCCATCAGTTTGCCGGCTGAATCGCTCTTGACCATATTCACGTGCCCGCGTCCCATCCCGCCGACGCCGATTACCGCATGTTGGATGATGTCGCTGGGGGCGGTGTATTTTCGCCCGCCCAGGACGTGTCGCGGGACGATGGTCAGGGCGGCAAGTCCGGCGACAGACCCCTTCAACATGCCCCGACGCGTTACCGTAGTTCCAGTCCGTGCCATAGTTCAACTCCTTATGTCCGAGTCCGGTATTCTATCCTCAACGGTTAGTGGTTGGCAAGTGGTTTGGCACGTGGTACAGGCCGGAAGGACATGAGAATCCTCCCGGCCTGTGGAGTGTCAAGTCAGCGGTCTAGCTTCGTTTCCGCTTGCGTTTGAGGATAATCGGAACCGCGAGGGTAAGTACCAGCAGGCTCACCGGTTCGGGTACCGCGTATGCGTGTACTCCGCCGTTGACGGTGGCCAGCAGTATCGAACCGTCGTCGGATATTCGCAGGCGCCCCTGCCCGAAGGCGTGGTTTCCCACCCAACTGAGCGATACGTTCGGGTCTATGGTCTCGATGCGGGTCAGCGAATTGGTGTTGTAAGCGTAGATCCCATCGTCTGATCCATCCCAATCATACCATGCGGTGTACATGATGTCCCTGGTTGGGCTGTATACCACTCCGATTGGGCTGTTGTTGGCGTAGACGCCGATCTTCTCACGGAAGTTGAACCCGTCGTCGTAATCGTAAACGAACATCCCGGAATAACTGGGGACCGCGAACTGCGACGCGTTACGGCTGACGCCGATCTCGAAGGCGGACCAGCCCGTTCCGGATCCTTCGAACGTGCCAGCCGCGGTGTTATAGCGCCCGAACGGACCGGAGGATATGTTACCCTGGGCGTATGCCACAGCAGACATGTCGGCGCTCGCGGCGAGCATGGTGTCCTGTCGCACGTTGGCTATCGATACCGCGGTACCCGTTGTCAGATTGACTTTGCGCATCGGGACCCCACCCGAACCGGAAAAGCGCGACGTGGTCAAGACGGTGTTCGCGTCGGCAAACGCCACTGAGTAAGTGCCCGACTCATAGCTGCCCTTGTTGAAGGCGATCTGGCGGACCGAATCATTGGTGAGGTCTATCGCGTGGATGCGATTTTGGGTTCCCTGGGTCGAGCTGTCGGCCACCACGAGCGTCTGCCCGTCGGGCGACAGGGCCATTCCGCGCAGGGACCCGCCGAGATTGAACGCCGAGGCGAAACTACCGGCCTGCAGGTTGTAACGGAGTACCTGCCCGCTGCTGGTCGAGACATACACCCGGTCCCGGGCGGTGTCGAAGACCGCATCGACGCGTTCTGCGGCAGGTATGAAAATCGGTCCATCTCCCACCTCGGCGCGGGCGGTTCCCTGACTGATTACCATAAGGACTACGGTGACACACACCAACTGACACACACCGGATACTTCTCTCATCATACTTCCTCTCTGTCTTGGCGGATTCGCCATGTCGCACCTGACCCTCGGCGCGCGTAGTGGGCATGTATCGAGACCCATTACAGCCCAAGGCCCAGGCACATCGGTAGTAAGAGCGCTTCTCCCGGCAGGCGGCTCAACCTGCGCAAAGAGCCCTTGCGTTGTGGGAACTCGGTTGGTATCGCCCGCCAAAGACGGGGTTCCAACCTGGAGGTGGTGCGGGTGAGCGAGACGCCCATGCCTCAGTTAATCAGTTGAAAACAGCTCTGCCGCTCCCTTCGTTAGCAGGCTGGAGCTGTAAGGATTCTACCACACTGCATCCGTTGCACAAAGAAAAAACCGTCAAACGAGCCAAACCGTGCGCGACAGTAAAGGGTGGCAAGTGGTAACGGCTTCTTTGCCACGGATGAACACGGAGTAACGCGGATACGGCAACGGCGAAGAAGATGTTACGGCAACGGCGGTAGCGGCAACGGTGTTTTTGGAGTCCATGACGGATTAATCGTAAGTCATAAACCCCAGAAACCCGTTGCCGTAACTGCCTTTATATCTGTGTTTATCCGTGAAAAGAAACCCCCGGCTCGCGTCGAGCGCGCCGGGGGGCTTTGTGGAATATTGAACCGGTGAAAATACGCCGCTTAGGGCGTCGGAATCGGCGGCGCCATTGCGGCGGCCAGTTTCGCTGTCTTCTCGACGTCGGTGAGCTTGTCCCATTTGGGCAGGCACCCGGCGCAGCAGAAGCCTACCTTCTGACCAGCGAGTTCACGCACCAGGTCTGGCGCTACCTTGGCGGAATTGAACTTTCCGCCCATCATCGGACACTTGGCGTTGACGGTCGCAACCGTGGCGGTCTCACCGCTGCCGCCGGTCTCCGCCGGTTTCTTGCAACCGATCAGGCCCACGGCGAATACGACGATCAACGCGACTGACAGTAACTTTGCGATTCTCATGAACGTTCCTTTCCCGGGCCAAAGCCCGATTGTTTACGTGCGATTTTCTCTCCCGCCCCGGTGCGCCGGGGTCGCGGGGTACTCTAAGAGATTATATCCCACTGAATCCCTGAGACAAGGCGGACATTATTTTGCACGCTTGAATTGTTTCGGGAAATCCTTCGTCAGGCCCACGCTCTTGAGATCGAGCGGGACGATGCCCATCTTGATCGCCGGAGAGTCCTTGCGGAAGCGGAAGTCGGCGTTCTTGTAGTCGACGAACATCGGATCGCCGTAATAGCTGCGCGAATCGTGACCGGCTTTCTTCAGAGCGGTCAGAAACTTATCGCCGCCGATGTCTTTGGCGCCCGCGCGGTGATACATGTTGCGATCTATCGTACATTCTTTCAATTTGCCGACGTGCTTGTCCTGGAAACCGCCCCAGAACCGATCGCTCTTACCGGTGCTTATCATGATGTTCCGCTCAATCCGCGACTTGCCGAACGGACCCCATTTTCCGGAGGTATGTATGCAGTCGCCGCCGGGCCCGACGTCGATCAGGAAGTTGTTGACGAAATGGTTCTCCCACTTGGGCGTGATACCGCCGATCTTCGCGCGGAAGACGATGTTCTCGGTGACGAGGGTCCCTTTCTGTGCGTCGTCGGTGCGTATGCACGAGGCGCAGCGGGGGTTTTCGATGTCGTGGATGTAGTTGCGGCGGATGATATTACCGTTGCCCGCGCCGGAGATGTTTATCGCCGCACCGTCGCCGAGCATCTGGAGCACGTGGTGTATCTCGTTGTGTTCGACAATGTTGTTTCGCGTGTGCAGGAATTTGACGATGTCGGACCACTTCATCGAGTCGCCGACTTCCTTGCGGCGAATGGTTCGCGAGCATTCCCTGCGCCCCTTGCGTCCGGACCAGAAGAACCCGGGGCGCACCCCGCTGAGGCAAACCGCCTTCCGCGGACAATGGTGGATGTAGTTGTTGGCGATGCGATTCCCCCCGCTCTGCCAGGCGACTATCGCATGTGAATGCCACCAGATCTGCCCGATATCGTGGATGTGGTTGTTCTCAACCGTGTTGCCCTTGTTGACGTCCTTTGTGCCCGGGCCGTAGCCGATCAGGAGAACGCCCGCGCCGCCGATGCGGGCGATCTCGTTGCCCGCGATCCGATTTCCCTGACAGTGCAGGTCCAGGCGAATCGCCGATCCGCCGGAGTTGGTGAACGTGCAGTCGACGATCTGACATTTTTCGGCCCCGCGAAAGCGGACCAGGGCGTCGGGTTTGTCGACCATCTCCCAGTCATGCTGGATCCCGGCGTCATCCTTCGTCCAGACGCCGCGATCGGCTCGCGTGAACGTAATGCCCTTAAACACGAGCCCTCGCACCGGTTTGTCGACCGGTCCGGCGATGTCGATCTCGCCTTCAACGCGGATGAGTTCCGTAAGACGCGGCGCCATGATCTTATCGCCCGGGGTTTTCCCCGTCGGCTGGAGGTATACTTTGCCCGCCCGCGTGTCGACCGCCCACTCGCCGGGCGAGTCCAGTGCTTCGAGCACGTTTTCACCCCACGCCGATATCCCGCCTGCGCGGACCTGCACGCACCGGTTCAGGGCGTACGTGCCCGGGATCGTCGTCATCGCGACGCCCGCCTTCTCGTCGACGGACTCCAGCGCCAGTATGTTAAGCACCCACGCATTGTGCGGGCGGATCACGACCTCGACGTCCGATAGATTCGCCCACGCCTTCAGCACGCCCCTGGGAAATTCGAGCCTGCGGAGTACGTCGTAATTCTCGTTGACCACCGGATAGCCCTTCTTGCCCTTTGGGCTGGAGGCGGGGGAAAATCCCTTCGACGCGCGCGGAAGGCGCCTGTCGCCGTCGTACAGAGTGCGGAACAGTTTGTTCGTTAACCCCTTCGGAATCGGCGCGACCCAGACCTTGCCCCGCAGTTTCTTCCACCCGGTTACCGCAACGCCCGAACCGATCACCACCTTTTCCCCCGGAAACGCCGCGTAAGTGATAGTGCATCCCTCCGGCGCCGAGTCCGCCGGCGAGAACACGACGGTCTTCGTCAGGCGATATTCTCCACCGCGAAGATAGACCGTTATGGATTCGCCGGCTTTCTTCGCCTCGCGCACCGCATCGCGGGCTCGGGAAAGCGTAGCCAGCGGTTTGCTCTTCGTACCGGGATTCGCATCGTCGCCATCGACCGCCACGTAAGACACACGAGCCCCTCGCGCCGGAGCAACCAACGCGAACAGCAGTAACACAAGTGCAGTCCTTCTCATTGAATTCGGATTTCCTGGTTGAGGTTTCATCCTTAATAGAACATCGTTGGACCACGTTGACAAAAGTTTTTTCAATATCGAGGTCTAAAGTGAGCGGGTGGGTGTGTGACTAGTTTTTCTGGCTTTTCTATATTCCTGTAAAATTGATGGTTGTGCGTATTCCTGCCGTTGAGGGCGCATTAGCGTTGTTGGGCTTCTTGCTTGAGCAGGTGAACAGGTGAGCAGGAGACCGCAAGAGAGCTGTGTGTTTGGTGAGCGTGTTGGTTTTCTTGGCTTTTGCCGTTGGGTGTTTCACCTGTTCGCCTGCTTCCCGATGTACATCGGGACTCTCCTGCTCTGTGTGTGAAGAGATTTCCGGCAGGAAATCTAGTCACACACGCGGGTGGCCCGGGGGCGAACATTACGTTGATTCCGCCGGCCGGTAGCGATACAATCATCGAACGGGCTCGCGGCGGTCGCGGGCGCCGGTTCACTTGGAAATGTCAATGTCTCCGGGCCGCCCACGCCCACGCCACCGGGAACCCGGGACCCAAACGCAGGAGAACGCCAAATGAAGAAAATCGCAACCATTACCGCCGTCGCAATCGCCTTACTGCTGTCGTCGTCGACGCTGCCGGCCCAGGAAGCCGATCCCGCCGCCGATCCCGCCACCGTCTCCATCGCCGCACCCGCGGCGACCGATCCCGCCGCACAGAAGAAAGAACTCGAAACCCAGCGCAAAGAACTCAAGAAGCAGCTCGAAGCCGCCGCCAAGAAGATCGCCGCCTCGGACGCCGTCGCGGACCTCCAAACCGCCTATGAAACCGCCGACAAAACCTACCAGGCCGCCAAGAAGTCTCCCGCGATCCTCGAAGCCAAGAAACCGCGAAACGCCGCACTCAAGGCTTACCTCAAGGCCTGCGAAGACATGCCCGCAAACGCCGCCGCCGAAGCCGCCGACAAGGCATACGAAACCGCCCGCCACGCAATGCCCGAATACAAGGCCCGCAAAGCCGCCGAATCCGCAGCCGCCAAGATATCCAAGGGCGACGCCGGTTACGCCGAATCCAGGAAAGCACGCGCCGACGCCCGAAAGGCCTACGAAACCGCCCGCCATGCCTTACCTGAATACAAGGCACGCGCCGAGGCCAAGAAGGCACGCGACACCGCCTGCCACGCCATACCCGAGTACAAAGCCCGCAAAGACGCCGAGAAGGCTTACCAGGAAGTCTACAAGACCGAACTCCTCGTCCCCCGCAAGGCCAGAGACGACGCCAAAAAGGCACGCGACGCCAAGATCAAAGAACTAACCAAGGCCGATCCCGACGTCGTCAATATCAAAGAAAAAATCAAAGAAATTGACGCGAAACTCAGCGCACTCCGCAAGGCCGCAAGAGCCGCGAAAGCGGCCGCGGAGAAGTAGCGGCGAACATATGGGATTCCGGCGACGCCCCGCTGCCGTGGATCCTGTCGCGGAGTAGCAAGAACTCCGAGGAAGTTGTTCGTAGAAAGAGGAGTATCGGTACACCTGCTACGCATGTGCGATTATGCCTGACCACGTTCATCTGCTAATCCGCAAGCACAAGGGCAAAGCGGAGCAGATGATCGAGAATATTCAGGAGTTAGTCCGCTTGCGGCTTAGCGCTTCGGGCCTTCGGGCGCCTGGTCATCCGGTTTGGGCGCGGTCCGGTTGGAAGGTGTTCCCGAACCATCCCGACGATATTCGGCGGACAATTCGCTACGTGAATGACAACACGCTCCAACGCAGAATGCCCCCTACTGAAGACGGATTATTGACGACTGGTCTCTTGCCGGCCGTTCAGTGCTTCATCTCTGACTTCTTGACGACCAGCGTGTGTATCAGTTCATCGTCTATGGAGAAGATCCTGTATGTTACCGTCGGATCGGATCTGGTGGTGTCGAAGGTAAGCTGCCCGTACGAGTTCTTTTTGTTGTAGCTGAACAGCGAACCGCGTTGGGGGGCGTGGACGTGTATGTTCGTCAGGCGCGAACTTTCGAATTCATAGAGTGCGTAACCGCCCGGGCGGGTGAGTTTCCAGACGTCCGAGCGGTGGCGGTCGGCCGACAGGAGTATCACGCCGTCGATCTTCTGTGCGGCCAGGAACGCAAATATCTCGTTCCGCTCGGTCTGGAAACCGTTCCAGGTATCGCCGCTTTTGCCCTTGGCTTTGAACGTCCAGGGCACCGGCGAGCAGATGACTTTGAACGTGCCTTTGGCGTTTTTGAGTTTCGCGTAAAGCCACTTCTTCTGCGCCGGCCCGAGCATGCTTGACTTGGCGCCGAGCTTCGGTTTGGTGCGGTAGTATCGCCCGTCGAGCATGATGAAGTCGACGTCGCCGATCTGGAAGTCGAACCAGCATCCGGGCTGCCTTTCGCCGCCGCCGTAGTAGGGGTTGGCCCAGTTCTCGGTGAACAGTTTCCATACGGGGCGTTTCCAGGGCGGGGTGTCGATGTCCGGCCCGGGTATGCAGTCGTTCGTGCCGAAATCGTGATCGTCGTAGATGGCGAATACCGGCGTGCGTGCGGTCAGGGCGCGGAACTCGCGGCGCCCCTGGCGCCGGTAGTAGCAGTAGCGCTGCGTCTGGTGGACGGTTGGCATGTCGATGTAGACGTTGTCGCCGAGCAGCAGCATCGCCAGGGGGCGGCGTTTGTCGATCGTTGTCCACATGTGCTCTTTCCAGGGCGTGTATCCGGCCCCTCCGCCGAAGGCGATGGAGAACTTCGCGGGCTTGTCGCGGGCGGGGAACGTGCGGAACTCCATCTTCTCCAGCGGGACGACCGGCTTGCCGTCGACTGTGAGCGTGTAGACGTATTCAGTGTCGGGTTTCAGGCCGGTGATCTCGATGACGGCTGTGTAGTCGGAGGCTTTTGTGGTCTTGGCGGGCTTCGACTGGGTCCACCTGGTCGGCTGCTTCGCCTGGATATCGTTGCCCGTGGCGGCCGCCGCCTGGACGCTCGCTTCGGCGGCGGTGCGGACCCAGATGCGAACGGAGGTATCCGTCATGGACCCGAGCATCGGACCGTGGAGGACGGCGTGCGACTTGCCCTTGCGGGCGGCGGCGTATTTCCTGAACGCATCGCTGGACGTCAACGGCGCCAGCAGGTCTCGCGGGCCGGCGATGAATCTCTCGAATGGAACGCCGGCTTCGACCGCTCGGGCCATCTCTTCCGCCGCTTTGTCGATCTGCTTGAGATTCGCGTAAGCTACCGCCAGCAGGAACCGGTATTCGGTATCTTTTGGATTGTCGGCCAGGAATGCGGTGCATCGTTTGACGGCCTGGTCTGCCCGGCCGCCAGCCACGAGCGTGATCATTTCGCGCGTGGGCTTCTTGTACTGGATCTTCCTTCTAGGCCTGGCGGATTTCTTACGTTTTGATTTTGCGGGTCCGGCCGCCATGAGTCCCAGTGTAGTTACCGTGGCGATCAGGATGATGATGAGTGGGGTTTTCAAGTTCGTGTCCATGTTTGGCGAGTGTAATCGTTGCGGAGGTTGCGGGCAAGGGCGCGGGGCGCCCGATCGCCGGGCGAAAGATTGCTTCGGGCTCTTGACAGATGCGTCGCGCGGGCCTATAGTGTCTGGCCCTGTGGGAAACGCGATCCCACGGACGGGCCGTTAGCTCAGTTGGCTAGAGCGCCTGCTCGACACGCAGGAGGTCACT
>CAZSLS010000134.1:0-18511 GCA_964607575.1 uncultured Planctomycetaceae bacterium | reverse complement strand
CTCGCCAAAAAGCACGGGAGGGCTTATCTTAGTGCCATTACGCTCTGACCCCATTGCCCACACGCTCTGACCCCATTGCCCACAGTAGTCAACCCTCTTTCGCACCTGACGGGACTCGGGGGATAAAGGCAGCATATGATGACCCCGCCCTGACGAAGATTATGTGCCATTGATATTAGTGCTTGCACCAGCAGGAGGTCGCGATCATGGTACGTTTGCAAAACAAGTGTTGCCAACCAATGCTAAGCCGCAAGCGGCGAATACGATAGAATCCGAATGAGTGTGGAGTCGTGCCGCTTGCGGCTTGGCAAGAACCGGGAGGCTTGTTGCATAATCTTCTGACGGGACGGGGCTACCATATACCGGCCCTACGGGCCTGAAGGCAACACCTCTCGCCGAATCCGTAGACTGTAAGCCCGCGAGTCTAGTGAATCTCCGTTTTCTGCTTGTTGTGGTGGAAATGGGGCTTTATAAAGGATGAGACGTGGTTATGAAAGACTGCGAGTTGCCAAGAGTTTATCTGGGAATCTCGGTTGAAAGGGAGCACTATGGACTCTGCCGGAAAGTCCCGTTATCTGCCTGTCGCCATGGTGTGGTGGGTCATGCTGGCGGTCCAGCTTTTTCCCGGATGTGGCAACTCGTCGTCGACCGATGAATCGAAGACAAAAAGAAAGGTCGCCGATCTGATCGAGAAGTTGAGGGACGAAAACTGGGACGTGAGTCGTTCAGCGGCTGAGGCGTTGTCCGTGATTGGTCCGGTCGCCGAACCGGGGCTCATAGCGGCGTTAAAGGACAACAGCGTAACGGTGCGTCGCCTCGCTGCACTCGCGTTGCGCGGAGACCGGGAACAGAATCGAGGCGGACCCGAGTCCGAACAGGTCATACGTGCTCTAGTCGCGGCGTTAAAGGACAAAGATTTTTGTGTGTGCAATCGTGCCGCCGGGGCGTTGGCTGCTACCAGGTCGGGCACCCAGGCGCTTCTCGAAGCCATGAAGGAAAAGGGCGCCTCGGCGAGTCTTCGCGCTGCCGGCGCCTTTGCATTGAGCGATTCGGGGCCGACACCCGCCGAAGCAATGCCCTTTCTCGTCGATGCGCTGAAGAGCAAAGACGTCAACTTGCGTAGGTGCGCTGCCCTTGCGCTGAGTAATATGGACCCTGTGGCCGAAGCGGCTATACCCGCACTCGTCGCGGCGATGAGGGGTGGGCCTGAGTATGTGTCTTCTGCTGCAGCCATGGCGTTGCGTAACATTGGCCCGCCAGCCGTACCGGCTCTGATCGCGATGTTGAATGACCCCAATGATGAGCTGTGTTTTATCGCTATCGGGGCGTTGAGTGGTGAAGGCGTATATTCCAGACCCATACCCCCGTCCCATGAAGCCGTGCGTGCTCTTGCCGCGGCGCTGAAAGACAAGAATGAGCGCGTGCGCTATCATGCAGTACGGGCGTTGGAGGAAATCGGACCAGGCGCCGAGGCGGCCGTTCCCGCGCTCATTGAAGCCCTGAAGGACAAGGAAGGGATGCCGGCTCGTTATGCCGCCGAGGCATTGGAGCAAATTGGCGCCGGCGCCGAGGCGGCTGTTCCCGCTGTCATTTCCGCCTTGAAGGAATTGAGTTTCCAGGGAGTTTCGACGTTGCGGGGAATTGGTCCGGGGGCAGTACCCGATCTCATTGACGCCTTGAAGAATAATGAGGATGGAGATGTGCGTGGTTACGCTGCGATGGCGTTGGGCAGAATAGGGCCTGTGAGCGAGGAATCTGTATTTGCTCTCATTGCAGCGATGAAAGACGAGAATGAGCATGTGCGTTCTTATGCTGCCAAAGCGTTATCCAGAATCGCCCCGGAGGCTTCGTCCGCATTTATCGCAGCTCTGTCCGACAAGAGCTACGACGTGCGTTGGACCGCTGTTGCTGCTTTGTGCCGGCGGCGAAACGGCGTCAAATCTGCAGCCACATCCAAAGAAAACGTGCGTGCTCTCATCGAACTGCTGAAGAACAAGAATCAGCGCGTTCGAGGTAGTGTTGCCAAGGTGTTGGCTTGTAGCGGACCGGCTGGCGGAGAGGCGGTCCCTGCTCTCCTGGCGATCCTGAAGGACAAGAGCACCTCTGCAGACTGTTATGCTTCCGTTGCTTTGGCATTGGGCGGAATTGGTCCGGCGTCCAAACCGGCCGTCCCCACCCTCATCGAAACGCTGAAGAGGGGGAACAGGCGTATGCGCAGTTCCGCCGCCGATGCGTTGAGCGGAATTGGCCCGCCCGCCAGTGAGGCCGTACCGGCTCTTGTGTCCGCATTGAAGGAAAAGGACAGAGACGTTTTCATTTTCGCCGCATTTGCCTTAGGCCGAATCGGTCCGGCGTCCAGAGAATGCATACCGACTCTCCTTGTGGCGTTGAAGGACCCGGACGAGCAGGTGCGTCGTGCCGCAGCCAGGGCGTTGGGCGGAATAGGCCCGTCAGCCGAACCGGCCACAGCCCCTCTTCTCCACATCATCATGGAGGATAAGAACATATCCGTGCGACGTGTCGCAGCTGAGGCGTTGGGTGGAATCGGTCCGGGCGCTGTCAAGGCCCTGCCCGCTCTCGTCGGAGCACTGACCGATAGCGATGAGGACGTGCGTTATTACGCTGCGGCGGCGCTGCGTGCAATGGGCCCCGCGGCAGGAGAATCCTCAACCGCCCTGGCGGCGATCCTGACCCATGAGAACAGGGACGTGCGTATCAGCGTCATTAAGGTGTTGGGTGAGATTGGTCCGGGGGCCGGAGCAGCTGCTCCCGCTCTCGTTCGGATCTTGAAGGACAATACCGCGACTGTGCATTACAGCACCGTTGAGGCCTTGAGCAAGATTGGTCCGGCGGCGGTGCCGGCTCTTGTGGCGGGATTGAAGGGCAAGGACGAGGTCATTTGTCGTTCCGCCGCAGGTGTATTGTGGGAACTTGGACCGGGGGCCAAAGAAGCTGTACCGGCACTGATCGAGGCCCTGAAGCACGCCGATAAGCTTGTGGCCGTTCACGCCGCACGCACGTTGAGCAAAATTGGGCATAGAAGTAAGGAAGTCATCGCCGTTCTCAGCGAAGCCTTGAACAGTGAAGATGCCGATGTGCGTCGCTACGCCGCTGTAGCGTTATCCAGGATTACCCCCCTGTCTAAGGCGGTCGTACCAGCTCTCATCGCGATTCTGGACAACAAGAGTGCTTCGGCGCGTTATGACGCTGCTGAGGCGTTGGGCGAACTTGGCCCGCTTTCTGAAGAAGCTGTCGATGCTCTGATCGAAACCCTGAGGGACAGCGATAAGTTTGTAGCTACTCGCGCCGCACATACATTGGGTGAAATCGGCCCGGCAGCCGGGGACGCGATACCCGCGTTGAGCGACTTACTCCTGAACACGGAAGACGATGACATAATCCAAACCGTTCGATCGGCCCTGAAGAAGATCAAAGGCGCCCATGCCGGGCGTGCGCAAACGGATGCACCAGACGCCTTGCGGCGCCGCTGACACAAAACGGTTATCCAAAGAAAGAACAAGATGAACAGACGCGATTTTCTCAAGACCGCGACGATTGCTGCGGCATACACGGCCTATGGCCGCGCTGCGCTCGCCAAGGCTGTCGCGAAAAAGGATGACAGGCCCAACATCCTCTTCATCATGACCGATCAGCAGCACGCGGGCATGATGAGCTGCGCTGGTGACAAGTGGCTGAAAACTCCGGGGATGGACTCTCTGGCCGAGGGGGGCATCCGTTTCGCCAGGGCGTATTGCACCAATCCCGTGTGCGTACCGAGCCGCACAAGCATGGCTACCGGGATGATGCCCAATCGGCTGGGCGCGACCAACAACGGCACGGGCATGAGGATCCGGAAACTACCGCCCGAGGTGGACAAGAACTCACTCGGGAAGATCATGAAGCGCGCCGGATACGATACGTTCTATGGCGGCAAGGTGCATATGTGCAGGTCTCTGGCGCCCGCTAACGCCGGTTACGACAAGTGCTACAGGGATTCACGAGGCCTGCTGCCCGCGGCGTGCCTGGCGTTCATGAAGACCAAACGCAGCCGCCCGTTCTTTGCTGTGGCGTCATTCATCAATCCCCATGACATCTGCTTCGCTCACCTCGCTCGCAAAGGCACAAACCGCCACGGCGTGCTCAAGCTGCACAAAAAGGCGTCCCGGCTTCCCGCCGAGAAGCTCACCCCGCTTCCGGCGAACTATGCGATCCCGAAGAAGGAGCCTGCGGCTATCGAGGAGCATTTGAGTCCCAGAGCGGTAACTCCCGCGATTACCATGCGGAAAGAGTACGACGAAAAAGCGTGGCGGATCAATCGCTGGATATACCGCCGCCTGACCGAGCAGGTCGATAAGCACATCGGCATGATCCTTGACGGGCTGAAAGCCGCCGGGCTCGAAGACAACACGCTGGTCATCTTCACCAGCGACCACGGAAACATGGATGCAAGCCACAAACTGGCGTCGAAGGGCCTGTTCTATGAAGAATCGGTGGGAGTTCCCCTGATCCTCAAGTACAAAGGCGGTATTCCCGCAGGCAAGACCGACCGGAAACATCTGGTCTCGACGGGGCTCGATATCCTACCCACAATTTGCGATTACGCGGGCGTCAAGAAATCGGCGCGGCTGCTGGGCAAGAGCCTCCGCCCGCTGGCCGAAGACAAGCCTGTCGACGAATGGCGGTCCTATGTTGCTTCCGAGAACGGGTGGACCCGAATGATCCGAAGCCGGAGGTTCAAATACTGTGTCTACAATTCGGCTGGCAAGGACGAATCCCTGGTTGATATGGAAAGCGATCCCGGTGAGATGACGAACCTGGCCGGCGACCCGAAATTCCGGGACGAACTCGTGGCGCATCGTAAGCTCCTGGCCGATTGGATCAAGATTTCCGGCGATAAAGACGGATTGAAGTATGTGAAACGTGGCTGACCGAGGGCTGGAGAGTAGTAAGGAGACGGGCAGCTTCGTGGGATTCGTTGTAACCAACCGGGCTTCGCGGGCGTACACGTTACAGTAGACGTTACCGAAGGGGCGCCGCGGCGGCGGGTCGGCGCACGTGGTGCTCGGATCAAAATGCGAAACTTTTCACGAGGACTCTGGTCATGAATGCAAGACTTACGCTCGTAACACTCGCAACACTCGGACTCCTGTTGGCATCAACCGCTGTTGCGGCGGAGCCCGAGCCTGCCAAGTCACCCACAACCAAGCCGGCGGAGGTCATGACCGATGCGGTCGACCCGTTCAACCCGCCCAAGGAGAGGGGGCGTTTCTTCACCGCGACCGGTCCGGACAGCGAACTTTCCGCCGACGAATTCGCCGCGGCACGGGGCAAGAAGGATTCCTTCGTCCGCGTGTTCGACTCGTTCAAGGCTATGAGCCGTTTCGACCGCAATAGCAACAAGACCCTCGACTGGTTCGAGGCCAAGGCGTACCGGGAGGACATCCGCAAGCGCGTGCTGGCGGCATTCGACGCCAACAAGGATGGGAAGCTGAAGGACGCAGAGCGGGACAAGGCCAATCGCATGCTCGCCTCGGGCAAAGTGCCAGCCGCAAAATCCGGCGACAGCGCCGGCGGGCTCCCGGGCGGGACCGGGGACTGGGCCAAGCGGCGCGCCGAGACGATTGCCAAACACGATGCCAACAAGGATGGGAAGCTCACCGGCAAGGAGCGACAAGCCGCGTGGGATGACATTCGAAAGCAATGGGCGACGAAGGCCTTCGATGCGGATAACAACGGCAAGCTCGACGAAAAGGAAACCGCGGCCATGAAAAAGGCCCAGGCCGAGGGCAAGGCCACCTACGATCGATGGCGAAGCGATTGGGTGAAGAAATACGACGCCGACGGCGATGGCGAGCTTTCCGAGGAAGAAAGCAAAGTTGCCCGCGAGAAAGTGGCCGCCGAGTTCAAGAAGCTCCGCGACAACTGGACGTCCAAATGGGACGCCGACGGCGACGGTGAACTCTCCGATGATGAACGGAAGGCGATGCGCGAGTCCGTTCGAAATCGCGCCCAGCAGTTGAGGAAGGAGATCGACGCCGACGGCGACGGTCGCATCACCGGACAGGAAACCCAGGCCTTCTGGAGCAAACTCAAGAAGACCTACGACGTCGATGGCGACGGCACGCTCAGCTCGGACGAGACCAGGGCGATGATACAGGACCAGATGCGGCGGGTCGCGCCGCCCAAGCCCAAGCCTTGACGCCTCCGACGTGAAGATAGCCCGACCTTGAGCCCGGATTACGCTGAGTCGAAATTGGGCCCGCTCCGCCCCGCGTCGCCCTTCGGGCTATCCCGGCAGGTCGCTTGTTGTTACATGTTGGTGATATAACAAATTGCTGCAACAAACGTTAAGGTGCTGTGACATATCAGACGGTGTCAAATGCCTTTTTGAGAAACCTCCACGGCGGATCATGTTGCTATACACCTCTTGCACACAAGCAGTTATAGCAACCGACGGACTGAATATTTCCCGCCGGCGGTTTGGTCGACAGGTTCACATCGTTGGCACGGCGGTCGCTCGGAACTGCTTCGCGGCACGTTCGATCGGCGGCGGCCTGTGTGCTGTAACTTTTTGTGCGACGGACTGATACGTTGGTTGCGCGGGTATGTTGTGCGGCGGAACTGGCTTGGTCCGCAGCCAATCGACGCGGGCGGAACGTGTGAACCATATGGGACACATGGGCGACACTGTCGGAAAAAACAAGACCCCGGCCGCTTGGGAATGTACAATGTCTGCCCGGGCTTGACCGAGCCCCCGCAGCGAGTGACCACAAGCATGAGTATGCCAATCAAACCGATCAGCCGCCTTGCGATTGTCAGCATACTGACGGCGTGGTGCAACGTGTCCCGAGGGCAGACTACCGCACCGGCGACCATGCCGGCTCCCACGTCCACTACCCTGCCCAACTACGCTCCCCCACCGACGCCGGTAACACCAGCGGACCACGCGGTCAGCAGGGCTATCGGTTTCCTGCTCAAGCAGATCGGTCCGGGCGGACAGTGCGCCGGGGAATACGCCGAAGGCAATCCTCGCCGTGGCGGTGTCACGGCGTTGTGCGTCTACGCCCTTCTGACGGCCGAGGTGGACTACCGCCAGCCGGAGGTCAGGCGGGCGCTCCAATGGCTCGGTAAGGCCAAACCCAACGGAACCTACGCGGTGGCGATGCGAGCCTGCGCACTGGCGGCGTGCAAGGATAAGCAAGTCGAAGGCTTGCTGAAGCAGGATATTGCCTGGCTGGTCCGCGCTGCCGGCGCCGACGGCAGGTACGGTTATGGTTCTGCCGGCGGGAAGGAACTCACCGAATACGACAATTCCAACGCCCACCTGGCCGCCCTTGGTGTCTGGGAGGGGATCTCGCGTCTGGAAGTGCGCAGCGACGCCCTGCTGCGTTACTGGCGAAAGGTCCGCCAGCACTGGCTCGATCAGCAGCAGATCGACGGCGGGTGGGGTTATCGCATACGCCCCGGAGCCATGCAGACCAGGACGTACGGTTCGATGACTGCCGGCGGACTGGCGACGCTGCTGGTCTGTTTCGACACGCTGCGGCGCGACGACTTCGTCCGCTGCACGGTCTGGAAGGAAGACAAATCGATTTCGACGGCCATGGCGTGGTTGAAGAAGAACTACGACATCCGCGCGAATCCGGGCAAGGGCATTCAGTGGCGGTACTATTGGTTGTTCGGTCTGGCGCGAATCGGTCTGACGAGCGGGAGGAAGTTTGTCGGCGGGCGTAACTGGTTCGCCGACGGGACGCGCCAACTGCTGGACGACCAGAACGCCGAGGGCAGTTGGGGCTATGGCGCCGGCGGACAACTCGTTCCGCAGACGGCCTTCGCGACGCTCTTCCTGGCTCGCGGACGCAGCCCCGTGCTGGTAAACAAGCTGCAGTACGCCGGTAAGTGGAATTGCCGCCCCCACGATCTGGCCAATCTCGCCAGGCACGTGGGCGACACTTACGAGCGAAAAGTAACCTGGCAGATCGTCGGCGACCAATCCCTCGCCGCCGACTTCCTCGAGGCTCCGATCCTCTACATCTCCGGCGCCGGACCGTGCAAGATGACCGACGACCAGGTCGACAAGATCCGCACGTTCGTACACCAGGGAGGAACTATCGTCTCCGAAGCCGCCGGTAACAGCGGGACCTTCACCATCGACATGCAGGCGTTCTACAAGCGACTGTTCCCGAATTACGCTCTCGGGCGCCTCGATGACAAGCACCCGATCTACTCGCTGCAATATGCGCCCAAGGGTGTCTCGGGCATCTCGGGCGTTTCCAACGGGGCCAGACTGCTGGCAATCCACAGCCCGCGCGAACTGTCGCTGGGCCTGCAACTCGGGACGGGCAAGAAAGCCAACATGCCCGTGTTCGAACTGCTGACAAACGTCTACCTGCTCACCACCGACATGGGGCGCCTGCCCAGGCGCGGAATGCGGAAACCTCCGATCGCCAAAGCGTTCAAGCCGCTGGCGTCGCTCAGCGTCGCCCGAGTCAAGTACAAGGGTAACTACGACCCCGAACCGCTGGCGTGGAAGCACCTCGCAATCTGGATGGGAAACCGCCATCGCATAAAACTGAATGTCACCGACCCGATGGACATCACCAAACTCGACGCGAAGAAGTGGCCCGTGGCGGCGATGACGGGAACCGGCGACCTCGATCTGTCAACGGAAGAACAGACCGCCCTGAAACGTTATTTCAACTCCGGCGGAAAACTGATAGTCGATTCATGCGGCGGTGACAGGAAGTTCGCCCGGTCCATCGAGCAGATCATCGGACCGCTGGTCGAGTCCGGACGCCGCAAATCCCTCGCCGACCACGTCGCACTGAACGGCCCGGCGAAGATCGAGCGAGTTTACTATCGCAGGTCTCTGGCGAACAGGCTGGGGCGTGCCAAGTCCCGCCCGCTTGTCTCGGGCATACTTCGCGACGGCAAGCCGGTGGTAATCTACAGCCCCCACGATCTGACGACGGGCCTGACAGGATACGAGGGATTTTCGC
Source organism: uncultured Planctomycetaceae bacterium (assembly GCA_964607575.1). Lineage (GTDB taxonomy): Bacteria > Planctomycetota > Phycisphaerae > SM23-33 > SM23-33 > BS750m-G57. Next base: position 9,512 of record CAZSLS010000134.1, on the reverse strand, counting down.
TGAGCGGCTACAAGCCCCGCAGCGCCCTGCCCGTCATGACAAATCTCCTGTGCGATCTGGGCGGGATAAAGCTACCGGCGCCGACCACATTGCCCGCCGGAAAGTGAGTCGGGCTTACCGACCGGTCCAGAGATACATGAAGCGCGGTTGCATCAGCGACATCAACGTTCCGGCGTTCAGGTTTACCAGGTTAAACTGCGCACCGATCCCGGGGGCCATACTGTAAGCGTTGGCGCGATATCCGACCGGGCGACCGTACATGACCACCTTGACCCGCTCGGCGCCGCTCCGCCCTTTGGCCAGCACCAGTGTCTCATCCATGTACCCCAGCGAATCAACCAACCCGTTCTTAAGCGCTTCATCCGCCGTGTAAACCCTGCCGTCGGCGAGTTTGCTGACTTGGGCGGTATCCAGTTTCGAGCGACCGGCGTCCACTACCGTCACGAACTTCCCGTAGAAATTGTCGACGATGCCCTTGATCACTACGGCGTCGGCCTTGTCGAGAGGCTTCAGTGGACTGCCCATGTCCTTCATCTTGCCCGAAGTAATCGCCCGGGCCGTCACGCCGATCTTCTCCATCGTGCCCGCAAAGCTCACGGTCTGGACTATCACGCCGATAGACCCGGTAATGGTGGTTCGGTGCGCGACAATCACATCCGCGGCGCAGGCGATGTAGTATCCTCCGCTGGCGGCAACGTCAACGAGTACGGCGATCACGGGATTTCCGGTAGCCGCCTTGTACCGCATCACGCGATTATACATGATGTCCGATGCGGTCACCCCGCCGCCCGGCGAGTTGATCCGCAGCACCAGCGCGCGGACGCTGCGGTCGGCCTGGGCCTTGTCGATCTTCTCGATGAACAGGCTCACCGGGTTCTCGCCCTCGCCAAAGAAACCCTTGCTCCGCTCGTTGAAGATAATCCCGCTGATATCGATGACGACCACCTTGTCGCTGACCCCCCAACCCCGATCGCGTCGGATCACCGTTTCTGCGAGGCGTTCATCGAGACTCACCGGTGTAAGAAGCCAACCGGTGTTACCCCCGCAGCCGCCGAGGATGCAAACGCAAGTTGCCCACGCCAGTATGATAATTGGTGTCTTGTTCATATCGACATGGTAGTCCCGCCAGTGTTCCGGCGTCAACAATCAAACTGCCCGTCGACGAGTTGGCAGATGAATTCCGCCAGTCCCCCGCAAGCTGTGTGATCCGAAGCTTCGATTACGCTGGGGGGCGCTTGCGGCATGGCCACGCCGAGCCCCACGCTGCCGAGCATCGATATATCGTTCACGTCGTCGCCGACGGCAACCACCTCGCTCATCGGCGTGCGGGAGGCCTGGGCGACGTATTGCAGCGCAGTGCGCTTGTCGGCGCCGGCGGCGTGCGCTTCGACGATCCAGACATCGTAGTTCGGCGCGAGAATGGAGCAGATGTTGACTGCATCGCCGAATTGTTCCTTCAGATCGGCGGCCAGAGACGGACCGTCATTCTCGTCGACGACCGCCGATATCCGCAGCACGTCCGGTCCGTCGGGCTCAAGCAGCACATCGCCCAGCGACGCCACCGATTGCACATTGACGTCCATCTGCGAAAACCATCGCCTCTGCGCGTCGATGAAGTCCCCGTGTTCGGTCAGGTAGTACTCCACGTCATATCGCCAGGCATCGACGATGGCCATCGCGCAGTATCCCGCGGCGCCAAGAGCGTCTGAGAACCGGCAGACCGTTTCGGAATCCATCGGCTTGTGATAGAGCGCCCTGCGAGTATCGGTTTCGCTGACCAGCGCCCCGCCGATCAGGATCATCGGTTGCCGCCGGCGATCGAGACCGAGCTGCTCCCATATACCGATCGTCTCGCCGTACGATCGCCCGGTGGCCAGGCAAATACCAATCCCCGCCCGGTCGGCAAGGGTGACGGCCTCGATGATATCGCCGGTCACCACGTTATCCGGGCCAACCAGCGTCCCATCCACATCCAGGGCCATCAGGCGACATCTCACAGCGCCACCAGGCCCTTAAGATCGGCCATCCCCAGAAACTCTCCCGCTTCATTCACAACGGGTACTTCACCGAATCGTTTGTCCTTGAGCATCGCCAGTACTTCGTCGACTCGCTGATCGCCGGTTACACACGCGCAATTGGCGGTCATTACGTCGCTGACTTTGCGGACCAGAAAGTCGGGGTCCTCCTGGAGCCCGCGACGCAGGTCGCCGTCGGCGAAGATGCCCAGAACCTTCTTGTCGGCGTCGATCACGGCCGCGGCGCCGGCCTTGGCTTGCGTTATCGCGAGAATCACGTCCTGCACCGCCGTCTCCGGACCGACTGCCGCCACGGCGTTTCCGGTTCGCATGACGGCCTCTACAGGCAGGGTCTTCTTGCCCAATGCCCCGGCGGGATGCAGCGATGCGTAGTCCCGCACGTCGAACCCTCGCCGCTTCATCAGGCAGAGCGCCAGGGCATCGCCCACCGCCAGCATCACGGTGGTGGTCGCCGTGGGCGCCATCCCCAGCGGGCAGGCCTCCGTCAGGTCGCCAAGCAGGATGCTGATATCGCAATGTGCCGCCAGCGACGAACGCGCCGAAGCCGTGATACCGATCAGCGTAACGCCCATCGTGCTGAGGAACGGAAGGAGTTCGGCGACCTCGGCGCTCTCGCCGGAATTGCTGAAGATGACCACCACGTCCTCGGCGCGAACCATGCCCAAGTCGCCGTGCAACGCCTCGGCGGGGTGGAGAAAGAACGACGGCGTGCCCGTACTGGCGAGCGTGGCCGATATCTTGGTGGCGATCTGCCCGGCCTTGCCCATGCCGGAAGTCACCACGCGCCCGGTGCAGCCCTGCATGGTATCGAGCGCGTCGACAAATGCGCCGTCCAGCCGATCGCGGACCTCACCCAGGGCTTTGATCTCGGCATCCAGAACTTCGCGTGCGTAATCCAAACTCATGTGCATAATATCAGACCTCCTCGCCACCCCGATTGCAAGTGCGTTTCCACTTGCCCGGGCCAGAGGGTGGCCTCAAGGACTTGCCAATGATGTACATCGGTGAAATTGCGGCTTTGAGCACCGTGCTGTGCTGGGCGATTGGTACGCTTTCTTTCGAGGCCGCCGGGCGGCGTATCGGCTCGACTACTGTGAACTTCATTCGCCTGACGATGGCCTGGGGAATGCTGGCGGTCTGGGGGCTGGTGTCATCCAGATACATGATAATACCGCTCAACGCTTCGGGGCAGGAGTGGTTGTGGTTGGCTATGTCGGGCCTGGTGGGGTTCTTTCTGGGCGATTTGTGTCTGTTTCGTTCGTTCATCTTGATCGGACCGAGATTGTGTACGCTGGTGTTCACGCTGACTCCGCCGATGACGGCGTTGCTGGAATGGATGATGCTCGGAAGGCAATTGTCTCCGCTCAATGGTTTGGGGATGGCGGTGACGCTGGGCGGTGTGGCGTGGGTTGTCGCAGAGCGAAAGGCCCACGCGTCGGTGGAGAAACTCTGGCGACCGTCTGTATGGGGAGTGTCGCTGGCGGCGCTGGGCGCACTGGGCCAGGCGTTGGGGATGGTGCTGGCCTCTAAGGTGGTCAATGATATAGATCCGATCGCAGCCACGCAGATCCGCATAACATCCGCACTGCCGGCGTTTGCGATAATGTTCTGCCTGCTGCGGTGGTATCCGCGAGTAGCAAAGGGACTGAGAGACTCTCGGGCAATGGCGCAAATGACATTGGGCGCTCTTGTAGGCCCGGTGTTGGGAGTCTCGCTGCTAATGCTGTCCATACAGCACCTGCCCGCGGCGGTGTCGCAAACATTCCTCGCCCTCCTGCCGATAGTGATAATCCCGTTCGTTATGGTGATTCACAAAGAACGCGTATCGCCCCGAGCAGCGATAGGAGCCGTTGTCGCAGTGGTTGGAGTAGCGATTTTGTTTATCGGGGAAGATTTGTGGGCATGGTTGATCACGTCATCGGCTGCCTGATAATCGTCCGCAATTTCTCCGGTGCCGCCCGCCTGGGATCGCCCAGATAAATCTCGTGATGTTTACCGGCCGGTTCGTGTCCAACATCCCGGATGAACGCATGCAACTTCTCGATGGTCGGGCCTTCTTCGCTGTACGGGCCTACATGCAGTATCTGGGCGGCAGCGCCCTCGCTGAACGATTCGAACCGGACCTTTGACAGCGCCGCCGGATTCTTCTTCACTCTGACTTTCTCGATCGCGGCGTCCACCAGTTCGGGCGTCACGAACTCCGGCTGCATTATCATCAGCGTCCATTTCCATTCATCCTTCCGCCCGGACGCGAACGCCGACATATCGTCAGCCCACCACAACCCCTCCAGCGGCGGAACCCCGTAATCCACCGCGGTCTTGCCCATCTTAATCGCAAACTTCAACGTATACGAGAGGCTGTAAAGGGCCTCGACAGCGTCTTGGAAATCCTGAGAATTGTTCGGATCGCCCTGCCCGTCAACCATGAAGAAGTTCATCTGCGGCACGTTCACGACGTGAGCGGTTTTGGCGGAGGCCTTGTACAAAACGCCGAGTTTCTTCTTATAGTCGATCTTAGCCATAACAATCTCCTCGTGCAGACTGACTGTCGTGAGCGTAACGCCGCCCAGGCACCTGGTCAAGACACTCCAATATAGTGATAGGCGCAGGCGGGATGACGGGAGCCCTCACCTTTGCCAACATCTCAGTTTGGTTGCTGAGAAGATCGTTTGGCTTCTGCCGTTGAGCCCCGTTCACGGGGCTTTTCGCCCTCACTCTTATACACATACTTCAGGGCTTGTTAAAAGTCGTTGCCTTTGAGTCCGCCGGAGGCGGATGACTTGATCGTAGCCCAGCGGTGAGCCGTAGGCGAGCCCTGGGAACAGGTGCCTCCATATCATCAGAGCCCACCGGAGGTGGGTGACTTGAGACCGGTGTGCCGACCCTTCAAATCACCCACCTCCGGTGGGCTCTATTTTGTTATAGACCCTATTCCCAGGGCTCATCCTGCGGAATCGCCCTGGGCTACGATCAAGTCGCCCACCTCCGGTGGGCTCAACAACCTGCCTCTCTCGAACCACCACCTCATTGCCTGATGCCGGCCTCGGGAATAAACTATGTAACCGGTATGTCGTTCGGTGGCAGGTACCACGATCTGGAGGAGTCGCTCAAACGCTTGCCCCTGAATGGTATCGAACTAGAAGGATACGACCGCACATTCCGACCGATCTTGGGCGGTAGCGTCCGTCTCCAGAACCTTGGTCAGGGGCGTATTCGCATCGAAACAAAACTTTTCCACTTGTATGATCCTCTGGCGCTATCGGCGCAGCTCTACTTCCACCTGTCTCAGCAATAGCTGACGCTGAGCTATTATGGCGTTGGCGGGAGATGTCTGCTATTCTCTTGCCCGTGGCGACTGGTATCGTAGAAGCGGCTTCCAGCCGCTTTGAACGACGCGGCCCGAAGCCGCGTCTACGAACGGCGTTGCATTCTTTGAATGACAAACCAGACAGGATGAGATTATGAAGGCAGCTTTTCTTACCGGGCTCCGGGGGATGGAGATTCGCGAGGCGCCCGATCCGCAGATCGCGGCGCCGGACGATGTGCTGGTGCGGATCGACACCGTCGGCGTCTGCGGGTCCGACGTACACTATTACACAACCGGCGGTATCGGCAGCCAGAGGGTCGAATATCCCTGGACGGTCGGGCACGAATGCGCCGGTACGGTCGTTGAAGTAGGCAGCGGCGTGAGCGATCTGGCGGATGGACAGAGGGTGGCGATCGACCCGCTCAGTACGTGCGGGCGGTGCGACCAGTGTCTCGCGGGGCGCCCTCACACCTGCCGCGACCAGGCGTTTCTCGCCTGCCCGGGTCAACTGCCCGGGGCGCTGGCGGAGTATATCGTCATGCCCGCCGAATGCTGCTTCCCGGTACCCGAGAGCATGAACAACGATGAGGTGACTATCGTCGAACCGCTTTCGATAGGCCTCTACGCAACGAGGCTCGCGCCTGAGAATCCGCCAAAACGCGCAGCGATCCTCGGTGTCGGTCCGATTGGGCTGTCGGTACTGCTGTCTTTGCGGGCAGGCGGCGCAGAAGAGATATTCGTAACCGATCTGCTACCCGAGCGCCTCGAGACGGCCGCCGCCATGGGCGCCGACTGGACCGGCTGCCACCCGTCCCAGGACGTGGTCGCCGAAATGCTGACCCACGCTGAATCGGGTATGGACTGCGTCTTCGAATGCGCCGGCGAGCAGGAAACTCTCGATCAATGCGTCGATCTTCTGCGCCCGGGCGGAACGATGCTTACCATAGGCATACCCGAAATCGAGCGGGTCAGCTTCAACCCCGACATCATGCGCCGCAAGGAGATCCGCCTGCAGAACGTTCGCCGCCAGAACGGGGGCGTCCAGGGCGCTATCGACCTGATAAGTTCCGGGCAGGCCGACGTGATGCCCATGGTCACCCACCACTTCGACCTCGCCGGATCGCCGGAAGCATTTGAAATGATCGCCGACTACCGCGACGGCGCGATCAAGGCGATCATAAACGTTTCGGACGACTAATCCGCACGGGTGTATTTGAAGATGCAGTCGAACAACCCGCCGCCGAAGTGTTTGGCGACTTGCGGATCTTTGAGAACGGCGAGGTGGATCGCGTCGGTGGTGAAAGCGGTGTTGAAGTTGCTCTCGATACCGCGCCCCATGCCTTCTACTATCACCAGGTCCGCACCGGATGCCGCGGTGTTGAGGGCGTCGGAAACGTTCGTCAGGTCGATCAGCGGAAGATCGTTTCCGCTGGAAACCACTTCGAATTTGTTGTCGGCCACCAGCACGCCGATATCCGTATCAAGCGCGGCAAGTTCGTCGAGGCACATCCGGGTCTCCACCGCGGTCAGGTCGTTGAGGCTCGGCAGTTCGTTGGCGGCAAGAACGATCGACGTACCGCCCGAGGCCAGTTCCTTCAGGAACGGCATGAGTCCGAGGATGAAGTCGCTTCCCGCATTGTCGATAAAAACAACAGCCTTGTCCCACGATCCGGCCGATCTGGAGGCGTCTTCAAAAAATGCGTCGAAACCGTCGACCAGCCACGGGCGAGGCTTGACCTTATCGACACTCTTGAAGAAATCCGGTGCGACGTCCGGCGCGTCCATACCCGCCGTCGAGCCCACGTCAAAAAGATTCCCCGCAAATACACCCCTGGCCAGCGCCAACCACTTCTCCCGCCCGCTGAGCTCTCCGTAGCCATCGAGAGTCTTCGAGTAGCAACCCAGAGCAATACGGTTTTCACTGCCCTTGAGATTCGCGAACGGATCACCGATATCATGTCCTCGCAGGACCATTTCCCGAAGGCGGCAGACATCGATCACGCCAAGCTTACCGCCCGGCAGCGAATCGGGATGCAGGCGCAGATGTTCGAGAATGCGACCAAAATGTTCCCGTGCGGCCTGGATTCTCTCCGGACCGTCAGCGTCGGCACGGTATCTGTCACCTGCACACTTGAGAGTCTGGTCGAACTGCCCCACGAAATGATCGAGCCAGTACGCCTGAGATTCGGTATCTTCCACCAAGTCCCAATCGTACAGAACGTAATTGTCAGGGTTTTCCAGCAGGCAGAACCGGGCCATCTTCATCTCACAGGGTCGCAGGAGGGAGCAATATAAATCCGTTGGATTGCAGAGTTATATCACGTCGGGAAGACCGTATCAAGTCGCATGAGAGGCGGTTTGGCAATCCATGGAGGGAAGAAGCACTCGCCGGCGGAGCTCATCCCCGCCCAAAGGTCAGAGATCCCTCACCGTCAGTCCAATCGGGGAGGTCGCCCAGCAGAGTAGCGCCAGGTGTTCCGGGAGAATTCAGAAACCGGCCTGGCATTTTCTGGATGATCTGAAAATTATCAAAGAACGCCTTATCGTCGGATAATACTTCGAACTCCAATTGCTCGGGGTAGTTCGGATTGTATTCGTGGACTATCTCGTCGCTGTCGTTCAACAGCGCGAGGTATTCCCCGCCGCCGGAAAGCAGCAATCTCGGCTCAAGCTGCTCGATGACGGGGGGGACCGAAACGTTCCGTTAGACCGGACCCCTTCCTACCGACATAACGACCACCAACTGCCATCGTGAAACTCCCTTCGCTTCGACTCCGGTCCCGGGACTCTCCATACCTCCGGCCCGGGTCCGAATCTTATTCGTGCCACCCTCTCCACAGAAACCTGAAGCCTCGAGAGACACGAGTATCGGTATACCAGATATATCCTTATTTCAAAGGACTTTTCCAGCAGATGCTGCGGGCAATGCGGTGCGCCTACAGCCCAGCGGTCAGCTGCGATTCGGCCAGTATGTCTGCCAGCAGATCGCCTGTATCCAGCGCCGCATCAAGGCTTTCGCCTGGTGTCAAACCTCCTTCGCTCAGCAGCAAATCATCAGTGGCTGCGGGCGCGGGGGTGGGCTCCGGGCCCGGCAGGTCGATCGGGGCGACCTCGACCGATAGCGGCAGACCGAGCGGAATGTCGCCGGCGATAATCGCATCTCCATCGCCAGACGTCACCGACTCGGCGAGAATGTCCACGTTCGGTTCGGAGGCAGCGGCTGGTGCGGCGGCCGGCGGTGCGGCTGCGGGCACGGTGGGTGTTCCCACGGACGTGCCGAAGTTGTTCCGCGCGATCGCGAAGTCTGTCAGGTTCACGCGGCCGTCAATGTTCACGTCGCTAACCAACTCGGCGCCGCCTCGCAGACCGAATTCGCCAAACAGCGTGGCCAGATCGTCGGCATCAACAGTGGCGTCGTCGTTGGTGTCGCCGACGGTATTGCCCACGTAGAATACGTCATCGGTTCCCAGGCCCGTATTGGCGCCGGCGAGCACCGTAACCTCGACCCACTGATTCGTTATCGCGCCGTCGGCCCAGACGAGTGTCACGCGGTCCGATCCGCCGGAGCCCTCGCCCGGACGTACGGTTACGCTTTCAGGTGCCGGGCCGGAGGACCATGTGTCGGGATTGGCGGCCTGGTTGACCCGAACGCCGATATCACCGGACGTCGGCGTCCCGGTCAGACCGCTGATATCGATCATGAGCCCGTTGATCCCGCGCGAATAGCTGGTTTGGTTGGCAGACGTTGCCGTGCCTTGCAGCAGCGGGGTCTTGGCCGGATCGATGGCTGCATCGTCGTCGCCGCCGGCATCCAGAGCTGAGTTGTTGTAGAAGATGTGGCGGTCGACGACTTCGGCGGCGGACGGCTCGACCGTCACGGTAAACGTCTCTTCGATCCAGGCGCCCTCGGGGTCCGTCGCGCGGACGGTGATGTCGGCCTGGCCGTCCGCCCCGGGCGTGTAGGCCAGCGTCAACCGCGAACCGAGTATGCTCGCGGTGACCAGATCCGTATTCGTGTTATCCTCGACCGAAAGCACCAGGCGATTCCCGTCTGCCGTACCGGAAGTCTCGTAAGTCTTGCCCCGCCGCGCGAACAAACCGCCCCACTGAACGTCGCCTGTCGCCACGACACGCAGAACATCCTTGGACTGATAGAGTGTGCTCGTGCC
>CAZSLS010000133.1:0-18536 GCA_964607575.1 uncultured Planctomycetaceae bacterium | reverse complement strand
GTCGACGACGAACGGCGACTCTAAGAGATGATACATCATAGCGCTGTCGTACTAAGGGCGCATTTGCAGTTTGTTAAGATTGCGCTAAATATTCACGGTCCGAAATCAGAAGCGACATGTCAAAACGGCGAATAGTCATCGTGGAAGATGAAGCGGACATGGCCGAGCTTATCGCCATGCGACTGAAGCGCGAGCACTACGAAGTTACAGTCTGCAACGACGGTCTGGAGGCGTTGGATACGATACTCGCCGATCCGCCGGACCTGGTAGTGCTGGACCTGATGCTCCCGGGCATGTCGGGTACGGACATAACCGCCCGCCTCCGGTCCAATCGCTCCACCATGGGTATTGCAATCATCATGCTGACGGCGCTGGCGGAAGAAAGCGATATTGTCGTCGGTCTGCATATGGGCGCCGACGATTACATGACCAAACCGTTCAGCATGTCGGTCCTGGTCGCGCGCATATCCGCACTGCTCCGACGCGCCGAAGCAGCGCCCGCGGGCGGAGATACGCTATCGATCGGTCCGATCGAAATTGACCTCGGTCGCCACCGCGTGCAAGTCGACGGACAGGACATAACGCTGACACTGACGGAATTCCGCCTGCTGGCGACGATAGTACAGGCCGGCGGAAGAGTCCTGCAGCGCGACCAGTTAATCGATTCGGCGATGGGCGCCGATGCGATCGTGATCGACCGCACCATCGACGTACACATGACCGCACTGCGGAAGAAGCTCGGGCCCGCCCGCAGGTACATCCGGACCGTCCGAGGCGTGGGTTACAAACTCGCCGGAGACGACGAGGCTTCCTGAAACGTCGAAAACCAACGGTAAGATGCAATGAAACGATTCAGCCTGCTGATCAAACTGTTCATGGGCAACCTGCTCCTGGCGGGCATTGTCATCGCGGTCGGTCTGATTGTCTCATATCGACATCTCAACACATCGTACATGCGAAACAACCGCACACACCAGGATCGCGCCGCGGAGGTGACGAGGCGTTATTATCAGGATCTCTGGCCGATGCCTGAGCCCCGGGTAAACCAGGCCGCCGGGGAACTCTTCGCCGGCTCGGCGATGAGGCTTACGGTAATCGCCTCCGACGGTCGCGTGCTGGGCGACAGCATCGCAGACCCCAAGAGCATGTCCAACCACAAGACTCCCGATCGCCCCGAGGTCCTCGCCGCCATCGAAGGGCGCAATGGATCCGATACCCGCCTGAGCGAGACCACGCGCGTCGAGTACCGCTACATAACCAGGCCCGTGCGCCAGGGCGAAACGGTCGTGGCGCTGGTGCGTCTGGCCATGCCGGTTCGCGCCATCGCCGAAGACCAGGCGCTGATCCGCAACGCGCTGTTCTGGACGATATCGGCCACCGTCGGCGCCGCGGCGATGCTGGCGCTGCTGATGAGCTGGATATGGTACGCGCCTCTCAGGCAGATCACCGAGACCGCCGAGCAGCTTGCCGCCGGAAATCTCGATGCCCGCGCGAAGGTGAGCGGTACGGACGAACTTGCCCGCCTAGCGGGCACCCTGAACGACATGCGCAACAGTCTGGCGAAACAGATTCACGCGGTCGAGACGCAGCAACAGCAGCTTCGCTCGGTGGTCGACAATCTCCGCGAAGGCGTGATCTCGCTCGACAAGACCGGGCACATCGTACTGGTCAATCGATCGGCGCGTGAGTTGCTGGACCTTGGCGCCGAAGACCTGACCGGACGCGAGTTCAAGTCGGTAGTGACCGGCGGGGGGGTGCTGGAGGTGTACCATAAGCTGATGTCCGCCGGCGAATCGATCGACGCTCAGGTTGAGCTCCCCGGCGATAACCGGCGAATACTGGACGTCAATGCTGGGAGAGTCGCCGCCGGTGCGCCGGGAGGTATCGCGGTCCTGCTGGTTCTGCGCGACGTTACGGACATCGCCGGGGCGGCGGCTATGAAAGCCGAATTCGTCGCAAACGCATCCCATGAACTCAGGACGCCGCTGGCTACCATTCGCGCGGCCGCCGAAACGCTGACCGACACCGGCGGCGATCCGGAGGCGGTTGCGAAGGTCGCGGCGATACTCCAGCGCCACATCATGCGGTTGGAGCATATGACCAACGATCTGCTGAACCTGCACCTTGTCGAAACGACCGGCGCCGGGGCGAATCTCACGGATATCTCTCTTGCGTCGCTGGTCGCCCTGATCCGGGAAGATCACGACGTCTCGGCCCGGAGCAGGCAAATAGAACTGGTCGTCTTGACCGATTCGGAGGATTTCGTCTTTGCCTCCGACCCCACGCTCCTGCAGTTGATTGTCGATAACCTTCTCGACAATGCCTTGAAATTCACACCCGTCGGCGGAAAGGTTACCTGCACACTGACCGGCGGCGCCGACAACGTAACGCTGGAGGTCGCCGATACCGGTTGCGGAATGCCCCCGGAGATTCAGGGGCGCGTTTTCGAGCGGTTCTTCCAGGCCCGGACGTCTCGATCAGGCGATGCCAACCTTCGCGGTACGGGGCTTGGACTGGCGATCGTAAAACACGCAACCGACCGCCTCGGAGGCGAGGTGACCCTCGAAAGCCGCCCCGACGAAGGGACCACAGTCACCGTAACCCTACCGCGGGCGCCGCGGGGCGACTGAGGCTCCCCCGCGCCCCAACGCCCGGATTATATCTACTTTGGAACTTGGCGTAGACCGCCAGGTTGCCGATACTTATCTATACACATGGGCAAGAAGCGCATATCAGAGAACGACGCTATCGAACGCAAGCGTATCGAGATGGCGCTGCGGGACAGCGAGGAGACCCTCAAAGCGGCCCAGAAACTGGCGCATGTGGGCAGTTGGCAGTGGAATCTGCGAACCGGGGATTTCAGCATGTCCGACGAGATGCTTCGCATTCACGGTCTGCCTCTGGAAGACCCCCCCGACGATGTCCAGGCGATAGTGGCGTCATTGGTGCATCCCGACGATCAGGCGAGAATTCGCAGCCTCGTGGAAGACGCCATCACCGGCGGACAGGGACAGGAAATATCGTTCCGAATTGTCCGCACGGACGGGGATGTACGCTGGTTGGCGGCATCGAGGCATACCGTACGACAACGCGGAGAAGATGGTCGTCCGGTAGTCCTGATGGGCACGGTCCAGGACATCACGGAACAGAGAGCAGCCCAGATCGCTCTCCAGCAGAGCGAAGAGAAGTACCGCGCGGTCGTCGAGTCCGCCGGCGAGGCGATATGCCGCCTGAACGCCGAGGGGGTATTCCTGTTCATGAACACCATCTGCGCGCAGCGCTTGGGGGGCACAGCGGATGAATTGACCGGTAAGACGCTGTGGGATGTCTTCCCGGAGGGATTCGCCGACAGCGAAGCAACCCGCGCACGAGAGGCGATCGCTTCGGGCGAAGGCAGCCTGATCGAAACTATCGTACCGCTGGGAGACGAGATGCGGTGGTACCAGATCTCGATGGAACCGGTCAGAGACCACGATGGCAAGGTCCGCTCTGCGCTGGTCATCGCCCGCGATATCACAGAACGCAAACAGGCAGAGGAACAGCTCAGGCAGTCCGAAGAACTGCACAGAACACTCTTTGAAGGCGCCAACGAAGGCATACTGGGCGCGGATATCGAAACGCGGAAGATCATGTTCGCCAATCCGGCCGCCTGCAGAATACTCAAGTACAGCGCTGAAGAACTCCTCGAAATGACCGTCGAAGACTGCCACCGCCCCGAAGATCTGGCGCACGTGATGAGTGTGTTCCAGGCCCAGGCCCGAGGAGATTACAAAATCGCTCCGGCCGTTCCGTTCCGCACGCGGGACGGCGATGTGGTCCACGCCGATGTAGCGGCCGCGATCATTCGCATTAAAGGCAGGGATTGCATAGTGGCTTTCCTCCGCGATCTGACCGACGCCCGCCGGGCAGAAGAAGCGCTGAAAACCGCCCATATGAAGTTGATGACCGCCAGAGACGAAGAACGCAAACATCTTGCCTCCGAACTGCATGACTCGGTCAGCCAGAAACTCGTCGCCCTGGGTATGCGCCTCGACAACATCGCCCTGGCCGGCGCCAAATTACCGGCGGAGCAAGGTTACGAACTTCTTCAATCCGCGGTAACGTGCAACGAAATCATCGCCGACATCAAGGGAATATGCCACGGACTCTATCCCCCGGCGCTAGAGGCGCTGGGGCTCGTAGCGGCTATGAAACAACTCGAAGAGTACTGCAAGTCGGCGGATCTGACCGCCACGATACACTGCGATCCGGTAATCGTGCGGGTCCGCTTCGGGCCGGAAATCGAGATTGCCCTGTTCCGAATCGCCCAGGAGGCCGTCAACAACGCGATACGCCACAGCGGCGGGACCAACGTGGACATTGACCTGATGTGCGCCGACGGGCAACTTGTGCTGGCGGTCGTCGACGACGGCGAGGGTTTCGATATGCAGGCGGCCAACGGCATGGGCCTGGGCTTGAATTCAATGCGCGACCGGGCACGCGCCGTCGGGGCAAAACTCAACATAGCCTCAGAGCCCGGAGAAACGCGGATCGAGGTGGCGGTGGCGGTAGACCTCGAAGAAACCAACGAGCAGAAAGGATAATAATTGGACGCACTTATTTTTGATTTCGACGGGGTGATAGTAGATTCTGAACCGGTACACTTTGCGACCTTCCAGGAAATACTGAACCGCGAAGGCATTAACATGTCCCGAGATGACTACTACGACAAATACCTGGGATTCGACGACCGCGATTGCTTCAAAGCGGTCGCCGCCGATAACCAGACGGCGTTCACCGACGCGAAAGTCCGCCAACTGACCGAAGCCAAGACGCAACTGGTGCGCAAAGCATTCCAGACGTCCGTCCGGGCACTTGGCGGCGCGGTCGAACTGATCCGCCAAACCGCGAGCGGGAACCTGCCAATGGCCATTTGCAGCGGTTCGCTGAGACAGGAAATTCTCCTGGCGTCAGAAGCAATCGGCGTCAGGGACTGCTTCCAGGTCATCGTATCGGCAGAGGACGTACACAGGGGCAAGCCCGATCCCGAGGGATATCGCCTGGCGCTGCTGCAGTTGTCGCGATACGCGCCGGACGGGCCGGAGCCGGGCAGAACCGTCGTAATCGAAGACTCTCCCGCAGGCATAGAAGCCGCCGGCGCATTGGGCATGAAAGTACTCGCTGTCAGCACGTCATATCCCGCATCAGAACTGACAACCGCCGACCGGGTCGTAGCGTCACTGACCGAAGTGACCCACGCAGACCTCGAAGAAATGGTCCGCCCGCGGACCTGACGCCGTCCGCTACTTTCGCCCGCCTCGCAGCATCGCTATCACTCCGGTGCGCGCGAGTTCTCTGATCCCGTATGGGCGAACGAGATCTATGAACGCCTCGATCTTGTCCTCGGTGCCCGTAAGCTCGACGACCACCGAACTCCTGGCGACATCCGCCACCCGCCCGCGGAACAGGTTGACCAGATCGACCACGGCGGGACGCTTCTCCGCCGGCGCGTGAACGCGTATCAACAGAAGGTCGCGCTGGACGTTTTCAGTATTCGTGAAGTCGCGAACCTTCACCACCGGTATGACCTTGCCCAACTGCTTGCGGACCTGCTCGAGTACCGCGTCGTCACCGACAACCACGATCGTCATGCGGCTTAGTTCGGCGTCTTCGGTGCGCCCGACGACCAGTGAATCGATATTAAAACCACGGGCGGCAAACATGCCCGATATGTGCGCCAACACGCCGGGCTGATTCTGCACCAGTGCGGTTATCACATGTTTCATTGCTGTTCTCCAGATTCTACCAAACGCTATGGATCAGGCCAGGCGACCGAGCTCCATCTCGTGGAGGCTCTTGCCCGCGGGCACCATCGGATAGACGTTCTCTTCAGGATTAACGGCCACAATCAACACCGCCGGACCGTCGTTGTAGTCCAGAAGCTCTTGCAGGGCGTCGGTGAGGTTCGCCGGATCGGACACCCTGAGGCCTTTGGCTCCGAAACCCTCGACAATCTTCACGAAGTCCGGACACGGATGGACCGTACCGGAATACCGCTTGTCGAAGAACATCTCCTGCCACTGGCGCACCATACCGAGGTACTCGTTGTCCAGCACGATGAACTTCACGGGCAACTTGTATTGGGCCGCGGTGATTATCTCGACCATGGTCATCGAAAAACTACCGTCGCCGTCGATGTCGATCACCGTCGCCTCGGGGTGGGCGAACTGGGCTCCTATCGCCGCCGGAACGCCAAATCCCATCGTGCCCAAACCGCCGGAGGTGATTATCTGCCTCGGTTTGCGGAACCCGTAGAACTGGGCGGCCCACATCTGGTGCTGACCGACACCGGTAGCAATAATCGCGTCGTGGTCGGTCAACTCGCCGAGTTTCTCGATGACCGCCTGCGGCTTGATGCACTTACCGTCAGGTTCGTATTCCAACGGGTAACGCTTCTTCCAGTCGGCGATCTTCTCCAACCACGGGCCGCGGTCAGTCGGTTCGATGAATTCGACCATCTTGGCCAGAATGTCCTTCGCATCGCCCACTACCGGAACGTCGGCCTTGACCACCTTGGATATCGACGTGGGGTCAATGTCTACATGCACGACCGTGGCGTCGGGTGCGAAGGTCTCGAGCTTACCGGTTACCCGGTCGTCAAAACGGGCGCCGACCGCTATCAGGCAGTCGCACTCCTGCATCGCGTAATTGGCGGTCGCCGACCCGTGCATCCCCACCATCTGCAACGCCAGCGGATCAGATTCATCCAACGTGCCCAGACCCATCAACGTGGTCGTTGTAGGCAGTTGCCCTTTTTCCTGGACGGCGCGAAGCTCGCTCGTCGCGTCGCTGTGTATCACGCCCCCGCCAACGTACAGCAGCGGACGCGCCGAAGCGTTGATAATCTCGGCGGCGTGCTGAATCTGTCGGGTGTGACCCGACAGGCTGGGCTTATAACCGGGGATGCGCATCGTCAGGTTCGCCGGACTCTCGAGCTTGTTGAGCGTTATGTCAACGGGAACGTCGATCAGGACCGGACCGGGCCTGCCCGTGGAGGCAATGTGAAACGCCTCGGTGAAAATACGCCCCAGATCATCAACGCTGCTGACCAGGAAATTGTGTTTCGTGATCGGTCTGGAAATACCGGTCATGTCCGCTTCCTGGAAGGCGTCGTTACCGATCAGGTTGCTCCTGACTTGTCCGGTAATCGCAACGATCGGCGTCGAGTCGAGGTAAGCATTCGCCAGACCCGTCACCAGGTTCGTGGCGCCCGGACCGGAGGTAGCTATCGCCACTCCGGTCTTACCGGTGGCCCGGGAGTATCCCTCGGCCATATGAATCGCTCCCTGCTCGTGGCGGGTGATAACCAGCTCGATCGACGAATCATAGAGAACGTCAAACAGCGGGATCAGCGCGCCACCGGGAAAACCGAATATCAGGTCGACCCCCTGGTCCACCAGAATCTGGTGGATGATCTCTCCGCCGCAGGCGCCGACGAACCCTTTGTCCAGTTTCATCTTGTACTTCTTAGCATCTGTTTTCGCCATGACTCTTGTCCTCAGAATCCGGCGGGGGCGGGATCGACCCGGCCGAACTGTTGTCAAACTATCCTACAACCCTGCGTTAAGAATACAACCGTCCAACCAATTACAGGTTTGCGGGGGGTGCGGAAAAACCCGAAGTGGCGGCCGCTGTACTGCAACGAGCACAGCGACCTATAGTACAGAGACGAGCAATACAATCGACAGCGCAGAGGGACCGCAACCACGGTGGATCCGGGCGGCGGATTCAAGTTGTCTGCGATCACAAGTCATTATCGATATAATGATATCCGCTGACGGGCCTTGTGTCAAGGGTTTCTTGAACCTGGGAACCGTCTGGCTGGACGTCCCGAGGCGCCCTAACCCCTGCCAATACCCCACGCGACCCGCCCTGCCCCTCCTGCCAATACGTCAACTGTAGGAATTGCGCAAAAAAATTGACTTTCTATTGCCACAACGGACGATACTTAATATGATTGGTCTGTCGTTTAGGGATTCATTTGACGCGTCCTATTTGCCGGTTGTTGGTAAAGTCGCTCGAGAACGAGAGTAGAAATCGATATGGCTAGTAACCTGTCAACGTTCGCTATAGCTGAAATGCTGCACGTGGATCCGGGCTCTGTTGCCAACTGGATCGACCAGGATCTGTTGAAAGCCCACCGCACCCCGGGCGGTCACAGGCGTGTGGCTACCGAAGATCTGGTTCAGTTCCTCCGCGAACACAAGATGCCGGTTCCCGCGGAACTGGACACGATTCCGATCCGCGTTCTCATAGTTGATGACGAACCGGCGATTACTCAGCTTATCGCCCGGGCGCTGCACGCGGCACATTCGGATTACGATATCCACGAAGCTCATGACGGTTTCCGGGCCGGTACGCTGGTGGCCACGCTCAAACCGGACGTGGTCGTACTCGATCTGCGAATGCCCGGAATGGACGGATACGAAGTCTGCCGCCTCATCAAGTCCCAGGACGCCACCAGGCACGCCGAGGTCGTCGCGATGACCGCATATCCGTCACCCGAAAGCCAGCAGCGAATCATCGAATGCGGAGCCCGCGTCTGTATCGCAAAACCGCTGGACATGGCTCAACTGCTCAACGAAGTCGAAATCTCGCTGTAACGGACTGGCAGTTGGCAGTTGGCAATTGGCAATGGGCGACGACAACGGCAACGGCTAGACCTTAGACGTCTTCGCCCTGATCCCTCAGGCACGACTCAACAGCCAACCGGATCCCCTCGTCGTAACCCACCGTCGGCTGCCAGCCCAACTCCCTGCGGGCCTTCTCCGGAGAGAAGAAACACTTGCGCCCCAACAACCAGACAGAATACCGCGTGACCAGCGGAGGGGTCTTGCTGCGGAACATGTGCCCGAACAACTCCATCACGAACGCGGCCTTCTTGGCGACAGCATAAGGGACCGACTTGGTGACGGGCTTTTCGCCAAGGCATTTCGCGACCCCGTTTACGTACTGCTTCTGCGTGAACTCGCCGTCGCTCGACAGATTATACGCCTGCCCGACGGCCTTGTCCGCGGTAGCCGCCAGAATGCAACCTTCCGCCTCGTTACCCGCATACGTCAGATTGAACAGGTTATCCCCGTTACCGATGAGCTTGGCCTTGCCCGCGCGAATCGCCTTTACCAGGCGTGGCATCGAGGCCCTGTCCCGCGGACCGTATAACCAACTGGGTTTGACGACCGTCACGGGCAGCTCGCCGGCTTCGTGGGCGGACCAGACGAGCTTTTCCGCCTCGACCTTGGCGCGGCTGTAGTAGCTCCACTTGTGCAGATTCACGCCCAGCGGAGCGGTTTCGTCCAGCACCAGGCCCTCCCCGTCAGGGTGCCCGTACGAACTTATGCTGCTGACGTGGAGGAACCGACCGACCCCGGCGTCGCGGGCGGCGGCGAGCATATTGGCCGTACCGTCAATCGAAATCGCCACAAACCGCTCCCACGGTCCCCAGTCACCGACCTGGGCGGCTGAATGATAGACCGTCGAGACCCCTTTCATCGCCTCAGCGAGGCTCGCCGGGTCGGTGATATCGCCGATGGCCTTCTCAACGCCCCACTCGTCCAGAAGTCGCGTATCGCTGCTGGAGCGGA
Organism: uncultured Planctomycetaceae bacterium; assembly: GCA_964607575.1. GTDB lineage: Bacteria > Planctomycetota > Phycisphaerae > SM23-33 > SM23-33 > BS750m-G57. The sequence continues at coordinate 8,913 of CAZSLS010000133.1, read as the reverse complement.
CCAGAACCCGCACAGGGCGCCCCTGTGCGAGGAGTTTTTCGACAATATGGCTGCCAAGCAAACCTGTTGCGCCGGTAACTAGATTCATGGTAACTCCTGTATTCCCGGCCTTTCTTCCGGTCCGGGGCAGGGTACTGTAAATCGGCGGGCCTGTAGCGTCAAGAAGCGTTTTGGTGCTGTCTTGCGGTTTCTTACCGCATTTCCAAGGGTATCGAGTTCATATCTCCGGTTATCGAAAATGGGAAATACACGGTCGTTTTTTCTCAGAATTCTCTTGACTGATCCACAATCGCTGGATAGTATTTCCAAATCACCCCGCGAAATTAACTGCTCGGTTGCAGTACGCATGCCTGGTATGAATGTTGCACTGTACAAACCGCGAGATCGAACAATAATGGATTGCTTCACGGAAAGCGATGGGGTTTGCCGATACTATAGTGTTAAGAGCATAGAGCTACAGGTCAATGGATTGGCTGTCCGCACGCAACCGGCTTTAATAGCCTATTTACGGTGAGACAGAATATGCTGAAAAAGTTGCTACATCCCACCAACCGCCGAGTCAGAATTTTTGTGGGAATCCTGTTGGCTGTACTGTTCTGCATCCAGTGTACCCAATCGGTATCCGTGGGCGAAACAAAGCTCGAAAAAGCCTCCAACGTCACAGCCGCCGAAAAGATCAAGAAACTGGCCAGGGAAGATCACATCGCACTCCTGGAAATGTGCCTCGATCACTACAACAAGAACTACCGCGACTACACCTGCACGCTGATCAAGCAGGAAGTGATCCGCGGGACGCAAAAGCCCGAACAGTGGACGAACGTGAAGTTCATGGACAAGCCCTTCAGCGTCGCGATGGGCTGGCTCAAGCAGACCCCCGCCGGCGCGCTGGACAACGGGCAGGTCAAAAAACTCCACGTACCGATGGGCGATCGGATCCTGTACATCGAAGGCAAGTACGATAACAAGATGGTCATCCGAATCTCAAATCCCCTGCTCCGCGGACTGCTGGGCACGCAGAAACGCCCGCCCGACGGGAAGGACGCGATGAAAAACACGCTCCGCCCGGTGAGCATGTTCGGGTTCAAACGCGGCATGATCAACCTGCTCAAAGTCTACCGCCACGCCGCAAAGAAAGGGCACCTCAAGCAGGAGTTCGGCGGAACCGTGAATATCGCCGGACGCGACGCGATCGTACTGGTGAGATACCTGCCCCCAAAGGAACAGTATCCCGCAAAACGCACGGAAATCTGCATCGACCTCGAAACGCTTGTCCCCATCCGCATCAGAGGATTCGACTGGGACGGGCAGTGTACCTCCAGGTACGTCTACAAGGACATCAAGTTTAATGTCGGACTTGACGCAACGAATTTCACGCCCAAGGCCAACGACACAGCAGACCCCAAATAGGACCCGCACACAAATGCGTTTTCACAGAGCCCGGAGACACAAAACCTCTGGGCTCTGTTATTGTCCAAACCCGCCGGCCGCAATCCGCTCAACGATCGTTCTCACACTTCTACTCGCCACGCCCGGATGCTTCTTCTCCGAACACTCCTTCCCTCTGAAACCCGGAGAAGCAACCCGAGCCGATACGCCCGCGAATCTCCCGGCCAGGCAGTGGCTCGTCAACGCTCACGAAAAGTTAAACCACCTCCTGCCACACCATCGCAAACCGACGCGGCTCACCGGCGAGCTTACCGACCCGTCAGGGCGGCCGGTAGATCTCGTCGCCGGATACTCACTGAAACCCGACAAGCTCGAATCGATGTTCGTTAACTTCATGGGCCTCAGCTACTCCGCCCGGGTTACCGGCGCCGACGCGGGCAACACGCCGGCGCCCGAGTGGCCCGGATTCGCCGATGTCTGGGTGCCCATCAACCCGCGCCTGAAGCTCGCCGGACGACTCGGAATGGCGCGCGGACCCGACGGTAAGGTCATCGCCGCCGACTGCATCGTACTCCTGCCAGGGCTCTGCGGTGGGAACAACGTAATCCGCCAGCGGGACCTCGCCGCCGCGTTGAAATCCAGCGGTATGCACGTACTGGCCGTCGAAACGCGAGGCCAGGGCCAAACCGCCGTCCGCTACCCGAACATCGCATGCACGTGGGGCATCTTCGAGTCCGGCGATCTGCTGGTGGTATCCGACTGGCTACAGGCCAAGCCGAACGTCAGGCGCACCGGGCTGATCGGCTTTTCATGGGGCGGCACGCACGCGCTGCTGACCGCCTGGGCCGAAGGGCGACCGACCAAACATCTGAGCATCGCCCCGAGGGTCGCCAAGGTCCTGCCCAAGACACCGACCGGACGGCGATACCGCGCGGGGGTGCTGGTCTTCTCGCCCGTGCTGGATTTCGAGGTGCTGACCGAAAAGATGGCCACCCCGCAACCGTATCTCATTCATCCGGTCCGGGCCGGTCTGCAGAAAACGATACGAAACTGGAAGACTCTCAGGGGTTTCCCGAATCCTACCGGCGACCTGCGCGACGTGATCCGGTGCAAGCGGCTCGGCTACGCCGGTGCGTATGAAGACCAGGTGCGATTCGTGCGATTCCTGCCGTACAAGGGCAAACCAGCCGGTAACAAGTTCGCCGACGTCCGCATCCCGCTGCTGATCGTACACGGGGCCGACGATCCGATAGCCCCCGTCCAGACCGTCGCCGACGTGACAGCCGGTCTGAAGAACCCGAATTTCGCAACGATCGTCCTGCCTTCCGGCGGGCACATCGGCTTCGCACCGTACGCCAAATCCTGGTACTACAGCATGATCCTCAGCTTCTTCGACCCGCACAAAGGACCCAAACCCGCAGCACGACGAGACTAACCCCGGTGTTCGCCGCTTGCGGCTTGGCGCCTCAACAAACAAGCTTAGCATTCCCGCAAGCGGCTCAATAGCGCCAGTCTTCGTGCGCCAGAGGAGCCTTGTTCAACTCGTCCCGATGTAGTCGCCAACGCTTGAGGATCGATCCCAAAGCGTGTATTCTGAGATCCGAAAGGGACATACCATGATCTGCAAAGAGGTCGCCTACGATCTGGCAATGAATGAATGGAAAGCTCTGCTGGACAGCGGCACGCTGTCGGCCGAGCAGACCAAGACCGCGAGAATACGCCGGGCCGGCCTGAAGGCGGAGAAGAATATGGCATACTACCTGAACGCCGAACTCGGCGGAAAGGCTGAATTGCTGGTCTTCAATAACCTCAAGTTCACCCATCGCGACCTTACCGCCCAGATCGACCACCTCGTTCTGTCCCGCTGGAGTGCGTACTTCATCGAAACCAAGAGCGTATCAGGCAAGATCAACATCAGCGCCGACGGCCAGTGGGCCCGAAGCTACGGAAAAGGGAGGTACGACAACTTTGAATCGCCGCTGGCCCAGAACCGCAGACACCAGATCCTCCTGTTTGAGATGCTCGAATCCCGCGTTCCGGAGTTCATGGGCAAGATACTCGGCATGCAGAAATATTTCGGCAGGGTGATCGACATCCGGCACTATGTTGCAATATCCGTAGAGGCCACCATACAGGGCAAAGGTAAAAAAGCCGTCGCCGAGTACCTCCGGAGGCTCGATGAGATTCCCAAAGAGATCCATGACCACCACCAGGCCGTCCGCTCAAGCACACTCGGCAGCCTGCTCGCCGAGGTCGGCAACCCCAAGACCAAGAAACGCGATCCGGCGTTCACCAAGCAGGAGCTTGACGCATGCCGCCAACTCCTCCTCGATGTCGACATCAGCCAAACACCTCTGGCGCTGGTCCACGAATTCATCGAGTCTCTTCCCGAACAGACCACCCCGAGATGTCCGAAATGCGACAGTGACATGATCCTGCGAACTGCCAAACGCGGCCAGCGCAAAGGCAACAAGTTCTACGGATGCACCCGATACCCAAAGTGCAAAGAAACTATCGACGTTGACTGAAGACCAACCTACCCGTACCCTGGAACCCAGCACCAGGCACCTGGAACCTGTCGTCAAACCAACTGCCAACTCGTGCTGCGTAGCCATCCGCCAGGCGGACCTCGTGGAGCAGTACTACCACCCCCAATTCACATCGGAATTGCTTGTCTACTGCTCACCTGTTCCACATCTCACCTATCTCGCGCAGCGCGGTCTGTCCGACAATCCTGAAGTGATAATTTAAGCGCGGACGGCGGGCATCCCAAATACCTGCGGCCAATCCTTGACCGGACAGCAACCACAAGCCATAATCCTGTGGGTTAAAATCAACACACTGCTTTAGAAATGACAGAAGCCAAAAACGCTTATTTGCTGTTCTAAGGGCTGATCCCGGGCCTCGCCCAGAATAGCAAGATCGATGATTCAAGGGTTGAGCCCGGCTGATCCGATGAGTTAAGGGTTGCCCGTAATGATACTAAGACGAGAACGAAATCGTTTTTTGCTTGCCACAGCTATGGATAGTGGCGTACAATTAGATTACCGAACAGAGCACTAACACTGTTAGCAACGCTAACAGCGGGACGGGAGAAATCGTATGGGACGTCGGCAGATCGCACTGAAACTCGTGATGGATCACTTGGGACTTCCGGTGCAGCTTGACAGCTTCGGCGACAGATTGATCCTTCAAAAGGCAATTTACTGTGCTCAAGCAGCGGGAGTGAATCTTGGGTACTTCTACCAGTGGTACTTGCGGGGACCGTATTGTCCCGCCGTTGCCGAGGACGGTTTTGCGGTGAGCGATGAGTCGGCGCAGGGAATCAATGAGTCCGAGAGTTGGACATTGGATGACTCTTCTGTGGCCAAGCTTGATCGCATACGTGATCTGTTGGTTGAAGACCGCGATGCCCTTGCAACAAAACTGGAACTCCTTGCGTCCGTGCATTTCCTGATTGACCACGGCCAGGTATCGACCTTTCGGACTGTTTGCGGGGCCTGGACTTCCCACGTATGCACAGAACGGATGCTCAAACCGCGACAAGTCAAACCGCTTCGTCCAAGACCATAAATGGCAGTAGTATTGTCGATCTTTGATGAGCTGACGGCAAGGAAAAAGAGCTAACGGTAGACAACCGCCAGAACCCCTAATCGCTTCTGATCGTAGCGGTCCGGGATCCCATCTTCGCAATGCTACGTCGTGGCAAAACGACAGCAGGCTTTCGCCTCACACTTTGGTAGTCACTGGTCAGGCGGTAGCGAGCGTTTTCTCTCGCCATTGGAGCGACTCGGTTTTTGGGCGGTAGCGGGGCTGTTTTGGCAGGATCACGGCGCGTCCACCAAGGTCGATCAAGTCCTTCTGTCCCTCTATGCGGTCATCGAGACACGTGCTGATCCGCCATGCCAGATTGGTGGTTGGTGCGATCAGGTGGCGATCCATGGCCCAATGATGATTCTTGCACAGGGCCATGCCATTGCGGGGGTCATCGTCGTGGCTTGTGGCATACGGGATCAGGTGGGCGGCTTCGGCGAGCACAAGATCATCCAGAATGACACGCAGCCCGCATGCTGCACACCGGTAGTCGTAGGCGCGCAGTACTACCCGCCGAAACGCCTGGCTGCGGATGGCGTCGGCTGGAGCGGATGGAGTTGACTCGGAAGTCTGCGACATCTCTTCGAGGACCCGTTCGTAGGCGCCGATACCTTGCTCTTCGCAGACGATCTGATCGATCTGATCGGTCCTGTCTGCGAAGTACCGCCCTATGAGCGTCTGTCGAAGCTGCTTGCGCGCGTCCGGGTTCTGGAGAAGACTGTACAGGTCCGATGGCAGGATGGAATGGCTGCACACTTCCTGCAATTTCCCCACTGCGGGTGGATCGGTGCAGGCATCAACGATGGCCTCAAATCCCGTGTTGGGGCAGTGCTCGACCAGTCCATCCGTGCGAAGGCGCCAGAACGGATCGCGCATATTGACCGCATCATTCTCTGCTTTGACGGCCTCAAAGTACTTTTTGAATAGGGCGTACAGGTCCGGGCCGTAGGTAATGCGATTGCCCTCCAGGCGTCCGGTCTCGACCATGGACATGATGGCGAGCAGGAGTGCGGGCTTGTGTGGGCGTTCATGCGTGCCAACGTGTCCGATTCGTAAACGCGTCAGTTTGTCGATGTAGTCTTCAAGTGACATGGCATTTACTCTCTACAGAGGAACAACTGAAAGGCTACACGATTGTATTCGTAAGTCAAGCTCCCGCTTAGATAGGTGTTAGCTGACAGCTTGTCAAAGGGCGACTTTTCTTACAAGTCAGCAATATAACCGCCTGCTACCTCACGCGTTAATGGCCTGTGACATACCCGACTGCGTCAAACGATCGTTTGAGTAACTGTCGAGACGGACCATGTTACCCTAACCGCTTGCGGTGTAAGGTGTTATAGCATGCGCAGTAGTGAGCATGGGCGATTGGCGCCCCTGGCCGCAGGTTCATACTTCTCGAAGTGTGACATATAGACGCGGCGGATACTACGACCTCTCCCGATACACCGATCCATCTATAACCACCCGCCCGGCTTGACGATAGCGCTGCTGCGATAGCGTCTCATGCGACCCGGCCAGCCGCCCGGCAGCCATCAAACCCAACGTCGAAGCTGTGAACCATTTGTGACATCCCCCGCTGGGGGCCTATTCCTTCCGCCGGCCGGCGGGCGGTTTGCCCTTGAGTTCCTTCCCCGCCTGCCGGACGGCCCGCCAGGCGATGGCCTGGAGCTTCTTGGCATCGGCTGGGGGGATGGCGAGGATGGTTCTGTGCTTGCCCGATTTGGAGATAGTCACCTTGGCGGGCAGACCGGCGGGCGGCTTGTTGTAGATCGTCGAATAGAACACGCAGGCCGTCAGGTACGTGCCCATACGCGATGGGTGGGAGTTGTCCTTGGCATACAGGGGCCATTTCGGATTCGCGTCATACGCCATTTTCCAGGCATAACCGACCGGCGCGACGGCGGCTTTGAGTTCGCGGGCGAGGTCCATGTAGGTCTTGGAGTTACGCTTGTGCATGTCGGGGTACTTCTCGAGCAGCTCGGGCGTAGGGCGGCGCTGCCAGGTCATGAAGAACATCGTCCTGGCGCCGGACTTGGTGATCGCGGCGTTCAACTTGTGGGCGCCTTGGCGCGTGCGGTCGGGCATGAGCGTGGGGGTGAGGCTCTGGTCTTGGAGGATCACATAGTCCCACCGCCCCGAAGCGATCGCCTCTCGCGACGCTTTGTTCCCGGCGTGCCACAGTAGGTTCTTGCCCCCGCCGGCGACCATCTTGACCTCCAGCGGCCGGGCGCTCTTGTCAGCCGCCGCCAGAGCCGCGACGACCTGCGGCAGCTTATTACCATACGTATACGAGTTGCCCAGAAACAGCACGCGCACGGGCGGATTCTTCGTCGGCCTGGTAGTCGCGCCCCGCGACAGCGCACCGCCCAGACCAACCGCAACGAGTATCGCACAGCACGCCACACGGGATGTTCTCCTGATCTTCATGGCGATAGTGTCACGCCTGCCTGCCGGATTGTCAACGCCGCACAAGGGTTGACTCAAAGCCCCCAAGTGCGTATAGTCGTCGCTCTGCCCGAACGGTGATGGGCAGGTGCGACAAGCGCGTGTAGCTCAATTGGATAGAGCACCGGTCTACGGAACCATGCCACTTCTCTCCGTAAATAGCGTCCCAGCAACCACTTACAACACCACCGTCTGGATAATTTGCGCCAAATGGGGTTTTGGGGTATCAAATTCGTGCTTTTTCATGGTAAAATGACCCTGTAAATTGACCGTCGATTCGGATAGGAGCAGGATATGAGCAAAGTCGAATTCAAAACCAACGCTCGGAACATCAAGCTCTCGTACTTCAAACGGAAGGGGCTGTACAGGAAGTACGTCAGCGGGCGAATGTTCTATCTCGGCCCAGACAAGTTCACAGCACAAAAGATTGCGGCGGTGATATTCGCGGTACGAGCCGTCCGGAAGACGGCGGGCGAGGAGTGGCAGGAGGAGGACCTGGAGTTCATCCGGATGGCCAAGAAGCAATTGTATCTAGGCCGTGGTCGAGCAGTCCTGAAATGGGGCGACCAGCGCTTTGAGCTTGAGCATGGAAGCATGAACGAGCCTAAGCAAGGAAGACAACGCTCGAAAGGCCACAGAGGTGGCAACTCTGATGCGCCCTCGGTCGAAAAGGCTCTGGAGGCATTCAAAACCCAGCTAAGCAACAATCCCCTGATCTCCGACTCCCACAAATCAAGCATGGCCAACAGAATCGACGCGCTAAGCACCCTACTGGACCCAGATCGGGCACTCGCGTCCGTAGGATACGATCAATTGAAAGCATTGGTTAACAAACTTGCTGCCCGCCCGAAGAGCGCAAAGACGGGAAAGAAGATAGCCGCCCAAACTTCTATCAATCTCATCGCAGCCGCTCGACAGTTCTTCAACTGGTTACGCGACTCCGGGAAATGGGAAGATCCGCGCGGCTTCGATAGGATATTCCGTGTCAATCGCAAGGCCCTGCTCACCAACAAGGAACGGAGGCAAGCAGCCCAGGGAGTCGAGGTGTTCACGGTAGAGGAACTCACAAAGCTCTGGCAGGCAGCGAACGAACAGAACCGCCTCTTCATCTCTCTCGGACTGAACTGCGGGTTCGCACAGATGGAGATATCCACCCTACGGACGTGGGAAATCAATCTCGAAGCTGACCCCAAACACATAGCGCGGCACCGACGAAAAACGGAAGTGTACGGCAGTTGGGTGCTTTGGGACGTCACGGCCGACCTGCTAGAGCGGCGCCTTCCATGGACCCCGAAGAACAAGGAAGAGCACGCATTACTCACACGCAACGGCAACCCCTTCGTGAACTATGGCAGCGGACATCGGACGGACGTGATAGGCCAGGCATGGCAGAAGCTGATCAAGAAGGCCGACGTGACAAAACTGGGGTTCAAGTACCTGCGAAAAACCGGCGCGGATATGATTCGCAAGATTGGCGGCCTGGAGGTA
>CAZSLS010000132.1:0-18596 GCA_964607575.1 uncultured Planctomycetaceae bacterium | reverse complement strand
ACGATCCGACGAGCGCCTCTATCGAGCCTTGCACGTCGGCCTTCACTATAAGTTTTACTTCGCTGACCTGGTCGGCCTGGATCTGGCTGAAGAGACCCTCGAGCGTCGCCTGCTGACCGGTTCCCAGCGTGGCGACTCTGGCCCGGCGCCCCCGGTCTTCCGCCGCGGCGCGTGCCTTCTCGATACTCGGCGCGACGAAGAACTTGTCGCCGGCGTTGGCGACCTCGCTGATGCCCGAGACTTCAACCGGGGTGGCCGGTGGGGCCTCGGTTATCGCATGCCCGTTGGAATCGATCATCTGGCGGACGCGACCGTGGCTGTGACCTGCCAGGACAACATCGCCGATTCGCAACGTACCGTTGAGGACCAGCAGACTGGCGACCGGACCGAGCCCGGGTCGCATCTGCGATTCGACTACAAAACCGCTGGCCGGTACGTCCACTTCGGCCTCGAGTTCAAGCAGTTCGGCCTCGATGCTGAGGGTTTCGACCAGCGTATCGACGCCCGTACCGCTTATCGCGTCTGTCTGAATTACCTCGGTCTCGCCGCCCCACTCGCGTGGATTGAGCCCATTCTCGGCCAACTGCCCCATCGCCCGGTTGGCGTTGGCATTGGGCACTTCGCACTTGTTGAGCGCCACTACGATGGGCACTTCGGCGGCTTTGGCGTGACTGATCGCTTCGACTGTCTGGGGCATGACACCATCGTCGGAGGCCACCACAAGCACGACCACGTCGGTCATGTTGGCGCCCCGCGACCTCATCGCCGTAAACGCCTCGTGACCAGGGGTGTCAAGGAACACCACGTGACTGTCTTCGTGGTCGAAGCGGTAGGCGCCAATATGCTGGGTGATTCCGCCTGCCTCTCCGGAGGCTACTCCGGTCTTGCGGATGTAGTCCAGCAAGGATGTCTTACCGTGGTCCACGTGCCCCAGGAACGTCACGACCGGCGCGCGTGGTGCGGTCTCGCCTTTTTCCCGTTCGGAGAGGCTTTCGGCGAGTTCTTCTTCGGCGGTCTTGGACCGCTTGAGTGATAATTCGATTTCAAAGTCGACCATGATCGTCTGGATGGCTTCGAGATCGACAATCTGGTTAACGGTGGCCAGAACGCCGGTTTCCATCAATTTCTTGATCAGAATGTTCGACTTGATTCCCGTAGCCGAGGAGACATTCTTAATTGTCAGTGGTTCGTCGACCTCGACCAGACCAACCTTGACCGCCGGACCGCCCTGAGAAAAGCCCCTCTTACCACCTTCCGACGCGCGGTGGCGGCGCATCCCGCCGCCAACTGCCGCCGCCAGGCGCGCGGTGCGTTCCTGGAGGTCCTGCTGGCGGATTTCGCGTTTTCGCCTGCGAACAGGGGTCGCTCCCGCTCCCGCTCCCTTTTTGGCGTCACCCTCGCCTCCCCGCCTTCGCGGGCTTCGCCTTCCCGGACCGCCCGGTCCACCGCGGCGCGAGTCCTGACCAGCGCCAACTGCGGCGGGGTCTCCGGTGGGCTTGAACCTCCTGGGCGCGGCGATTCCCGGTGAGTCCCCTCCCGGGCGCGGAGCGGGCCGCCTTCGGGGACGGTGCGCCGGTACGATGTCCGGAGCCTCGACACGAACAACCCTGGGACCCTTCATAACCGCCGGTTTGGGCACGACGCGCGGGCCCATGGGCTTGATCTTCTCGGGCTCAGGTTCCTCGGGTTCCCGGGATTCCTGGGGTTCCTCGACGGGTGGCACCTGGTCTTCTTCGGGCGCTTCGCCCTCGGCTTCGGCTTCGGCGGGCGCCTCGGAGACAGGAACTTCCGCCTCGGTCTCAGCGGCGGGCTCGACTATCTCTACCGGCGCCTCGTCAACCTGTACAACTTCGTCGGCCGCTTCGGCAGGGGCCTGGTCAACTTCGGCATCCGGCGCTTCGGCGACGACGGGCTCGGCCTCGGGGACAGGTTCTTCTGTGGGAGGCTCTTCTTTGGGGGCGGCCTTCTTGCGCTTGCGTTTTACCTTTTCGGCCTCTTTGTGGGCCGCGACGATGTCCACGTGCTCAGTGGTCTCCACGGCGCTTCCGCCTGTGGAAGCCTCGCTGAACCACTCAGAGATAGTCTCAGCCAGACCGGCTTTGACCGTGGACATGTGGTTCTTGACCTCTATGCCCTCGGCCCGGCATTTTTCCAGAACGATCTTGCTGGTAACGCCGAGTTCCTTGGCTAATTCAAATATCCGCTTTGCCAATTACAGCTCCGTGCAGTTTCTCCCTGCGATTCGGGTCCTGCCCGGTCACGTTGGGGAATCTGTGGTTTAGGTCCATCAACTACTGGTTCTTATCGTCATTTTCGTCCGACGCGACGGACTCAGTTTCGTCGCTGTCGGCAGGTTCTTCAGCAGCCTCGGCGGGTTCTTCAGCAGCCTCGGCAGGTTCTTCAGCAACCTCGGCGGGTTCTTCGGCAGCCTCGGCGGGTTCTTCGGCAGCCTCGGCGGGTTCTTCGGCGGCCTCAGCGGGTTCTTCGGCGGCCTCGGCAGGTTCTTTGTCTTTGGCAGCTTGAGCTTCAGCAGCTTCGGCGGCGGCCTGTTTTTCCCGTTCTTTCTCCGCAGCGACGCGCCTGGCTTCTTCGGCACAGGCGATCACTATATTCTGTGCAAGGGTCTTTTCGAGTTTCAGGTCGCCTATAAGCGGTTCGGCGCCAACTTCCTCGACGTCCAGCACGTTAACCATGCCCATGGCGATAACCTGGTCTACCATCGTGGTATCGATACCCTCGATCTTTCGCAGGGCTTTTTCCAGCACGTCAAGCCCGGAATTGAACTCGCCGGGCGTGAGAATGTCGATATCCCACCCGGTGAGCCTTGCGCCAAGCCGCACGTTCTGCCCGCGTTTACCAATAGCCAAAGACAACTGGTCCTCGCTGACGACAACAGTAGCCCGCCCCAACTCGAAGCAAAGGGCAATCTCCGAAACTTCCGCCGGACGCAGCGAGTTGGCGATAAGCGTCTTGGAAGACTCGTTCCAGCGAACGATATCGATCTTCTCGCCACCGAGTTCTTCGACGATATTCTTGATTCGGCTACCGCGAACACCAACGCAGGCGCCAACGGCGTCAACTTTCGCGTCGAGCGAATTGACGGCGACCTTGGTGCGATACCCCGCCTCTCGGGCAAGGGCCTTTATCTCGATGATACCTTCAGCCACTTCGGGCACTTCCAGATCGAACAGGGCGCGAATGAAGTCCGGATGCGTTCGCGACAGGATGATTTTGACCTGGTTGGGATGCTCCTTGACGTCGAGCACCATCGCCCGCAGGCGTTCGTCGACCCTGTGGGTCTCGCCGGGAATCTGTTCGGATCGCGGCATGAGCGCCTCGGTGCGCCCCAGTTCGACCACCAGTGAACCGCCTTCCCAGCGCACGGCTTTTCCGGTAACGATCTGTCCTCGCATCTCGAGGAACTCTTCGTATATGCTGCCCCGCTCGGCGTCGCGTATCCGCTGGATGATAACCTGTTTGGCAGTTTGCGCCGCTATCCGCCCCAGTGCGCGGACTGACATCTCCTCGCCGTCAACGCTGGCGGCGATATCCCCTGTCTGGCGGTCGATCGTGACCTCGATTCCGTCGTCGCCGGAGTCGGGATTCGCTTTTCGCAGCGCCGAAAGCATCGCCGCTTCCAAGTCGTCGAGAATCACGTCGCGACTAATATTCTTGTCGCGGGCAAGCCCGTCTACTAATCGAATCAGTTCCTGATTCATGATTGTGCCTTTCTTCCTTCCCTGCAGCTCATCGCCGCGGGGCCAAATTGTCAAATTGTCTACAGCAACAAAAAGAGCGGGTTTAATTGCCCACTCTGCAACTCGACAAGACCCGGCGGACCGATGCACCGCACCCGTCCCTTAACGCCGGCGCGCATTGGCGCAGCCGACGTGGGCCTACCCCGGCGGTCCCAGACCCAGGTCCGGGCGACCGGTTCGCCGAGCAAACTGGGCCCTACACCGCTGCACTGGTTTGGACCTTATTTACACAAAGCGTCACTGGGCAACTCCCAGGCAAAACATACCAAACGAATGAATATTTAACACACCAAGCGGTAATTATATATGTCCCCAACCCCCAGTCAAACAAAAAGCCGCAAGAATAAAGGAGTTTACTCCATCGCTTTCCAACGAAAACAATCCCGCGAACATTGTGACGATTATACCGATCGAAGCTTGTGTCGCCGCACCATCAGCGGTAATATCTGTAGCTATCGGGCCGTGGCACAAAGCAAACGCACTTCAGCGGAGTGTCGCTAACTAGTATTTATTTAACTCCCAGGGAAAAGGAGCATCTTAAATGCCAAAGCACCCAGACATTGACAAGGTTATGATTATCGGTTCGGGCCCAATCGTTATCGGGCAGGCGTGCGAGTTCGACTATTCCGGAACCCAGGCGTGCAAGGCGCTCCGCGGGCTAGGATATAATATCGTGCTGGTGAATTCGAATCCCGCCACGATCATGACCGATCCGGGAATGGCCGACACCACCTACATAGAACCACTCACCCTGGAGGCCATGACGCGAATCATCGACAAGGAACGCCCCGACGCACTGCTTCCAAACCTCGGCGGGCAGTCGGCGCTGAACCTGTCGTCCGAGCTTCACCAGGCCGGAGTACTCGAAAAATACAACGTAAAGGTGATCGGCGTGCAGGTCGACGCCATCGAGCGGGGCGAAGACCGCATCGCTTTCAAGAACCTGATGGCCAAGCTAGGCATCGAGATGCCCGAGTCAGAAGCCGTCCTGAATGTCGAAGACGCCGAGAAAGTCGCCGCGAAACTGGGATATCCTATAGTGATTCGCCCGGCGTATACCATGGGCGGGACCGGTGGCGGGCTGGTCTATAACGTTGAAGAACTGCGCATTGTCGCCAGCCGCGGTATCGCCGCCAGCCTCATCGGACAGATTCTCGTCGAAGAGTCCGTACTCGGTTGGGAGGAACTGGAACTCGAAGTCGTCCGCGACGAAAAAAATCAGATGATCACCGTATGTTTCATCGAAAACGTCGACGCAATGGGCGTGCATACCGGAGATTCCTACTGCACCGCTCCAATGCTCACCATCAGCAAGGAGCTTCAGGACAAGCTACAGGAGTATTCGTACCGCATCGTCGAAGCCATCGGCGTAATCGGCGGTACCAACACCCAGTTCGCACACGATCCAAAGACCGGGCGAATAGTGATCATCGAGATCAATCCGCGGACATCCCGCAGCTCGGCGCTGGCCTCGAAGGCAACGGGCTTCCCCATCGCGCTGGTCTCGGCGAAGCTCGCAGGCGGTCTGACGATGGACGAAATCCCCTATTGGCGCGACGGTACGCTCGATAAATACACGCCCTCGGGCGACTACGTCGTGGTGAAGTTCGCGCGCTGGCCTTTCGAGAAGTTCCGCGACGCCGAAGACAAGCTCGGAACGCAGATGCGAGCGGTCGGCGAGGTCATGAGCCTCGGGAAAAACTACAAGGAATCGTTCCAGAAGGCGATCCGTTCGCTCGAATCGAAGCGATACGGTTTGGGATTCGCCAAGGACTTCAACCAGCGTCCGCTGGACGAGCTCATGGGGATGCTGGCCCATCCGTCCAGCGAGCGCCAGTTCATCATGTACGAGGCCCTGCGTAAGGGCGCGACGGTCGAGGACCTTCACGAACTGACCTACATCAAGGCGTGGTTCATCGAGCAGATGAAGGAGCTTGTCGAACTGGAAGAGGAAGTCCTGCAGTACAAGGGCGATGGCAAAAAACTTCCCGACGAGCTGCTGGAGCGGGCCAAGAAAGACGGTTTCTCCGACAAGTACCTCTCGCAGCGATTGGGCATCGCCGAAGCCGACATCCGCAGTCAACGGATCGGTATGGGCATGACCGAAGGTTGGCATCCCGTGCCCGTCAGCGGGGTCGAGGATGCGGCGTATTACTATTCGACATACAACGCGCCTGACGTCACCGAAGCGAGCGAAAACCGCAAGATCATGATCCTGGGCGGCGGGCTGAACCGCATCGGACAGGGTATCGAGTTCGATTACTGCTGCGTCCACGCCGCGTTCGCACTCAGGGACGAAGGGCTCGAGACCATCATGGTCAACTGCAATCCCGAGACCGTCTCGACAGACTACGATACCTCCGACAAACTCTACTTTGAACCGCTGACCGTCGAGGATGTCCTCAGCATCTACGAAAAAGAGAAACCCGAGGGCGTTATCGTCCAGTTCGGCGGGCAGACGCCCCTGAACATCGCTCAGGAACTCGCCGCCGCCGGCGTCAATATTCTCGGAACGAGCCCCGACACGATCGACCTGGCGGAAGACCGCGCCCGATTCGGGGAGATGATGGCCAAACTCGATATCCCCATGCCCGAATCCGGGATGGCCAGCTCCGTCGAAGAGGCCCTCGAAATCGCCGGACGCATCGGATATCCGCTCATGGTCCGCCCGTCGTTCGTGCTGGGCGGGCGGGGGATGCAGGTCGTCTACGACGAGGAAATGCTCCGTCAATACGTCACGGCGGCCGTCGATGTCACGCCGGAACGACCGATTCTCATCGACAGGTTCCTCCAGAACGCGTTGGAAGCCGAGGCCGACGCCATCGCCGACGGAACCGACACGTTCGTTCCCGCCGTCATGGAGCATATCGAACTGGCGGGCGTTCATTCCGGCGATTCGGCATGCATTATCCCGTCGGTTAACATTCCCCAAAAACACCTCGACACGATTAACGATTACACACACAGGATCGCCCACGAACTCGGCGTGGTCGGCGTCATGAACATGCAATACGCGATCGCCGACGACGTGGTCTACGTGCTCGAGGCCAACCCCCGCGCCTCGCGGACCGTGCCCCTGGTCTCGAAGGTCTGCGGTATTTCGATGGCCCGGATAGCGACGCAACTTATGCTCGGAAAGAAACTCGCCGACATGGATCTGCAGCACAAGAACATCCCGTACTACGGCGTCAAGGAGTCGGTATTCCCATTCCCGATGTACCCCGAGGTCGATCCGATTCTCGGACCGGAAATGCGGTCCACCGGCGAGGTGCTCGGGCTGGCCGATTCGCCCGGACTGGCGTTCTACAAGGCACAGGAAGGCGCCAAACAACACCTCCCGACCGAAGGCAAAGTTCTTATTTCAGTATCATCCCGCGAACGCCCCGCAGTACTCGATACAGCCCGAAAATTCACCGATCTCGGTTTCACGGTCATCGCCACCGAGGGCACACACGCTTTCCTGGCTGAAAACGGTGTTGATTCCGAGCCCATCCAGAAGCTTCACGAAGGGCGCCCCAACATCACCGACTCGATCACCAACGGCGATATCCAACTCGTGATCAACACGCCGGTAGGAAAGCTCAGCCAGTACGACGACTCGTATATCCGCAAGTCGGCGATAAAGTACAAGATACCGTACATCACGACGCTAAGCGCCGCCGACGCGGCCGCCGACGGCATCGCAGCATATCAGGGTACCGGAAGCCAGACCAAGCCCCTACAGGACTACCACGCGGACATAAACTGAAGATAAGCGGTAGAGCCCCGGCAAGGAGACGAACATGAATTGGCCTCTCTACATTCAGTTGAGCCTGATGATGTTCCTTCAGTTTGCCGTCTGGGGCGCCTGGTCGCCCGTTCTGGCCGCCCGCCTGCTCGGACCGCTGAAGTTCAGCGGTAAGCAGACCGGATGGATCTACGGTACGGTCTTCATCGGATGCATCATCTCCCCGCTGATCGCCGGGCAGATCGCCGACCGCTGGATCGCCACACAGTGGTTCCTTTCCGGTGCGCACCTGGTCGGCGGCGTGCTGCTGCTGATCGCGGCGCGGCGCAAGAAGTTCTGGCCGCTGCTGGCGGTGATGGGGTTGTACGGCCTGGCGTTCGCGCCGACGCTGGCGCTAGTCAACTCACTGATGTTCAGACACCTGGGCGCCACCGGCGTCTCGCCGTTCGCCGTATTCGTCTGGGGCGTCATCGGATGGGTCCTGGTCGGGTGGGCTCTGGCGTTCTGGCGGCGCGTAAAGGGCAGCGGTGAAGGCGGCGACTGTCTGATCCTGGCCGCCCTGCTGTCGCTGGTGATGGGCGTTTACTGCCTGCTGCTTCCACACACACCCGCTCCAGGCGCCGAGCAACCGTTCACCGAAGCGCTGTCGCTGCTGAAGGATCCGAACTTCCTCATATTCCTGGTCGTCGGGTTCGTCCTGGCGACGCAACTTCAGTTTTACTTCCTCGGGACCGCCCAGTACCTCGGCGACCTGGGCGTGCAGAGTCGCAACATGCCCGCCGTGATGACCATCGCACAGGGCGCCCAGGTGGCTGCGATGGCTTTCATGGCATTCTACGAGACCGAACTGCTGGCCGGCATGGGGTTCCGCAGGATACTCACGATCGGCGCGATGATGTGGTTGGCGATGTACGGCGCCTACGCCGCGGGCAAACCCCGCCTGCTGGTCATCGCCTCCCAGGCGTTGCACGGGCTGGCGTATACGTTCTTCATCAACGTCGGATTCGTCTACGTAAACAAGGTAGCCCCCGCCGGAATTTCAAAAATCGCCAACTCCGCCCAGGGTCTGTACACCGTCGTGATATTCGGGTTCGGACTGTTCCTGGGCACGCAGTTTACCGGCGTGGTCATGGACAGGTTCAAGACGCCCGAGGGCAAATTCCGCTGGCGCGCGATCTACCTGGTACCCTGCGTCCTGACCGCCGCCTGCGTGATCGCAATCGCGGCGCTGTTCCGCGGATAGCGCACCGGCGTTATGGTGCTTCGTCAGCGAGACCCGGCCGCACTACGGCGGGTGGTGACGATGTTCGCGCCGCTGCTTTCAGACGCGGGGGGACGCTTGCGAACGCTCAGGGTCACCTCGAGGAAACCGGAGTTGTTCCCGTACCACTCGGGCTTCTCTTCGTTCATGCTCAGTTCGAGATGCCCCGCCTGTGTGGCCCGGAGGGTGAACCGCGAGCCTATTTTGAAAGTTTTCTCTTCGTCCCCCAACCGCCCCTGGAGGTAGAACCGGTCGCGGAACTTGCCCCACTGGTCCCCGCCGGGGTCGACGCCTCCGTCTGGCCCGGCGACTATCCGGGGCGAGGCGCGCCATTTACCGCCGGCCGTAATGTCAATAATATCTCCCGCGGCGACCTCGATGGTTTTCTGCCATGACTTCCTCGCCGAAATCTTCGCGCGGAGCAGCCTTCGATACGCGGGCCTGCCCAGGCTGATCTCGACCCATCCTGCCCGGTTGTCGGGCAGCAGCCAGTATCCGTCCTTGTAGACAGTGGAGGTGGTTATCCCGTCGGTGACCCTGGCTGACGTGGTGCGCATGCAGACCGCGGCGCTGGCGCGGGTGGGCTTGCCCAGCGCAATGTTCTTCCCACCCCGCCATATCTCGATCTCAGCCAGGCCCCCGGAGTAGCCCCGCCACTTGGTTATCTCGACGCGGACGAGGTCGAATTGCCTGGCGGGAACGTTAACGACCGCGAACGTGTCGGTGTCCCGCCGCCAGGGCAGGTCGACTTTATCGGCCCGCCAGATGGGCTTGCCCGCCTGAAACAGCGCGACGTTGCATTGCAGGGCACCGCTGGTGTTATAGCGGGCGTTGTGAGTGTTCCAGATAACGATCTTACTCGCCCCACTGCCGCCATCGCGACGGGAAACGTAGTCCATCTCCGGCGGGATTGTCGTCAGATCCACTCCCGCGGCGGTAAGTGCCTTGGCTGTATCGTTGTCCTGGGGCTCGATCGTGTAGACGGCCTTGAGTACCTTGACCGTTTCGCCCAACTGCCCCGCCGCCGCCAACCTGGTGCCCAGCGCCTTGAGATCGGTCACCGCCACCGATTTGGCATCGTCGATCTTACGGGACCAGAACGTCCGTGCCTTCGACAGCGATTGCTCGTAGCTCTTGTCGGCCGAGGAAACCCACTCGGCGTACTGGCGGTCGGCACGCTCGACGGCAGCATCCTTCACGCCGAGAATACGCTGCAGATCATCCTTGGGGGCCGGTGGTGCAGTTTCCGCCGCTCTGCTTTCCTTCCGGCAGGGTAGCAGGGACATTGCGGCAATGACGATGAGAGTCCCCGCCGCAAGGGGCGCCAGACCCCGCCGACCGACCCGTGTGAGTTTCCGCGACCTCGGATCGCGTTTGTGACCGTCGTTATTCATTTCTCGAACCTTTGTGGAAGAAGCTGACAGTTGACAGTTGATAGCTGACAATCAACAACACCAATCGGATCATTCGATCCAGACTTGCACCCTTCGTCGACTACCCCTCTTTATCGGATCGGGGCATCAGCTTTAGTTAGGAATAATGCTAATTCCGCGAAAGAGTTCCCCCGATTTCTACACATTTTCCCGCCGCCCGGCGAAGAATCTCCGGCGGCGAGGGAGCCTCAGCAGTACGGGAAGGCCTGTAGCAAGTAATATCAGTGTCGCCGGTTCGGGTGTAGTCGCGACGAATTCAACCTCCGGCGCCGCTGCTGCGACACCGGAACCAAAGCAGTCGCGCAGGAAAGCGAAGTCTTCCAGACCGACAAAGTCGTCACCGTCGAAGTCCGCTGACTCGCCACCGGGCGGGCCTCCGAACTGGGCGACCAGATTCACCAGGTCCAGGTCGTCGACGATGGAATCGCGATTGGTGTCTCCCGGCGTGGGTATCAGGGCGGTGACGGTCAGCACCGTATATCCGTCCAGATCGCCTTCGGTCATATAGCTCAGAGTGTAATCCCCGCCGGGCGTCGCGCCGGTCATGTCGGACCAGTCCCAGATGGATTCATCCCAGTAACGTATCGCATCGGTCCCGCCGACCAGGCCCAGGAAGTCCCCCAACGAGTCATCCCTGTTTCCAAACAACGCCAGCATACCGCCGTCGCCCATGTTGACGAATGAGTCGCCCCCGCCGTTATCGTCGATCGTCAGCTCACCGCCCACACTTACCAGACCGCCGGTGTAGATATTCAGGACGCCGTCGCCGTCACGACCGACATAGACATCTCCGCTATTGGCCCACTTCGACCCGGCGCCGCTGACCGTCACCGCGCCCGTGGAACCGGAAGCGTATCCGATATAGCCCACGCCATTGCTGACGACTCCACCGTCGGTGATCTCCACCGTCCCGTCGCCGTCGCGTCCCACGCGAAGCCCCGTACCGTTGCTCCAGGTCGACCCCGCGCCGCTCACCGTCACCTTACCGGTGGACCCGGAATACTGCCCTACCAGACCGTATGTCCCGGTTACCGTTCCGCGATCTATGATATCGAGGGCCCCGTCGCCATAGAAGCCAATGTAACAGTACAGGGAACTGCCCCAGACCGCACCATCGCCCCGGACAGTCATCGAGCCCGACGCGCCGGACTCGCCGCCGACTATTCCGTGCCTGTTGCTGACAAACCCGCCGTCGCTGATCTCCATTACGCCCGAACCGTTGTAACCGACATAAAAATCCAGGTTGTTGGTCCAGGTTGCACCCACGCCGCTTACCGTCGCCGTGCCCGTTGAACCGCCTTGATAGCCGATGGCCCCGGTGCTGTTCGAGACACTTCCGCCAACGATGCTGACTTCCGCCCCGTCCTCGGAGCCTATCGTCAACCACCCGCTGAAACCGGTGGGCGAACCACCGGCGACGATCTCACCGCCGGTTACGCTGACGCTGCCTGGACCCCAGACCTTCAGCAGCGAGCCCGCATCGACCAGTCCGCCGCTGGAGACCGTAAGCTGCCCGTCGCCGCCGGCCTCAGCATCCCCGCCGCCCACGTAGAGACCGCCCGAATTCGTCCAGGTAGCCCCCGGACCGCTCACCGTAACAACGCCTGTGGAACCGGCAAGCAGGGCGATACTGGCTTCTGTATCGCTGACCGAGGCTCCACTGGAAATATTCATCGTGGCGGAACCCTTTCGGCCCACATGAAGCACGCCCGAGTTCGTCCAGGTCGATCCCGAGCCGCGGACAATCACCGCGGAGGTGGAATGGTAGCCGATGTCGGCATCGACATTGTTGACCGCGGCGCCATTGGTAATCTCCAGCACAGCGTTACCCAGGTTGCCAACGATAAGGTCGCCCGAATTGGTCCACGTCGAATCGACTCCGCTTACATTCACACCAGCGATCGAACGGTAGCCGATTTCGCCATCGACATTGCTGACCGATCCGCCATCGGTGATTACCAGCAAACTGTCGCCCGTATCGCCAACGACAAGGTCGCCCGAATTGGTCCAGGTCGACCCGGCGCCACTGACAGTAACCTCACCAATACTGGAGTAAGAGTTGCCGATTACACCATCGGCATCGCTCACTACGCCGCCATTGAGGATGTACAACTCGCCATCGCCGAAATAGCCCCCAACACTGAGTTCTTGGAAAATGATCCAGGTCGACCCGGGCCCGCTAACAGTCACCACACCGCCAGAGCCGTTGATATATCCGAGTTTACTGCTCACGCGCCCGCCCTCGAGAATATCAAGCCTGCTGGTTCCAGCCCCAACAGAAAGATCTTCGGAACATGTCCAACTCGATCCGGCTCCGCTTACCGTCACCGTACTGCTGACGTTGTGAGCGTAGCCCACATAGCCGTACGTATTGCTAACCGTCCCTCCATCGGTGATCTCCAGTACGCCGGAGCCAAGGTAGCCGGCGCCCGTATCAACGGAACCGTCAAAATCCACATTCACAGTGATGCTCTGTCCGGGGTCGTCGAGTATCACCGTCTGCGTCGGACCGGGAGTGTCGAAAACCACGTCGACGTCAACGATCAAACCACTGGTGTTGATTGTACCCGTACCGCTCATATCACTTATGACACCCAAGAGGCAGTCTGTCGTCAGCACGCCATTGTTGAAGTTGACCGATCCGGTCGATCCGGGTTCTATTGCGATGCGGGTATCGCCGCTGACCTGCACGAGACCTCCGTTAATGATATTCAGAACGCCGTGGCCTTCCTCGCCGATTGTAAGATCCGCATTGCTCCAGATCGACCCCGGCCCGCTGACAGTAATCTCACCGGTCGAATCGGGCTCATAGCCGACAAAGCCGGCGGTGTTGCTGACGGCGCCGCCATCGATAATGTCCAGCGTGCCCGGGCTTGTGTATCCAACGTAAATGTCGCCCGAATTGGCCCAGACAGATCCCGCTCCGCTGACAACGGCTCCGCCGATAACATCGCCCGAGCCGAAGAAGGATTTGTTGCCGATGTAGCCGTCCACATTATCGACAGATCCTTCGTTGGTGATCTCCAGCGAGCCATTACCGGATCGGCCGACGTGAAGGTCTTCGGTATTAGTCCAGACCGACCCCGATCCGCTGACGGTCACCGCGCCGGTCGAACCGGAACTCACGCCGATGTTACCCTGCTCGGCGACGACATATCCGCCATTGATGATCTCCAGCAAGCCCGAGCCGAGACGTCCGACCTGAAGGGAATCGGAATTGGTCCAGGTCGAACCGGCTCCGTTTACCGTCACCGAACCGTCGCCGCCGGACTCGTAGCCCAGATAACCGGAGTCCGAGACCACATCGCTGTCGTCGTCGACGGTTACGCCGCCCACTCCAGTCTGGCCGATGTAGACATCAGTCGAATCCGTCCATGTTGCCGGGTCAGATGGGTTCACATCGCCGCTCGAGACAATACCGCCCCGGGCTGTCGACGCACACAGACCCACAGCGATCATCAAAACCACTATTCGCTTGATCATAGATTCCCGATTCCCGAAATCGTCAAATCGCCCGACACACCATACGTGTGCGGACATCGGCCCGCCCAGCCTCCTTCATGCCCTCGGCGGAAACCGACTAAACTATTCCGCAAGCGAGCTTAACAGACAAATACTATATCACAAAATACCCATATTCCCAAGCATAAAAACTGGTAACCGGCAACTGGTCCACCTCTCTGGCGGATTCATCCGTGGTAACAAGCCGCTACCCCGATCACTTCCTCCTGCGGCGAATAACAGCCCCCAGTCCCAACAACAGCAACACTGCGCTCGCCGGTTCGGGTGTTGACGCTCCGGTGGCGCCGCTTGGCGATGATCCAACGCCCGCGCCAAAGTTCGCTCGCATCAGGGCGAAGTCGGTGAGGTCTATGCGTCCGTCTCCATTGAAGTCGGTGCGCCAGTCTCCGGCCTCGCCGAACACGGCGGCCAGGTTGACCAGGTCGTCAGAGTCGACGTCCCAGTCGACGTCCGTATCACCGTCCAGCATCCCAATCACGCTGATTTCACCGTCTGTGTACAGGCCCGAAGTGTCCCATGCCTTCCTGCCGACGAGTCCGGGCAGTTCGACCAGATCGAACTCCGCCCCTGTCAGGGTGCCCCAATCGAGTATGTCAAACGTATCGCCAATATCCGGAGTGAAATCGTCTATCAGCACCACCTGCAGCGTCCCGCCGGGCGTCAGGTCGCCGGCCACCTCCAGGCGATCGTATTCATCGCCGCCGACTGTACCGCCGAGTTCCATCTCGAGTCCCGCAAACGGCCCGAACGCCACATTTCCACCGAAGTTCATCTCGCCGGCGCTGAAGCCCGGACGCGTGTCGCCTTCGAGGAATACATCACCGGTCCCGGCGCATCCGTTTCCGCTGAAGTCTCCGAAAAACAGGGCCGTAGAGCCGCCGGAAACCTGTATCGCCCCAGCGTTGAGTACATCATCATAGAAAGTCGCCTCCGAAGCTCCAGAAACCACGATTCGCCCGTCGGGCATATTGGTGATATCTCCGTGCAGATCGCTCGTCCCTAAACCCAGCGCTACCGATCCATCATTTGTAAGTCCACCTCTGAAACGCAGCGTAGCGTCTCGCCCGGTAATCAGTCCGGTCAGAGGCCCATTGAGCAAATCCGCGATGAATTCGATCTCGCCTCCGATGACCTCGATCTTTCCGACGTTGAGGTGGTTCGATGAGGCGATGACCATACGCTGCCCCCAGGAAACCCGGACCTCGCCCGCGACGTTGTTCAACAGCGGCGCCTGGACGGTCCCGCTTCCGCTCAGCACACCACTGTTTGTCAGCAGACCCGCCGACAGAACACGTCCGGCGCCAATATCGATTCTCCCGCCATCGGTTATTCCCACCTCGCCGACCGCCGCCAGGTCGCCGTCGTTGTCGAGCAGCAGCGTCGCTATTCCCCCGCCGTTCGAACCCACCGTCAGCGACTTGACAGTCGTGTGGAGATAGTCGGCGGTGACGCTCAGGCTGCCTGCCGGATCAATCACCACGTCGTACAGCGGCGCCGGGGCGATACCCAGCGTCCAGTTGCCCGGATTCTGCCAGTATCCCCCGCCTCCGGACCGCCAGTGGATCTCGGGGGTGAAGACCGCCGCCACATCACGACCATCGGCAAGATCGGCGCCATAGGCTACCTGCCCGGATTCATTGATTCCGGTGCATATTCCATCGAATATGGAAAGAGCCAGTCCCGTTATAGTGCTCCCGTCCAGAGTCTGACCTTCCCGAGCGACCTGAATCAGGTCAACACCGTCAGAGATGTAGATACCCGTATCGTCCAAGTCGGCTCCGATGGTATTCGCCAGAGATGCGTGGAACGCCGTGTGCCCCCAATCATTCAACGAGGTGTACTCCAGGTACGAAAATGTCCCGTTACCGTCCGGGGCAGCCTGTCCGGCGCGGGCGAGTTGCGTCAGCACGCCTCCGGTACCGCGGTATAATCCGCGGTTGTCGCTGCTCCCGCCGCTGGTAGCCGTCAATATCGCGGTGAATACCGCCTGAGCCGAGTTGTTCAACACAGGATCCGATACGACGTCAAATACCCCGTTACCGTCGGGAGCGCCCTGACCGGCCCGGGCAATCTGCGTCAAGCCCCCGCCATATCCGCTGAATACGCCCACGTCGTCGGCATCGCCGCCGGCCGTACCGGACAAGATCGCCCGAAACGCCACACCTCCCGAATCGTTCAGCGAACAAGCGCTACTGAAACCGGAGAACATCCCATTACCGTCGGGCGCCGCTTGTCCTTCCCGAACGATACGCGCGATAGCGCCTCCGGAACCGCGAAAATAACCGCTGTCACGGATGCTGCCGTCCAATTGGCCCCAGAAAGCCGCCTGACCCGCGTTGTTCATCACGAATCCATCAAAGGCCGAAAACGTCCCGTCACCGTCAGGGGCAGATTGTCCCTCGCGGATGATTCGAGTAAGCGCGCCCCCCGATCCGCGGAATATGCCAAACTCGCTGCCCCCAGGGCTCACGCCGCTCAGCCCGCCATAGAATCCCACCTGCCCCAAATTGTTCAGCGCCGCGCCAAAGAGATTCAAAAACGTCCCGTTACCGTCCGGAGCCGCCTGTCCTTCCCGGGCAATCCGCGTGACAGTTCCTCCTGAACCGCGGAAGATACCGGCATTATCGTCCCCACCCCCGCTGGTGCCCGTAAGTTCCCCCAACCACGCCGCCTGACCCGACCCATTTAGCACCGGGAAGATCAAATCGCTGTATGTCCCGTTGCCGTCAGGCGCCGCCTGCCCTTTTCGAACGATCTGCGTAACCAAGCCGTCCGAAATGCGATAGACGCCCGCATTATCTGAGGCGCCTCCGCTCGAACCGCTCAGAGCGGCTTGCACCAAAGTCTGCCCCGAGTCATTCAGCACGGGTGTTTGCAACTCGGAAAACGTCCCGTTTCCGTCCGGAGCCCCATCACCGTTGGAGACACTAACAACAGTTCTTCCTGATGCAACCGACACCGCAGACAACAACACGCACAGACCCGTAATCGCCCATCCCATAGATCGCATGGTTCAACTCCTTGTATGATTCAGTTCCTTATCCCGAGCTCCCTCCACCGCCCCGGCGAACGATGTTCATCAGGACTCTCGCTCTTGAGACGACAAAACCGTCAGGCGATGACGCCTGCGCCTCAGCAGTAAGGGAAGCCCTCCGGCCAGTAGGATCAGGGTCGCCGGTTCGGGGACCCCGGCGGCGCCGTAGGTTGAGGCGTGGTTGATGTTGGCCCAGACGTAGTCCTCCTCGGTGTTCAGCCCGCAGTAACCGATCCCGTAGGCGCCTGGGTCCGAGTCGATCCCGGCGAACACACCTTCGCCCGGAAGGCCCGTGGTGGTCGTACCGCCAAGGACCCACAGTTCGGCGGTTTCATCCCACCAGTAAGGACGCAGGGTCTCTTCGTCGATCTCCAGGATATCCAACTCGTGTTCATCATAGAAGAGCTTCACCGTGATGAAGGCCTCAGCGCCGCCGATCTCCGCGATCGCGGTAGCCACTTCCGCCTCGTTTAGCTCGACCGTGCCGGACAGCGCGCGGGCGTCGCCGCCTCCCGCCATACCGCTTACTCCCATACCGCCGCTACCGCCCACATCTTCGGTGATACTGACATCAAAACCTTCCGGAACGCCGTCGACTTCGGTCTCTGTGGTGGGCCAGTAGATCTCTGTGCCCACGACCGGCGCGCCGGATTCGAAAGTCGCGGTCCTGTAGTAGAGGTTCAATCCACCCAGATCCAACGTGCTTCCGGTGGTGATGTTGAGGTGATTAACGTAGAGCGCCTCGCTTCCGCCAAAGCCGGGCTGGTTGTCGATCAGATCGACAAGCTGTATTCGACCGACATCAACCGCGGCGCTTCCAACGGTAAGGGTGTCCAGGGCGAAGTTGCCATTCAGCCCAACGGGGAGTTCGCCGTAGTCCTGCCCGGCGACCTCCAGCGGATCGACGTCCTCCGGTCCGCCCTCGAAGATCAGTTCCAACTCGCCCAGTCCCGCCAGCGCCTCAGGATCGGTCGAGTAGTTCTCAAAGGCCGAACCGGTCATGTGGATCTGCGCACCGGGCGCCGCGGTGATAATCGCCGTCTGGTTCAGCACGAGTTTCTCGGAGACAGTAAACACCACCGCCGCGTTGTCGATAATCAGCTCGCCGGCCATCGACGGTACAATGGGCAGTCCCGGACCGCCCGGAGGCAGGACGCTCGGTACGCCGCCGATTTCCAGAACCGCGGCCGACAGCGAGCCCCCCTTCAGCCGGTAGCGCGCCGGTTCAATGCGCATGTAGTCCCACTCGCTCCTGGCGATCGTCAGCGTTCCGGCCTGATGCTCACCGCCCTCGTGGTCGAAGTCGCCGTTAACCGTGGTGTCGCCCGCGACATCCAGCACGGCGGTATCCTCCAATTCGTAGAGACCGAAGGGACCGACGGACACCGTATCGACATCGACTGTAGCGCCACCCTGATGCGTGATCGTTCCGGGAACGGCCTCCGGCGTTGTGCCCATCCGGCCGGCCACTATATCGGATTCGATTTGCAGCTTCCCGGTGACGTCGACGCCGCCGGAGCCAGTCATACCGCCGCGGAATCGGACGACATCAGCGCCGAAGTTGGCGACGTAGATTTGACCGTTGTTGGACACGGCGCCGTCGAGTGTGGCGCTGGAGTAGAAGTTCACCGTATCCAACGCCTCTTCGAGCAGGAGTTCGCCCGTGCCGGAGACATCGGCGTTGAAGGTTATGTGGGATGCTCGGATCTCGTGGTTGTTGACCACCGGCACGTCGAGACCGCCCCGGCCGCTCAGCGTGCCGGTTCCTCCGGTGATGACCAGATTACCGATCCCTTCGATTCCGCCGCTGACCTGCTCCCCGAAAACTGATCCATGTTGAGTGAGAGTCTCAGCCGACGTT
>CAZSLS010000131.1:0-18625 GCA_964607575.1 uncultured Planctomycetaceae bacterium | reverse complement strand
TAATTATACCACTAGACGCATCTATAGCCAAGTAAAAAGATCGGAAATAGCGGAGATTGGGGGGCAAAAAATCCGCTTAGTGGCTGATTTGCGTGCGGCGCAGCGTTTTTTGCAGTTCGGCTGCGCCGGCGTCGGTGACCTGCGTCCCGTTTACCATCAGTGCATCGAGGGCGGTGAGTTTCTTCAGTTTTCCCAGGCCCGCGTCGGTTACCCCCGTGCGGGAAAGCTCCAACCGCCTGAGTTTCACCAGTCCGGAGATATGCACCATGCCCGCGTCGGTCACCTGAGTGTTGTACAGGTAGAGATACTGCAACTCCTTCAAGCCGGACAGGCGTGCCAGACCCTCGTCGGTAATGTGCGTATTGTAGAGACTCAGCGACTTGAGGTGTTTGTGCCTGGCGATATGCTCCAGTCCCGCATCGCTTATCGGCGTACCGGCGACATTGAGCGATTTCAGGTCCGCGACCTTGGCGAGATTCCCCAGCCCCGCGTCAGTGATCTTCGTACCGGCGATGTCGAGCGTCTTGAGTTTCGACAGGCCCTTGAGCGAGGGCAGTCCCGCGTCGGTTATCTTCGTACCGAACAGGAACAGCGATTCGATACCGCCCAGCTTTGCAACTTCCGCCAGACCCTTGTCGGTGATCGGCGTACCGTAAAGGCTCAGCCATCGCAACTTCTTCAGTCCGGTCAGATGCGAGACGCCCGCGTCGGTGATCTTCGTCCGCGCCAGGTTGAGCGACTCGAGCGATACGTGCGGCTTGAGATACGCCAGCCCCGCATCAGTTACCTGCGTTGCATTGATCGCCAGAAAGCGAAGTTGTTTGAGATTGCCCATGTGTCGCAGGTCTTCATCGGTTATCCGCCAGGCGCCCAACGGTAGCGACGAAATCTGGATCGGATCGGGAAAAACCTTCGTGCGCGGTAGCGAGGCCTTCAACTTCCTGACGCCTGCCGACGTTACGGAAGTCCCGAGGAAATACACCTGCTCGAGACTCTTGAGTCCCGCCAGATGCGACAGGTCATCGTCGCCGACATCGAGGAATTCCAGACGGAGAACCTTGAGCTTCGAGAGGCCCGCAAGGGCCTTGAGCCCCTTGCCCGTGACCTTCGTGCTGCTGAGAACCAACTGCTGCAACCCCTTCAACCCGGCGAGGTGAACGAGGCTCTTGTCGGTGATGCTGGAGTGGCTGAGGTTCAGGTCCGTGAGTGCGGACATCGCCGCCACGTTCGGTGCGCTTGCATCGGTGATCTTCAGGTAGAGGGCCCGGAGTTTGGTCAGCGATTTCAGGTGTCCGAACCCGACGTCGTTAACCGTCAACCCGTGCAGACCGATGGTCTTGAGCCTGGTGAGTCCCGCCAGGTGCTCCAGCCCGTCATTGGTGATGCGCGTGTGGGCGAGGTTTACGGCCTCCAGCGATACCAGAGTCTTGAGGTGGACCAGCCCGCGGTCGCTTATCTTCGTGCGGTCCAATCGCAGCCAGCGGAGCGAGGTGAGCCCTTTCAGCGCGGACAGATCGTCGTCGGCGACCGCCTGGGAACCGCGCAGATACACCCCGATGATCCTGCCTTCGGAACTGCGCTGGATGCGTGCTTTGAGTTCCCGGAGTTGGAGCGGAGTCTTTTCCCCGGCAGCGCCGGTAGGAGCGGATACGACGATAAGCAGCCCGATGATGAGATACATGCGATTCATAACCGGCAGACTAACCGCCGGGTCAAAGAAAAAGCAAGCGGAAACCGCCTCCTGGTGATGTACGTGTGCGACATAAAAAAGTGGCGACGGCTTTCTGCCACGGATGAACACGGATAAACACGGATAGAAAGGCAGTTACGGCAACGGCAACGGCTTTTGGGGGTTTATGACTTCCGATTAATCCGTCATGAACCCCAAACACACCGTTGCTGTCGTTGCCGTAACATCTCTTTCTCCGTTGCCGTATCCGTGTTAATCCGTGTTCATCCGTGGCAAGAAAAGCCGTTGCCAGTTGCCACCTCTTAATGTCGCACACTGATGTACGAGTTAAAGCAAAGCGGCGAGGCCGGAATGATCCAACCCCGCCGCGCGGTGTTCTGTGTCTGTTGTATGTTGGGTGCTACCGCTTGAGTAGCGTTTTCCTCTAGCGTCTCCGTCGCCTCAAGACGAACAGGCCGCCCAGCGCAAGCAGGGACAGGGTCGCCGGTTCGGGGACGGGGCCCACCACCATGCCGCTTTGAACCCCACCGTTTATGATATTTCCAGTTACGAGACCTGGCGGGATATCGGTCTGGATATACATCACGAGGCTTTTTTCGCCCTGACCGATATAGGAATCCGGTACGCCGAAGAGCGGAATGCCCACTGGGTAGTTAAACCCGACCGTCGGTCCGGCATCGGCATCGATATCGCCATACAGCGGCGCCCGATACAACTGGCCCTGTTCGCCGGACGAGAAGGCCGACGGAACGTTCGCGTTGTCGGTCAGATAACCCAGCGAAATACCGCCTTGGCCCTGTGCATACGGATTGGCCGTAAAGCGGGTGATGGTATGGTGGTTGTCCTGACCATTATTATTGCTTATCTGATAGAGATACAGATAGGCGCCGGAATTATCAGCAAATGCCTGGCTGACAATCGTTGCCGACAGATGGTCGCCGGAGAAGTCGGTGGTCTCCGCTGGACCAACCGCAGAGAATCCCGAGCCCACGACGGCAAAATCTATTTCATCCGTCTCGACAGAGATCGGTACCGCATGGACAACACCGCTAATCGCCAGAATCGCGACCGATACACAGATGGTCATTACCTTTGTTCTTGTCATTTTCCTTATCCCTTCTTCCAGGCAATCATTTACATGTTGTTTCCTGCCTCTGCACGCCAAACGAACCCGGGCCTGGCAACGACAGCGCCTCCGGCTCGGGGGCGAATTCCGTCCCGGCAAGAAAACTCACTTTTCTGTAGTGATGCTCCACCTCCGCGATGCGCTGTCCACATAGTGGTAAGTGCGCACGCAACCAGGGTGAAGGCGTCAACACTCTCTCTTTTTCATTAGCAACTTGGCCAACGCGGCGTGATGCAGGAAAAAAACGTGCGAACGGAAACCGCTCCTGCCTCATTTTAGATCCGACCGGCTCGGGTCGAATGCAGCCCGCTACTCCATTACGAAACGGACCTATCTACTTCGCTCAATGTACCATGGTTTCCCTGTTTCTCAAAGGAAAATCTCATTTTTTTTGCATTTAATTATCGGTTTGAAAGAAAATAAGGTTATTACCCTGTGATAAGCGCCTGTCCCCGCTACCTTTGCCGCCGGGGTCCCATGCAGGGTGTGGAAGAGTACCTGTCGCCTGTCCGGTAAAACCGCGGCGCAAAGCAAAGCGACGGGACCGGAATTGTATCCAGCCCCGCCGCGGGCGAGAGTGTTTTATGCTACTTTTTCCGGCGGCGGCGTTTCAACAGGACCAGTCCGCCGACGGATGCAGACCCTTCCACGTTTGCCACCGGCTGACTGGCCCGGAGTCAGCGGGGATTTGAAAACGGATTCACTTTTTTCGCTTTTCCAAACCGTTTATCAGGCCGGAGATCATTTTGGCTATGACTTCCAGTTGGTCTCGACAGCCGCTGATGACGGATTCTTCAATCAATCCCTTGCGGCGGGCGATTTCCAGCAGAGGTATACACTCCTGAACACTTCCGCGGGCAATGATGAAGAAGTGCTTGCGATCTTTTTTCGTGAACCTTCCGTTTCCTTCGGCAATGTTTGTCGCGATGGACAGCGACGCCCGATTTAGTTGGTCCGTCAGGAAGTAGTATCCTCTTGGGAATCCCCCGGTCAGATTCGTCACCTCGTCGATGAAGTCGATGGATTTACGGTAGACGTCGAGATTCTCAAACATGAACGCCATTTCGTATTCCCTTCTTGATCGGGTGTGCGGCGGTATGGCAGTGGAGCATTGATAGAGCAACGAACGCCTTTTCGCCGCCCCTTTTGAACAGGTGAACAGGCGAACAGCCCTTCGGCTCGCTGCGCTCGCTCAGGGCCAGGAGACCGCAGGTGAGCTATGTTCTCGATTATCCTGTTGGTCGTCAGGTTCTGTCGTTGTCGTTTCTACTGATAACCTGCTCAACCGTTCACCTGCTCTAGCGTACTTGCCTGTGGCAAATTCACTGGGCCCTGTAGGACAGGAACCAAATGGCGTAACCAATGAATCTAGTAGGGGGTTACAGAATGAACCCAACGGAGGTGGTGCATTATCCGGTGCAGATAAGCCAATTTTCGAGCATTTCAGCCCCGATTTGCAACAGGTGATCGATGCATGGGCGGACCTGCCCAAGACGGTGCGGCGGGACATTCTGGCCATGGTCGAAGCCTCACAGGTCAAGAAGTAGCCCACCGTGCGATCGGCAGACTCGTTCCGATTTGCTGTCCGGCCAGCGTTAAGGAGTCGTCGCCGTAGAGACCGCCCCCACGGGCTCCCCAACCGCTAGCTGTATTACCTGCTATAGTACAGTTCCGCAGAACAATCTCGCGTTCCCCATAAATCCCCCCGCCATTACCGTACCTGCTCACGTTTCCCGACACGGTCGAGTTCGTAACAGTTAGCCTACCCTGGTTGCAAATCCCTCCACCATCCTTGTCAACAGAGTTGCCGAAAACCGTAGAGTTCGTGACCGCCAGCGTACCGTAATTGTAAATACCGCCGCCGCCGAGATACCCGGCCGAGTTGTGTAAGATCGTAGAATTCGTGATCGTCAACGTAGCTTCAACGATAACGCCAACATTTGTACGCTGACCCAGCTGGCCGCCCGTCAAGGCGTGTCGGTCGGGGAACTTCGCTCGGCCCGGCATGGAAAGTGATATGAGGGAGTAAGACGGCAGCGACGTAGAATAGGTGGGGAAGAGTGTCGGTCGCCTTTGCCTATGCGTTGTATCTCTGGTAGACTGTCCAGGCGATTTGTCCGCTTGCAACTCTGCTGATCGCCCCGATATTGAGCCCCAATTATTCACCAGAAAACTACAATAATCTAGTGAATTTGCGCCAGCTTGGGTGATTTGGGCTGTGATAATATTGTGAATCAGTAATGTAAGATAGTGAAAAATGTGGGGGGGCAACAGCAATTGTCTCGGACCTTCGGTTTAGGTTTCGTTCTCAGACACAATAGAACATCGTTCAACCGTATAGAAAAAGGCTCTCTCCAACATCGAGGTCAGGGGGACTGGAGAATCCAATGGGTGAAACGGGCAAGCTGTTTCACGTTCCCATGATTCTCTATTGCCTCAGTCTCCGGAGCGGTTCTTGCCGCTCTGTTTGTCTGCCTTGCCGGCCGCCACGGTATCTTCGTCTGGGGCCGCGGGCGAAAAGGCCACTCTGACGTGCTCTCCCGCAGGGTGCGGCTTGGGGCCCGTGTTTGGAATTTCTACTCGCACGTTTCGTGTGGTGCTGGCTCCGTCGGCAACGGAGGAAATGAAGACTATCTTCCCGGGTACGTGGGCAGCTTGCTGAGACGCCGCCTTGCCCGTGTAGGTCACAACGGCGTTGTGATTGACTTTGAGTTTGTTTGCCCGATCCAGCGGCACGGCCGCATCCAACCATAGGGGATTGGTCTTGACAATTCTTACTACCTTGGCGAGGGCTGGTGCGGATTCCCCGACCTGCACGTGAACCTGCTCAACCGTTCCGGAAATGGGGCTCTTTATCACTTTCTGGTCGGCCAGCGCCTTGGCCTCCTTATATTTTCTGCGAGCCTGAATCTGCTCAAACCTGGCAAGCGCCAAGGACAGTTCAGCAATCCGGACTCCGAGTTTTGCGTGTTCGAGTTCCAGTTCTGTTGCAGCTTTGCGCTTCATGGCTTTCTGGAGCCTTGCGAGGTCCAGAAGTTTCTGGTCCGTTTGGGCCTGAGCCGCATCGATGCGCGTGGTGTTGTTGGCCTGGGCTTCGAGATGGGCCAACTGTATCTGGTCGGCGGTATCATCTTGGCCTACGAGGATTTGGCCAGCCTTGACGGATTGCCCAGCCTTGACCAAAACCTTGGCGATCCGCCCAGGGACGACAAACGAAAGTGTAACGTCTTTGCTCGGGCGCGTAATCGCGTCTACCTGCCCCGCATCGATCTCCGCAGTACAAAACGCCACAAGACAAACACACAGGATCAATTGAGTGCGCCTAAGCAACATAATGTCCTCCTCAATACTCCGGATACTCAACTCGGCATTGCTGCACTTCAGACAAAGTGGAGCAGGCGCGGTCAATGTCTATAATCGGTTCAGGAGCAAGCAGTCTTTACTAACGCGTCATTACATTTCGTCGCCGGAACCAGGCTTTGACGAAGAATATCACATCTGATTTGCCGGAAGTTGATGGTAATTGTATGTTTCAGCAGGATACGCACCGGGGTAGGCTCCGCGTGCGATGGTCTTCAAGTCACCATCCCGAATTGTCGAAGTAGACTCAAGACAAGCGAGGACAGACGGTCCGCAACCGAAACGGACGCGTGTACCGGGAGAGTGGGGCGTTCTTCCCTTCAACTCCCGGTCTCCCAGAGAGGATACGCACATGGATCCAGAGACAGGCGATCACGATGGACGCAAAGCCCGTAGTGACAACGAGAAGAGTAAACGCAGACCATCGCTGAAAATCACTCCGCTGGAACCGAGGATTATGCTGTCGGCCACTTGGGTGGATGCAGAGACCGAGGAGGTCATCCCCGCAGCCACCGTAGATGCCGATATCTTCTACGGCGACGCAGAGGCGAACACCGCCAACGGACTTGCCGGGGACGATGTCCTAAACGGTGGTCTGGGCGACGACGTACTGGCAGGCGGCCTCGGTAACGATGTGCTCGACGGAGGGGGCGGATTCGACATGGCGGATTACGGCGCCGCTCCCGGAGCGGTGACGGTTGACCTGAGCGCCGGTACGGCCATAGGGGCCGACGGGACCGATACGCTGACGAGCATCGAGGGGGTTACGGGCTCGGACTACAACGATGCGTTTGCGTTCTCTGCGGCATCCGACGGGGAGTCTTTCACCGTCGATGGCGGTGGCGGTTCCGACACGCTCGATTTAAGCTCCTATGATCTCGAGGATGTCACCTTCGGCGATGGCGATATCACGGTCGACCTGGGCGCCGGCGAGTCGTTTACCGTCAACCACAGCAATATCGAGACGGTCCAACTTGCCGATGAGACGGCGACAGTCCTTTCCGGCGATGCGAGCGAAAGCGGGTTCAGCGGAAGCGGCGTGTATGTCGACGGCGACGAGGCGTTCCGGGTTGAGCTGGATGGCGACGGTTCGGTGGACTGGAGCTACGATGCCGACGCCGACACGCTCTCTATCACCGACAACGACAACACAGACCAGAATTCGGGGCTGACGATCACCGATCTGAACGGCACGGACCTGACGGTTGACAGCATCACGCTGGATACCGGTATCGGCAGTGTGAACAGCAGCGTCGATCTCGACGCGGTCAATATCGCCTACAATGCAAGCGTCCCGAACATCACCGTAGCCGGCGGCAGCGGCACGATTGACGCGCTGTCGTATACGGGTGGCGGGGACGTCACAGGCGGCGCGATCACGATAGACGCCGATGTCAATACGCTCTCGGTTGAGGAGTTCGACACTAACTTTACGATCGACGGCGATCTTGGCACGGGCAGTATCGCCGACGATATTACGGCCGGTACGACACTTGCCGTCACCGGCGACGTGGGTTCTCTGACAGTTGCCGACGCCATTGAGCTCACCTCCAATGTCAATATTGGCGGCAACGTCGGCACCCTCCAGTCGGGCGCAATGGCCGGCAGTGTCTCGGTTACGGGAAACCTCGATGCAATGACCGTTGTCGGCGCCGCTTCGGACCTGGACGGTACGCTGACCGTCGGCGGCAACCTCGGAACGCTGGACGTTGGCGACGATATCGACGGGGCGGTCGATGTAACCGGGAACGTTACGACCATTAACGTCGGTGACGGCATTAATGCTGCAATCGCAATCGACGGAGACGCCGGCTCAATCACCGCTGGCGGTTTGTTTAACAACCTTACCGTTGGCGGAGACCTCACCTCCCTCGAGGTCATGGACGCC
The DNA here is from genome assembly GCA_964607575.1 of uncultured Planctomycetaceae bacterium. GTDB lineage: Bacteria > Planctomycetota > Phycisphaerae > SM23-33 > SM23-33 > BS750m-G57. The sequence continues at coordinate 10,561 of CAZSLS010000131.1, read as the reverse complement.
ACCGGAAACGTCTCTGTCACCGGCGATCTCACTTCGATGGCGATCGTCGCCGGCAGCGGCGGCGACATGGATGGTAACCTGACTGTCGGCGGGAACTTGGGATCTCTCACCGCCGCCGACGATCTCGAAGGCTCCATCACTGTTACGGGCAACGCCGGGACAATCTCCGCCACTGACGAGATTAAGACAAGCGCGGATATCATTGTCGGCGGAGATGTCGGCACTATCTCTGGCAATACGATGACCACCGACGCGACCATCGGCGGCGACCTGGACACGTTCGACATAACCACCAACTTCACCGGGTCGTTAACCGCAAGCGAAATCGAAGGCCAGTTCGATCTTACCGACGGTGCATCTACCTATTCCCGCAATGCCGCTCAGGCCGCAGAACTGACCTACGAAGGCGCAACCGATACGTTTCCAAACAATGTCGCGCCGGATGCCGTCAACGACAGCATTGCCGTGGAGATAGACACCCCGTTCACTACAGGCAGCGTATTTGCCAACGATACGGACTCCAACGGCGATACCCTCACGATCCAGTCGTTCACCCAGGCGGCACACGGTACGGTCGCCAACAACGGAGACGGAACGTTCACCTACACCCCGGATTCAGCCTATGAGGGCGCAGACAGCTTTACCTACACGATCGAAGACGGCGCCGGGGGAACCGATACGGCCACTGTGAACGTCGTGGTCGAAGATACTCCCGATACGCTCAACGGAACCGACGGTGATGACACGATCACGGGCGACGAATACTACGATATCGTTAACGCCGGCGACGGCGACGACACCATCACCGGCGGTCTCGGCGATGACACACTCAACGGCGGACTGGGCAACGATACATTTGTCGACAGCGGCGGCAGTTCACTCGCTGTCGAGATGGACGCCCTCAACCCGGTGAGCTACTGGCAACTCGGCGAGGATTCCGGCGCGTCGGCGGTCGATTCGGCCGGCGGGCATAACGGTGTCTACACCAATGGCGTAACACTCGGCCAGAGCGGTCTGTCGGCCGACGATACGGCCGTCCACTTCGACGGATCCAATGATTTCATCGAGATCGCACACAGCGACGACTTCCTGCTGGATAACGGTACGCTGCAGTTGTCTTTCAATGCCGACGACGTATCCGGTAGCCAAGGGCTTTTCTCGAAAGACTCCAGCGGTTACGACACCGGCGGGCACTTCAGCGTATATCTGGACGGATCGACGCTGAGCGTTCGCCTGCAAAGCGCTTCGGGTGATTACAACCTGTCGAGTTCTGGTATTCAGGCCGGACAGTGGTACAACGTGGCGGTGTCCTTCGGTGACGACGGAATGAAACTGTTCGTTAACGGCTCCGAGGCCGATACCGATCCCTACACGGGCGGTCTGGGTACAACTTCGGGCGGAACAGGCAATTACGAACCTATCACTATCGGAGCTGCAACGTGGGGCAGCGACAATCTTACTACCTCCGGCTGGGACAGCCCGTTTGCGGGCTCTATCGACGAGGTGGCGCTGTTTGGCAGCCAGCTTTCGGGGGCACAGGTTCAATCGCTCCATACCGTTGCAGCCGGTGGTGGCGTGGCCGACGGGGACACGATGGACGGTGGAGGAGGCACTGATACCGTCGATTACTCGAACGTGGATTCGTCGGTCACGGTCGATCTGGCGGCCGGTACGGCCACCGGCGGTTCGGGGACCGATACGCTCAGCAACATCGAAAACGTGACCGGCTCGGACTACAATGACACGCTTACCGGCGATACCAATGCCAACGTCCTTGATGGCGGCGCTGGCAACGACACCCTGGTCGGCGGAGGCGGAGACGACACGCTGACCGGCGCGGCCGGTAACGATACCTTCCAGTTCACCAACGCCCAGGACGGCGACGTGATCACGGTAGACGGCGGCGCGGGAACCGACGTGGTTGACCTGTCGGCCCATAACAGTGAGAACATCACCGTCAGCGACGACGGAGGCGCCATTACCGTAGACATGGGTGGAGGCGAATCGTTTACGGTCAACACCTCGAACACCGAGCAGATCATGACCGCCGACGGGGCACTGACTCCCGGCACCTCGGGCGACGATGCACTCACCGGCGGCGATGGCGACGAAGCGGTTTCCGGGTACGACGGCGATGACAGCCTCAACGGCGGCCTGGGTGATGACGTGCTCGACGGCGGCCTGGGCGACGATACGTTTGTCGACAGCGGCGTTGCGGCTGCCGACAGTCCGATTGACGCCCTCAATCCGGTAGGCCACTGGCGGCTTGGCGACAGTTCGGGCACGGTGGCGGTCGATGCGGCCGGCGATAATGACGGTATTTACGCCAACGGTGTGACGCTCGGGCAGGACGGCCTGACAGCCGACAATACCGCCGTCCACTTCGACGGAACCAATGACTTTGTCGAGATCCCCCACAGCGACGATTTCCTCCTGGACAACGGTACGCTGCAGTTGTCGTTCAATGCCGACGACGTATCCGACACACAGGGGCTCTTCTCGAAGGACTCCAGCGGAACCGACACAGGCGGGCACTTCAGCGTCTATCTGAGCGGATCAACGTTGACGGTTCGCCTGCAGAGCACTTCGGGCGATTACTACCTGTCGAGTTCCGGCATTCAGGCCGACCAGTGGTATGACGTGGCGGTATCGTTCGGCAGCGATGGGATGAAGCTGTTCGTTGACGGCTCTGAGGTCGACACCGACGGCTACACCGGCGGACTGGGCACAACTTCCGGCGGAATCGGCAATTACGAACCAATTGCTATCGGAGCGTTGACCGGCGGAACCGACGACATGACCAATGTGGGCTGGAGCGATGCGTTTGCAGGCTCTATCGACGAGGTGGCGTTGTTCGACAGCCAGCTTTCGCCCGAGCAGGTGCAGTCGATGCATAACGGCGCCGGTGGCGCCGCTGCATCCAACAACGACACGATGGACGGCGGAGCAGGCTCCGACACGGTTGATTACTCGGATGTTAATTCGGCGGTGACGGTCGATCTGGCGGCCGGTACGGCCACCGGCGGTTCGGGAACCGATACGCTAAGCAATATCGAAAACGTGACCGGTTCGGACAGCAACGACTCCCTTACCGGCGATGCCAACAGCAACGCCCTTGACGGCGGCGCCGGCAACGACACCCTGACCGGCGGCGGCGGAGACGATACGCTCACAGGCGGAACCGGCCTCGATACGCTCACCGGCGGCGAGGGCGATGATGTTCTGACGCCCGGCGGGGAAGTGTACACACCGACGCTGGCCCATGCCGAGCAGGTCGATGACCTGAGCCCGCTTGGGCATTGGCGCCTCAGCGAGTCCTCGGGGACAACTGCGGTCGATGAAGTCGGCGGACATGACGCTGTTTACCAGAACGGCGTTACGCAGGATGTTGACGGTATTGTCGAGGGCAACTCGGCGGCCCGATTCGACGGCGTCAATGACTTCGTCGAGATTCCACACAGCGACGACATGTTGCTGGATAACGGGACGGTCCAGTTGTGGTTCAACGCAGACGACGTGTCGGACTACCAGGGGCTGTTCTCCAAGGATTCATCCGGTTACGACACCGGCGGGCATTTTACCGTGGCGATTAACAATTCCCAGGTGACCGTCAGGCTGCAGAGCGACGACGCCAGCTACAGTATCGCCTCCAGCGACATCAGCGCCGATGAGTGGCACCACGTTGCCGTCTCGTTTGGCGACGACGGCTTGAGGCTCTATGTCGATGGAAGCCTTGCAGCTTCGAGCGGTTATACCGGAGGGCTGGGCACGACTTCCGGCGGCACGGGCAACTACGATCCGATCGCGATTGGCGCCGATACCGGCGGTAGCGGCAATCTGACGACATCCGGATACTCCAGCCTGTTTACCGGCGAAATCGATGAAGTCGCAATGTTTGGAACGGCGCTGACGGCAGATGAGGTCAGCAGCCTGTATACTTCGGGCGCCGGCGGCGATCAGGGGCCTGTCGGAGATACAGTTGACGGTGGCGCCGGCGTGGACACGGTAAGCTACTCCGATGCGAGTTCAGGTGTGACCGTTGATCTCGCTGCCGGGACGGCTACCGACGGCGCCGGGAGCGATACGCTCACAAACATAGAAAACGCAGTGGGTTCCGATCATGATGACACGCTGGTAGGCGATGCGAATAACAACGTCCTGACCGGCGGTCTGGGCGACGACACGCTCACCGGCGGCGGGGGCATCGACACTGCTGATTATTCCGATGCCGCATCTTCGGTTACTGTCGATCTGACGGTTGGCACGGCCACCGGCGGCGCCGGGACGGATACGCTGACGAGTATCGAAAATGTTGTCGGGTCGGACCACGATGATACTTTTGCTTTTAGCGCCCCGACTGATGGCGAAGTTTTTGCGGTTGACGGTCACGCGGGGACGAACACGATTGATTTGAGCGGTTTCAGCTCGGCCGATGCCACCCTGGACACCGTTGAGGGCACAGTCTCGGTCAATATGGGAGGCGGGGAGTCTTTCAGCATAGAGTACAGCAATATCGAAACACTCCAGTTTAGCGACACTGCATTGCCGGCCAACAACGTCGCGCCGGATGCCGCAAATGACTTACTCGTGGGCAACGAGGATACTTCCGTCACGACGGGTAACGTGCTGACCAACGATACCGATCTGAACGGAGACACTTTGAGCGTCCAGTCGTTCACCCAAGCCGCCAACGGTACGGTGGTCGACAACGGTAACGGGACGTTTACCTACACCCCCGACGCCAACTACAACGGCGCCGACAGCTTCACCTACACGATCACCGATGGTAACGGCGGAACCGACACCGCAACGGTGGATATCACTGTCAACCCTGTCGATGAGCCGATCGAGGCTGTAGCTGTCAGAACGACCAATGGGCGTTCTGTACGTCCAGATGCTGTCGAGGTCACCGCTGCGATGCCGCCGGCTGAAATTGTGCCGGTCGCATCGGTTGATCAGACCGACGCAAACGGTGTGGCGAATACTCTACAAACTGATCCAGAAACGGACCAGGTGCCACAGGCACAAGCGGAGCAGACCGGGCCTGTCGACCAGGAAAACTACGAGGACCTGGCCGTGCTGGACCCGACTACCGATATGAAAGATGTCATCTACCTTGCGAATTCACATGCAGAGGTGGAGGTAATCGACCAACCACGTGGACCGGAAGGTCCCGCAGTTTACGGTGTGATTCCGAACTCGGGCTCGAACGAGCCCAAAACACTCCCGTCATTGTCGCTTCCCGCGGCCGTGGAGGAAGGCGCAAGCTTCGAAGAAGTGTTTGAAGCGAAGGCTACCGAACAGACCGACGAGTTGCCGGCATTCGAATTGGACACAACCATCGAAAGGGATGATGGAGCTGTCTTCAAGGCATCAAGGGTATTTGAGACACACGGTAACTCTTTCGCTGCGGGTCTATGGAGCCTGTGGCGAGGAGCGGCCGGACTCCACGCAAATACGGGCAATAAGATGTCTGAGTCCACAAGAAACTCAGATTTGGAATAGGGGGAATATGTTCGCTTTTACTTAAAGCGTCTCTCCCGGATAGCCGATTTTTGCAAGTAGGGTACGGTGTAGGGTTCACATGCAACGGGGAAGAAGTATTCTTATCTACGCATTGCTCGTTAATCTCTGCGTATATCGAACTCTACTCTATTGTAGAGTTGATTTTGGCATCCGGCTGGAGGAGTGTAGTATGGTTGATAATGTATCTGGGCACACAAGTATTGCCAACGAGGATGCTGCCCACGAAGTGCTCCTGGAACTCGAACGACAGTGTGGGGGCCAGTACGAAAATCGCCGCAAGCATCCGCGAATAGCTCTCAAGATGAAGGTAATCCTTCAGCCCGGAAACTCTTCGGAACTCATGGACCTGAAACTCCAGGGAGTCACCGGCGAAATCTCCGACGGCGGCTTCCGCGCCATGTTCCCCTTACCGCTGGGTGCGGGCGACGTGTATCGGTTGCGGTTTGACCCGAAGCAGATAGACCTTCCGCTGGTGTTCGGCCGCTGTCTTCGATGCCGGATGGCGGAGGAAGACACTTACGATGTCGGTTTCAAGTTCTTCACGGAAATCAACACCGCCGAAGCGATCATACACCAGACGTCCGAATTGCTCATTTGATTGGTGCAGCCCGATTGGATTGCAGCGTTATGACTGATTCCAGGACATTGCAGGCGGGGCAGGCGACCTCCGGCTCGCGGTCCGTTGACACGACCGCCGAGGAGGTATTCAGCCGCATCGCGATGCTATCGCGGCAGGCTGAATCTGCCGGCCGGTACTTCGCCCAGGCGCTGGCGCTGGTTGCGCAGCCCTTTGGAAGTCCATTCGGCGCCATCGAAGTTATGCTGCCGGCAACTGTTGTAAGCGACTACTATCACAGCGGACCAACCGATCCGGGTTTCTGGAAATCCACCGTTCAGGACCTGATTGCCCAGTCACTGTCCGACAAGCAGCCCCTGTTGCAGGTGTTTGAGGCCAAGGGCGGAGGTAGCCGCCTCGCCATGCTGTCAGCGCTGATAGTGGACGAGCAAGACGAGGTTATCGGAGCGCTGGCGGTTGTAGCAAACTGCCGGAGCCAAGCCGAAGCGGAGCAGCACCACGCTGTTCTCAAGGCATTGACGAAGCTGGTTTCCACGTGCATTCGGTTTGTGGGAACCGGAAACCGGTCGAAGGACCCCGAAACAGATGCAGTCTCGGGTCGTGTGGTGAGCCAGGCGGCCACCTATTCATCAAGGGAGGCTTTGGCTTTTGCGGTCGTCAATAATCTTCGCAATTCGACCGGATGCGATCAGGTGTCGCTCGGTCTGGTGCGTGGAAAGAACATTCAAGTCGTTGCGATGTCTGGCTGTGACGATGTAAGGGATAACAGTCCGGTGGTGGGCAAGATCCGCGACGCGATGGCCGAATGCCTCGACCTGGGTGAATCGATCGTTTGTCAGAAAGAGTCTATTTCCAAATGCGATGTAAGCCGAAGCGGCGGGAGAACGTCCACAGGATGCCGCCTTCACAGGCAATGGCACGACTCGATCAACAACGCACCGGTCGCATCCATCCCGTTGAAATCGGGGGACCGATGCATCGCTGTTGTGAGTATGAAACGCCACTTTGGCGAGTTATTCACCAATGAAGGCATCAACAAGCTCGGTACACTCCTGCAGCCGTACGCTCCCGCCCTGGATCTGGTCGATCGGGCCAACAGGAGCGCCCTGCGACATGCGACTGAATCGTTGAGGCGGACAGTTTATAACTTCCTCAGGCCGTCCAGATGGGCTTCAAAAGTAGTGGTGTTGTCGATACTGGCCCTGGGGGCGTGGCTTGGTTTCGGTACGATGGAATATACCGTGACATCGCCTTGTGTAATCGTACCGGCCCAATCCCGCCACTTCTGCACACCTCACCAGGCAAAACTGAACAAGGCCCGCGTTGTCGCGGGAGATGCTGTCAAGCAGGGCGATATTCTGTGCGAATTCGATACGCAGACGCTTCGGATGGAAAAAATACGCCTGGAGGCAGGGATCAATATCGCCAAGATCAACCAATCGATAGCCATGGCGGAAGGCTCTCCTTCCGAAGCCGAACTGGCGGGCGCAGAAATCAGGAAGCTGCGGGCCGACCTTGATATAATCGAGACGAAGATCTCCCAGGCAATCGTGCGGGCGCCATTTGATGGTGTGATCACCTCGGGTGACCATCGCCAGAGCATCGGCGAGATTCTCCCCCAGGGCCAACCGCTCTTTGTACTGTCGTCTCAACAGGGCTGGACGCTTCGCATGAAGGTGTCCGAATCGCAGATCGAGTCGATCCGCGAAGACTTGACAGGCTGTTTCGCGAGCAAGGCCAAGCCCGAGGACCTGCAGGACTTTCGCATCGTAAGAATCAGTCCCAGCGCCGAACAGCATGATAAGCGAAACATCTACATCGTAGAAGCTCACCTGAACTCTCCGCCTCAATGGGTTCGGGCCGGTATGGAAGGATTCGCAAAAGTGCAGACGGGAAAACGCGCCGCCTGGTGGGTCCTCTTCCATAACCTGATCGACGGTATTCGCATGAAATTGTGGCTGTGAATCGGCAATAATGGACCATAGAACCGACCAACCTGTGCAATCTGATCTGGCGTCGCGCCTAAAAGATGTCAGGCTTGGAATTCGCTCGGATCTGCATATCAGCCGACACGTGCTCTTGGGTGAGCCCTCCTACGTCATTCGGGATCCCATAACCTGCCAGAATCACAGCATAACACTCCAGGACTATGAGATTCTCATTTCCATCCGCCGCGCATATTGTCTCTCGGAAACGTTCAACGACCTGGTCGCTCGGGAAGTCCTGATCGAAAGTGATGAAGACGACTTCTATCGGTTCATCATTGACCTTCATCAGCTTAACATTCTGAGGCTTCCGATGCAGGACGACAAGGCTCTGTATCGACGCTACGAAATCAAGAAGAAGGCCAAACGAAAGCAACTCCTGATGATGCCCCTGTTCTTTCAGGTTCCTCTGCTGAGCCCCAATACCTTCCTTGACCGCACAGTTGGCCTGGTCCGCCCGATCTTCACCAAGTGGTTCTTCGTCCTCTGGTGCGGATTGATTGCTGCTGCCGCAATCGTCGCATTGTCGCAGGGATCCCGATTGGTTGAACCGGTGAACGGCCTGCTGGCCGCGGAGTCTCTGGCGACTATGTGGTTGATTCTGATTGCTCTGAAGTTCTTTCACGAACTCGGCCACGCTTACGCCTGCAAAACGTTCGGCGGTGATGTGCCCGAGATGGGATTGTACGTCATTGCATGCACACCATGCGCCTATGTCGACACAACCGCCGCGTGGGGCTTCCCGCAAAAACTCCACCGCCTGATCGTCTGTCTGGGCGGAATGTACGTGGAGTTGACCGTCGGGGCAGTTGCAGTTTTGGTGTGGGCCTGGACCGGGCCTTCACTATTGAACTCCGTTGCCTACAAGGTGGCGCTGTTGGCCAGCGTTGTGACGGTGGCGTTCAATGTCAATCCGCTGATGCGATATGATGGGTACTACGCGCTGAGCGACATCTTGGAGATACCCAACCTCCGACGGCGGTCCAGAGACCATGTAGTTGGCGTCCTGAAGCGTGTGGCGCTTGGAATCAAGTCGAGCACAACGGCAACTGCTGGTATTCGACTCATCCTTTTTGCGTTCGGGGTAGCGTCACCTCTGTACCGCATATTCGTTGTCCTGGCGATCGCAACCATGGTGGCATCAAAGGTATTCCTGGTTGGCCTGATCCTGGCCGGCGTGTACCTGCTCACTGAATTTTTCCGCATGCTACGTCCCCTGCTGAGATACCTGCTGACACATCAGGAAACAGCCCCCCTGCGTGTCAGGTCCATAGCCGTAGCATCGCTCCTGCTGATCATACCGGTAGTCATCTGCATCGTGCCCATTCCTGCAGGAATACGGACCAACGGTGTGGTTGCAGCTGAGCACGAAACCGTCATACGAGCCAGGATTCCGGGTTTTGTGGCGGATGTACACGCAGAGGCAGGCCAACACGTTGCCCGTGGTACATCCCTGGTGCGTCTTGACAACTCCACCACCGCCTTTGAGGTGATCGATACCCGAGCCCGGTTGGACTTCGCACAGGTGTACCTGCGCAGGGGACTGGCGGAAAACGCTGCGGCGCGGCTGAAGGCCCTGGAACTCCTGCGGCTTCGCCGCGGCGAGCTGAATGCCAGAGAGACTGAGTTGAAACACCTGAATGTCTGCGCCGATACGGAAGGAGACGTCGTTCAGACACTGCGAAAGAATGACGTCGGGCGATTCATCAGGGCTGGGGAACCAATCGCAACCATCGTTTCGGGACGATCGGTCGTTCAGGCTGTGCTGTCCGAAGAGGAAATCACGACGGTCCAACCGGAGATCGGCAGGGCGGCGTGGTTCCGTCCGATGTCACATCCGTCCGTTGCGTTCAGCGGGCATCTCACGGAGATAACGCCCGCCGGATCCCAGCAGGTGGATTCCAAGGCCCTGACCAATAGCGGAGGTGGTGATGTGCTTGTCAGCCCCGTGACGCGGCAGACGAGCCAGTCATACTTCAGGATCGTAATCACACTGGATCCGCAACCGGGGATCACACTTCGCCATGGGATGACCGGTAGCGTCAAACTCGAGGCCCCCCCAGAAATGATCGCCACCTCTCTGTACAGGGGACTGCTGAGGTTCACCGACAGACTCCGCAAGGAGTAGCTTCTATATTCACAGGCACATCACTCTCAGGGGCCATTTCTGCTCTGTTCCGTTTTAGCTTCCGATTGAGCAGCATGGCGTATGACTGAGCAAGAGGCAATCGTAGCTAAGCAACCCAACCGAAAGGAAATGAGAAATGCCCCGTGACATCAATCCCGATTCTGCTGAGGCGTACTGCCAAATGGGCATTGGCTACGGCAAGCGTGGGCAATACGACAAGGCCATCGCCGCCTACCATAATGCCATTGAGATCAATTCAGATGACGCTGAGCCATACCACCGTATGGGCGTCTTCCCGGAGTTGTATCCGTACTTGCAGGATGCTTTCGAGCAGGCCGAACCGGG
>CAZSLS010000130.1:0-18757 GCA_964607575.1 uncultured Planctomycetaceae bacterium | reverse complement strand
AATACCGACCGGTGCGCGAAAATGCGCGCCAAAAGTCCGACAGACTCCTAGCCAAGGAAATGAAACTTCACGGCCCGCTGGCTACAGAAGACTGCGGTAAGTGTCACCAACCACACGGAAACGATAAATTCAGTTTCCTGCGCAAGTCCTATCCCAGGTCGTTCTACAGTCCGTACAAGCCCGAGGTCTACGCCCTCTGTTTCGGCTGTCACAACAAGTCGTTGGCAGCCCACAGCCGTACGCCCACGGCAACGAAGTTCCGCAACGGGAACGTCAACCTTCACTACGTGCACGTCAACAAGCCGGACAAAGGCCGAACCTGCAGGGCTTGTCATGCAAACCACGCGACGAAAAACCCCCACATGCTGACCGATTCCACCTCGTTCGGTACGTGGAGCATACCGATCAAGTACAAGGAGACGAAGAATGGCGGTACCTGCGTATCGGGTTGCCACTGGTCAATGAGCTACGACCGGGAGAATCCTGTCAAGCTGAGACCCACCACAAAACCGGCTTCACAACCGGCCGACAAAGGCGCCACAAGCAAACCGCACTCGCCGAAGGAACTCAAGAAACCAACCACGCGCCTCGCACCCATGCGGCTCGAGGATCTGAAGGCACCCACGACGGCTCCAACCACGCGGAAAGCGAAGCAATAGCAGGACAAACCCACTGCGCATATCGAGGGGAAATAGAACCTGTACCCCAAACCATTGACGGGCAAGGACCGGAATCAGCGTCATCCGGTCCTTGCCCATCGATCGGCCAAATGTCTACTTATCCGTGGCGGCTGCCGTACCCTTCTTCTCGTGTGTCTTATGCGGGTTGTGGCAAGCCACACAACTGTCCGCAACCACCTGTGGATACTTCGGGTCCTCCCACTTGCCCTCTTTCGGGGCGTCCTTTGCATCTTCGCAATGTATGCTACCCGGACCGTGGCAAGCCTCGCAACCGGTACTCGCCAGATCCTTCGTAGCTTCCATGCTTGTGAATCCACCTGGCTTACCATAACCGGTCGTGTGGCACTTGAGGCATTTAGGATCAGCCCTCTCCTTCTCCTTCAATTGCGTGAACGTCTTGTAATGCTTTGTCTTGCGCCAAGTCTTGTGCTGCTTGGTGTGACAGGATCGGCATTTCTTGGATCCCACGTACTTGGCGTCCTTGGGTATCGTCTGGGCACCATAGACAAACACCGTGCAGAAGGCGGCAACTAGACACACCGAGGCCGCTGCGGCCAAAATCACAAATCTTTTTTTTCCGTTCATTACCCGTGTCTCCCAGTGAATTCTCGATCCATAACAATCACGATCAGACAACGAAGCCTGATTCTTTCAAGGCACACTTCTCACGTCTAATCAGCACATAGCTATAAGCAAACACTGTGCCAGAGACCCGCCGGTAATGAATTGGACCGAACCGCGAGTCTCTAACGACCGCTTCGGGCGGTAGTTCTCGCAGCTCAAGACCGTTGGTTCTTACTGAGGGAGCCCGAAAGTATGATATGGTGCTTTGTCAGAATCGCGAATCCCGGCAAACAAACAACGTCATGCGTGCGAAGCCGACCCGGGATATCCAGCCAAACGTACGGAGCCCTGCAATATCTGCAAGAAGCCTTGCCAGATTCTGAATCCATGATAGAATCAATTGAGAGCCCCGCGGTTCGCAGGCCAGAGCTTATTCGGGAAGTATCGACTGAACGCGAAAGGGAAGACCATGATGAACTCAAAGACCGTGCTGGCGAGTTGCATGGTGCTTCTGTTGCTGTTGGGAACCGGGTGTTACACGAAACTCATACCGGATGACAACAAGACCGACACTGCTCATGACTCCACAAAAACACTCACAAAACGCCGAAGCGAACTGGTCCAGGCCAAGCGTATCCCCGAGACGCTGACACTGGACCTCGGTAAGGGCGTAACGATGAAGCTGGTGCTGATTCCGGTCGGTACGTTCCTGATGGGTTCGCCAAATGATGAAAAAGGTCGGGCCAATAACGAAGATCCGCAACACAAGGTGACGATCAGTAAGCCTTTCTACATGAGCATCCACGAGGTCACGCAGGCCCAGTGGCGCGCGGTAATGGGTAGCGAACCGTGGGGCGGCAGACATTTTGTTAAACCCGGCGACAACAACGCTCTTAACTGGGTGAGTTGGAAAGATGCGAGCAGGTTCTGCGAAACATCGTCCAAGAAAACAGGCAAGCGGGTTGCCCTGCCCACCGAAGCGCAGTGGGAATACGCTTGCCGTGCGGGGAGCAAGATGGCGTACGGTTTTGGCGATGATGCATCGAAACTCGGCGACTACGCTTGGTATGCGGACAATACCAACAAGAGGGATCAGGAATATCCACACGCAGTTGGACGGAAGAAACCCAACGCTTTTGGATTGTATGACATGCACGGTAATGTCTGGGAGTGGTGCCGGGACCATCGGCACAAGAACTACAGGGGAGCCCCGACGGATGGGACAGCGTGGGTGGATAAACCCCCCACCGGTCTTCGGGTATTACGAGGCGGAGCATGGGGCTACGATCCGAAGCACTGCCGCACGGCGCACCGTTTCGCGGGCATTCCCACAGACCGCTACGTACATGTCGGTTTTCGTCCTGTTGTCAGCGTCGTCGTCGCGGAGTAGAGTCGTGTGACGAGCGATGTTAGGCGTTGGCGTCTAACACCCGGTCCTCCGAAGTCTAGCGGCGGTCAGGGGGTTCGGAAGAACTCCAGCGGACGGTGATCCTGTCGTTGGCGGTTACTTGAGATTTGGACATTCCTTGTTGCTCTGTTGGATATTGAGCCGTTCAGATGCGCTCGACGCGTTCGCGGCGGGGTGAGATGCTGTCAAAATGTGTTTTTCTGGCGCAAAAGGTGCGGGACTGGCAGGTTTTGGCGGGGGCTGGACTCTTTCCTAATTCAGTAAGATGTTATCCGTACTCAGTTTAGGCTTTGCGGCACAGAGCTTGCTATAGCTATTATGCGGCGGTGTTGTCGCAGCCAGGCGGGCGTGGAGTTTTGCCCACTGGCGAGAAGTACCCCTAATTATAGCAGAGACAAGAGATTGTGTGATCTTGTCTATGAACCACTAACAAGGAGAACTCGCAGATGGCTGCAAAGCAGTTAGCGTTTGAAGGCGATGCCCGAGAGGCCCTCCTGATCGGCGTACAAAAGCTGGCCAGGGCGGTCAAAAGCACTCTGGGACCACGCGGGAGAAACGCCATCCTCGACAAGGGATGGGGTCCGCCCACGGTCACCAAAGACGGCGTTACGGTTGCAGAGGAAGTCGAACTGACCGACAAGACCCAGAACATGGGCGCCCAGTTGGTCAAGGAGGCGGCCTCGAAAACTTCTGACGCTGCAGGCGACGGGACAACTACAGCTACGGTTCTGGCCGAGGCGATCTTCACCGAAGGTTATCGCAATCTCGCCGCCGGCGCCGATGCGATGTCGCTGGCGCGTGGAATCCGCCGCGCCGTCGATGCGATAGTTGAAGAGCTTGCCAACATGGCGACACCCGTCGAAAACGATGACGACATTCGCAATGTCGCTTCCGTCAGCGCCAATAACGATCCGGGTATCGGAAAGATGCTCGCCGAGGCGATGACGAAAGTCGGACGCGATGGCGTGATCACCGTTGAAGAAGGCAAGAGCATGGACACTGTCGTTGATGTCGTCGAAGGCATGCAGTTTGACAGGGGATATATCTCGCCGCACTTCGTGACCAATCCCGACGACATGGAAGCGGTCCTCGCAAAGCCCCTGATACTTATCTACGAGGACAAGATCTCCAACGTCGCCAAGCTCGTTCCGTTGCTGGAGAAGGTCGCCAAAACTAAACGCCCGCTGTTTATCATCGCCGAAGATATCGAAGGCGAGGCGCTGGCGACCCTGGTGGTCAACAAGCTGCGAGGAATCCTGTCTGTCGGCGCCATCAAGGCGCCGGGCTATGGCGACCGCCGCAAAGCCATGCTCCAGGACATCGGGATCCTGACGGGGGGCAAGGTGTTCACCAAGGACCTCGGTATCGACCTGGCGACGGTCGAGCCGGCGGATCTGGGAGCAGCCAAGAAGGTCACCATCGACAACAACACCACAACGATCATCGAAGGCGCCGGAGCGACCGCGGATATCCGCACGCGGATTGACATGATCCGCAACGATATCGAAACGACCGACAGCGACTACGATCGCGAGAAGCTCCAGGAGCGTCTAGCCAAGCTCGCCGGCGGTGTGGCCCAGGTAAACGTAGGGGCCGCCACCGAATCCGAGATGAAGCAAAAGAAAGCCCTCATCGAAGACGCCCTGCACGCCACGCGTGCGGCAGTCGAGGAAGGAATCCTCCCCGGCGGCGGTGTGGCGCTGGTTCGGGCCCGGAAGGTCCTGGAAGGCCTGAAGGCCAAAGGCGACGAGAAGACGGGCGTGACAATCGTCAGGGAGGCTCTGGTCGAACCGCTCAAACAAATAGCGGTAAACGCCGGCGAAGCCGGGCCCGTCGTTCTGAGACGGATCGATAAGGCCAAGGGCAACTTCGGTTTCAACGCCGACACGCTGAAAGACGAAGATCTTTTCGCTGCCGGCGTGATCGACCCGGCGAAGGTAACCCGCGCCGCATTGCAGAACGCCGCATCGGTGGCGACGCTGCTGCTGACTTGCGACGCCGCGGTCAGCGAGATACCCCAGGAAGCACCGGCGGGCGGTCCGGGCGGTGGTATGGACGGTATGGGCGGCGGCATGCCCGGTATGGGCGGTGGTATGCCCGGAATGGGCGGAATGGGCGGGATGATGTAGAGTCCTCCCGCAGACCCGATCCACCAGACCATCCCCACAGTGGAAAGAAGTGTAAGACAATCAGATATAACCTCCAGATTCAGGAGCTAGATGAAAATGGCAGTAAAACCTTTAGATGACAGAGTCCTCGTAAAGCAGTGTGACGCGGAAGAAATAACCGCCGGCGGGATCGTTCTTCCGGACTCGGCGCAAGAGAAGCCTCAGCGTGGTATCGTATCGGCCGTCGGACCGGGCAAGTTGCTCGACTCCGGTGAGCGGGCGAAAGTGTGCCTCAAGAAGGGCGACGAGATCTTCTACGCCAAGTACTCCGGAAGCGAAGTCAAGATCGACGACGAGGATTACGTGATCCTGCGTGAGTCCGACGTGCTGGCGATACTGGGCTAGAACCTCCGGCCACTGACCGGTCAGAACAACAAACCAATCTACCAAGGAAAATATAATGGCTGCAAAGCAAATGCTTTACGACAGTGATGCTCGCTCAGCGATGCTGGACGGTGTATCGAAACTGGCGGCCGCCGTCAAAGTTACACTTGGGCCCACCGGACGCAACGTCCTGTTGCAGAAATCGTTCGGTTCGCCCAAGGTCACAAAGGACGGCGTGACGGTCTCCAAGGAAATCGACCTTCCCCATCCCTTCGAGAACATGGGCGCCAAGATGGCCAACCAGGTCGCCTCGAAGACCAACGACGTCGTCGGCGACGGAACGACCACCGCGGTGGTTCTCGCTGAGGCGATCATGAGCGAAGGTCTCAAGAACGTAACCGCCGGCGCGCATCCGATGGCGCTGAAGCGCGGCGTGGATATCGCCGTGGCCGCCGCGGTCGAGTCGATCGCCTCGCAATCCAAGAAGGTCAGGGACAACGACGATCTGAGAAAGGTCGCGACCGTCTCTGCCAACTGGAACGAAGACATCGGTAAGTTGATCGCCGAAGCATTCGCCAGCGTCGGAGAGAAGGGCGTTATAACCGTCGAGGAAGGCAAGTCGCTGGTCAACGAGCTGGAAGTTGTCGAGGGCATGCAGTTCGACAAAGGCTTCCTGTCGCCTTACTTCGTGACCGATGTGGCTTCGATGGAAGCGGTCATGGAAGACGCCTTCATCCTGCTGGTCGAGAAGAAAATCTCATCGGTGCGGGACATCGTGCCTCTCCTGGAGAAGATTGCAACCGCGGGCAAGCCGCTGGTGATCATCTCCGAAGACGTCGAAGGCGAAGCGCTTGCCGCCCTGGTAATCAACAGGCTTCGGGGAATCCTGAACGTCTGCGCGATCAAGGCGCCGGCGTTCGGCGACCGGAGAAAAGCCATCCTCGACGATATCGCCGTCCTGACCGGTGGAACCGTTATCACCGAAGATACCGGCGTGAAGTTGGAAGCCGTCGAACTGGACGTACTCGGACAGGCCAAGCGGATCGTTGTCAGCAAGGACAACACCACGATCATCGAGGGCGGTGGCAAGACCAAAGACATCAAGGCCCGCGCCGAAAACATCCGCAAGCAGATCGAAAAGACCACCAGCGATTACGATAAGGAAAAACTCAACGAGCGCCTCGCCAAGCTCACCGGCGGAGTGGCTGTCATTCAGGCCGGCGCCGCCACCGAATCGGAGATGAAGGAACGCAAGGACCTCATCGACGACGCCGTACACGCCACCCGCGCCGCCGCGGAAGAAGGCGTTGTTGTCGGTGGTGGGATCGTATTCCTTAATGCCATCGAGGCCGTCCAGGCCGCTCGCGCCAAGGCGCGGGGCGACGAGAAGATCGGCGTCGATATCGTGGTCAGGGCACTGACTGCACCGACCGTCCAGATAGCGGCTAATACCGGCGCTGACGGTAGCGTCGTGGTCGCTGAAATCCTCGAAGACGGTAAGAAGGCCGGTTATAATGCTGCCACCGGAGAATGCGGTGCCGGCGTTAACATGATCAAGCTCGGAATAATCGACCCTGCCAAGGTTGCCCGGACGGCTTTGCAGAATGCTGCTTCAGTAGCCGGATTGATGTTGACCACAAACGTCATGGTCAGCGACTACGACGAGAAGGACGAGGACAACGTCGTCGCCAACGCAGTGACGTGATTGCGGATCGGCGACCGGCCTGACGGCGGGTTGCGGATATCGGAATCGAAACCGTCGACAACAGGGACGCTTCGGCGGGCGCCGAAGCGTCCCTCGACGTTTAACACAGCATTCCGCGGGACCACATGCCTGATAAGCGTGACTATTACGAAGTGTTGGGAGTATCGCGCACCGCCGGCGTCGCTGACATCAAGCGCGCTTATCGAAAAGGCGCCCTGAAGTATCATCCCGACAATTTCGAGGGCGACAAGACCGAGGGCGAGACCCGGTTCAAGGAACTCGCCGAGGCCTACGAAGTACTCTCGGACTCCGTCAAGCGCAACCGCTACGATCAGTACGGACACGCCGGTATGGCCGGCGCGGGCGTACACGACTTCGGAAACATGGGCTTCGGGGACATATTCTCGATGTTCCAGGATATTTTCGGGCAGATGGGAGGCATGGGAGGCTTCGGCGGGGGCAGGCGCGGACATATCGATCGCGGCGAGGATCTGCAGGTCGAGATCGAGTTGACGCTCGAGCAGATTGACACCGGCGTGGACGAATCGCTGGAATTCACGAGGATGGACCTGTGCGATGAATGCTCCGGTAGCGGGGCGCGCAGGGGCACCGAGCCGATCCACTGCGAGACATGCAATGGTTACGGGCAGGTCCAGCAACAGGAAAGCGGTTTCTTCGGGATGTCCGTGCGAGTCATTGCCTGCCCGAAATGCAAGGGGCGAGGAACGATGGTTAGCGATCCGTGTCCCGCGTGCCGCGGATCGGGACGGGCCCGGAAGAAACGCATTCTTACCGTGCAGATACCCCCCGGCGTGAGCAACGGGCAGGTAATCCGCGTCCGTGGCGAAGGCGGACCCGGACAGGACGGAACCACGCGCGGCGACCTTCACTGTTACGTGAGCATCAGGCCCCATCCGCTGCTGGTCAGGAATGGAGACGATCTCGTCTGCCAGGTGCCCATCGCATTCTCCCAAGCCGCACTGGGAGGCAAGATACAAGTGCCCACCCTGACCGGTTCGCACGAAATCAACGTACCCGCCGGTTCGCAGAACGGAGATGTGATAACTCTCAGGGGCCGGGGCCTCCCGTCGCTGCGCACCGGTCGACGAGGCGATCAGCACGTGCAGATCTTCATCGAAGTGCCCAAGAAACTCACCAAACATCAGACCGAACTGCTCAAACAATATGCCGAAACCGAAGAAGTGGACGTCACCCCGCAACGAAAAGGTTTCCTGGATAAACTCAAAAACTGCTTCTCATGACGTCAGGTGTGATTATGAGCAAGAAAAAAAAGAACACCGCTGATCCCAAGGTTGACGCCGGTGACGGGCCGGACAATCCCGTGGAAGCCCTCCAGGCCGATCGGGACGATCTGTTCGCGCGCCTCCAGCGAACCGCCGCCGATTACTCGAACTACCAGAAGCGCGTCCAGCGCGAAATGGCGGAGGCTCGCAACTTCGCCAATACCGACCTGATCACGAAACTGCTGAGCGTACTGGACGACATGGAACGGGCTTTGGAGGCCGCCGCCGACAACCACGAGCAGGACAACCCGCTGCTGGCGGGTATGCAACTCGTACACGATAAGGCCCTTGAAGTACTCGGCGGGTTCGGCGTGGAGATTATCGAAGCCCTCGGTCAGCCCTTCGACCCCGAGGCACACTCGGCGATGCTGCAGCAGCCTTCTGACGAGCACCCCCCCCAGACAGTTGTCCAGGAGTTGCAGCGGGGATACAGGCTTAAAGGACGAACGATCCGTCCGGCTGCGGTTGTCGTCTCAACCAAGCCGGAACCTCCGGACGCCGACGACGAAGAGACTGCAGACAACGGAGAGCAATAGGAGCCCCCATGCCTACATACGAGTATCGATGCGGCGCTTGCGCCCACTCATTCGAGCTTTTTCAGTCGATAAAGGCCAGGTCCGTCCGCAAGTGTCCCCAGTGCGGAAAGCTGAAGGTTAAACGACTCATTGGTATCGGGGCGGGTGTTATCTTCAAGGGCAGCGGATTCTACCAGACCGACTACCGCAGCGAGTCGTATCGCAAGGCGGCGGAGAAAGACAAAGCCCCCAAGGTTGACAAGAAGACCGATTCGACCAAGGATGGCGCAAAAACCAAACCTGCCAAGACCTCCGACTGACCAGGTAGCTCTCAGATTCACCGTACTACCGGGGGGAGGCGGATTGATTGTTCGTTGATATTCGGAAAAAGTGTTGCAGCACTTCCCGCCGGGCGTATAATTTCGACAAAGGTCAAGGACAATTGTGCGCGCATAACAAACACCGTTAAAAGGGATAGATCATGAGTAATGGTAAGAACCAGATTAACACGATCAACTGGACAGCGGTATTCAGTTTTTCGCACATCTTCAAGAGCTTCCGGATCGCTATTCATCCCAGCAAGATCCTGCTGGGCCTGGCGGCGATAATGACGATCTACTTTTCCGGGAGAGTACTCGACCGCGTGTGGAGCCTCTGCGGGCAGCGCGTACAGGACGGCGATATCGCCGCGTATATCAGCAATGATGGTCCGACCTACGAAAAGACGGTGAAAACAGCGAACGACAAAAGGCCCGGCGATGCGGCGTCCCTTAAATACGAGAGCAGAAGACAGCGACATAGTCTTCAAGCTTTCATTGACGGTGTCAGATTGGACAGTGAGCTGAGCAGGGCGCTTGAAGCCCGGATTACCAAGCACAACGAGGCCAAGAATGAAACTTACGATGATGCCAAGAGTATCAAGCAAAGAGATGATATTGACGCGAAGAAGGAAGACTGGGGCTCCGTCTTAAGTGACGCCAAGGATGAGGTTGCCAAGATCCGCGACAAAATCGACGCGATCCTGAGCGTCGCCTACGAGGACGCCGAAAAGGACATTGCCGAAGCGGCCGTCGATGAGGACGAAAAGACGAAGCGAACCGCCGATCTCGAAGAAGACTACGACAACGCCATCAGAGCATCAGTGAAGATCACCGCCAAGTTCAACGAGGACGCCGCAAAGATCAAGGGCAAACTAGTCTTTGAAAGTTTCCTCGCCTACGAAAGCCAGTGCCTGTCAAACGCTTTGCGGGCAGTTCGATACGGAAACTTCACGACCGGTCTGGACGATTATGAGGCAATCGTCAACTCAAAGTCGATTCCCTCTCTGACCGAAACCCCGAAACCACTTGCATTCCTCAACGTAAAGGGCGCCGAGTCTGAGGATTCCGCCGGATTCCTGTTCTGGATATTAATGGCCGTCCAGGGCCTCCTGTGGATGTTATGCAACCATTGGTTCTTTGCGGTCATATTCCTGACGCTTGCTCTGGCGGCATGGGCGCTGTTCGGTGGGGCGATGCACCGTATCGCCGCCCTGCACGCCGCACGCGAAGAGAAGATATCGATGGTTCAGGCCCTGCGGTTCTCGTCGAGCAGATTCCTCAGCTTCTTCGCCGCTCCGCTGATTCCGCTGATTATAATTCTCTGCCTGGGACTGTTCCTGTTCCTCGGCGGGTTGCTGTTTGGAAACCTGGGCGGATGGTTGTCGTGGATCATGGCGGTCCTGTTCCCGATTGCCATAGTGATCGGGCTGCTGATCGCTTTCCTGTCGATCGGGCTGGGCGGCGGCTGCGGGCTGATGTACCCGACTATCGCCGTCGAGGGATCCGATGCGTTCGATGCGATAAGCCGGAGCTTCTCGTACGTCTTCGCCAGACCGTGGCGGGCGATGGTGTACGGACTGATCGCACTGGTATACGGAACGATCTGCTACCTGTTCGTGCGGTTGTTCGCTTTTCTGGCGCTGGCGGCCACTCACTGGTTCGTCAAGGGCGGAATATTTGGTGGCGGTAGTGACCTGGCGGTAAACGCCGACCGGATGGACATGCTCTGGCCGGCGCCCACGTTCAGCAATTTCCACCCACCGATCTCGTGGGAAGCGCTCAGCGGAGTCGAGGCGCTGTCGGCAGGGATCATCTCGATCTGGATATACATAATGATCGCGCTGGTGGCGGCGTTTGGTTTGAGTTTCCTGGCCTCCTCGACCACTGTTATCTACTATCTCCTGCGACGAAAGGTAGACGCCACCGATCTGGATGATGTCTACGTCGAGGAGTCCGAAGAGGAACTCGCCGGCGAAGTGGCCGAAGCGCTCGCCGATGAGGCCCCAGAGGCTGATGAGGCTGAAGAAGAACCGGACCAGGACGAAGCTCCCGCCGAAGAAACCGAAGAGGAACCGAAGAAAGCCAAGAAGGCTAAGAAGACCAGGAAGAGGGCAAAGAAGGCGGATAAGCCGGATGAGTCGGAGTCGGACTGATACGAGACGATTAGGAATAACCAAAGCGGCCCGGGGCTCATCTGAGCCCCGGGCCGTTCCTTACTATGACGCCGGGAACCCTGCGTTACCCGCGAAAACCATGCTGCAAAGGAACCAGTGATGAAGACCAAACTCATAGCGTGTTGGTTGATGCTTCTGTCGATTTGTCTCGTTTGCTGCATTACCGCAGCCGCGGCGGAACCGGTAGCGGTAGCAAAGCCCATGTTCCACAAGAAGCCCCTACAGGCCGGCGCGTTTGCCATGCTGCCGCTTGGCAGTGTCAAACCGGGCGGTTGGCTCAAGCGCGAGTTGCAGATCCAGGCTGACGGTATTACCGGGCACCTGGACGAGTTTTATCACCTGCTGACGAACAACGGGTGGTTGGGCAAGAAAGGGCCCAAGTTCAACTCCTACCAGTGGGCGCCGTACTACCTCGACGGACTCGTGCCCTTGGCGCATCTGCTCGACGACAAGCGCCTCAAAGACAAAACCGCCAAGTGGATCGACTGGACGCTGACCCATCCGTATAAAGACGGTTGGATCGGGCCTCCGCCGGAGGTGTGCAACAGACCATGGGGCATGTGGTACCCGACTCCGATGCTCAAGGCGCTCGTCCAGCACGCCGAGGCCACCGGCGACAAGCGCGTGATACCCGTACTGACGAATTTCTTCAAGGCCTACGCCAAGCGGATGGAACCGGTAAACGGAAAGACGCTCCTGGAGAACAGCGACCACAAGATCACCGTAACCTACTTCGAGAAGGGTGGCGGTGAGGGTCTCGAGGTGCTATGGGAAGGGCCTGACATCGAGAGGCAGCGAATTCCCAACGCATCGCTGAAGGACCTGCAGTACGAGTACTACGAAGGCAGTTGGGACAAGCTGCCCGACTTCGACAAGCTCAAGATGGTCGACAGCGGGCAGGCCGCCAACTTCGATATCGCACCGATCTACAAGAAGAACAAGAAAGGCGCCAAACCGGATAATTTCGCCATACGTTTCACCGGTAAGATCGCCATTCGCGAAAACGGGTGGTACACGTTCTACCTTATCTCCGACGCCGGTAGCAGACTGAGCGTCAAGAGCCAGCAGGTTGTCGATAATGACGGTCTGCATCCGATGAACCGCGGCGGGCTGAAGCCCTCGTGGGCTTTCAACCGCTGGGGAGATGTGGCTTATGTGGCGATGTGGTTGTACGACCGGACGGGCGACGAGTCCCTGATCGAGCTGGTTAAGGGTATGCGCGCCAAGGGGCGAAACTGGTCGGAAAGTTTCACAACCTTTAAGGGCATGGACAAGCCCGCTAAAGGATGGGGCCACCATCAGCACGGCGTGAACACCGCAATGGGCGTCAAGACTCCGGGTATCTCCTACCTGATGACGAAGGACAAGTACGACCTCGATGCGATTACCAAATGCTTCGAAAACCTCGACCGCTACCACGGAACGCCGATCGGGATATTCACCGCCGAAGAATGTCTCGCCGGACTCGGACCGGACAAGGGATGTGAACTTTGCCTCGTGATCGACGAGATGTTTTCGATCGAAGTACTCCTGTCGGTCGCCGGCGACTGGAAGCTGGCAGACCGGCTCGAGAAGATCACCTACAACGCCTGGCCGGCTACGGTCGGACCGAAACAGTGGACGCACCAGTATTTCCAGCGGGTCAACCAGGTGGTCTGCGAGAAGAAGGACCGCACGTATCTGTTCGGACCGTACTCGCACTTCCCCTGCTGCACCGCGAACCTGCCCCAGGGTTGGCCCAAGTTTGCAGCCAATACGTGGATGGCGTCGCCCGACGGCGGTATGGTGGCGGTTGTCTACGCTCCGTCCGAAGTTACCTCGATCGTCGCCGGAGACAAGAAGGTAACGATAGTCGAAGAGACCCAATACCCATTCGACGAGAACATCAAGTTCACCGTCCGCACCGGCGGGCCCGTAAAGTTCCCGCTCTACGTCCGCATCCCCGGATGGGCCGATTCCGCCAAAATCACCACGCCCGACGGAAAAACCACCACCCCGAAGGCCGGGCAGTACGTCAGGCTCAACCGTACGTGGAAAAACGGCGACATCGTAAAAGTAACCCTGCCCATGAAGATCCGTCTCGACAAGCGGGCAAATAACGCGGTGGCGATCCAGCGCGGACCGTTAGTCTACTCGCTGAAGATCGGCGAGGACTGGCGGAAGGTCAAAGACTGGCCCGACTTCAAAGCCAAAACACCACAGTGTGCCGATTGGGCGATCTATCCGACAACGCCGTGGAACTACGCGCTGCAGATAGATCCCGACAACCTCGAAGGATCGTTGAAGTTCGAGAAAGTCGGAATCAAGAACTACGTATTCGATTCCAAGCTGGCCCCGGTGAAACTGACCGTCAAAGGCCGCCGACTGCCTGCCTGGAAACTAACCGACCATAACGCCCAGGTGCCCCAGCGGAAACTCCAACAGCCCAATCGCGCCGGACTCCCCCCAAAAAGCCCGGTCCAAAGCTCCGAGCCGCTGGAAGAACTCACACTGATACCATACGGAGCGGCGAAATTGCGCATAACCGTGTTCCCGGTTCTCAAGAAATGATCTCGGCGTGGCGGGCTTTGCAGTAGCGGTCGGTCATGCCCGCGATGTAGTCGCAGACTACGCGGTGGAGGCCTTCGGGCTCGGAGTCGACCCGTCGGCGGTATCGCTCCGGTAGCAGCGACTCATCGCCAACGTAGCGGGCGAACAGGTCGGTGATTATGCGTTGCGATTCTTCGGTCCGGCGGGCGTTTTCCCCTGCCTCGTAGACGTTGTCCATCAGGAACTTCTGGAGGTCGCGGATCGCGGACCCCAGCGCATCGCTGAAGGCCGCACATTTCCGCCCGGAATGGCGGACGGTGTCGGGGCTCGGGTTTGCCCCGAGGGCCTCTATGCGGGTGACAGTCGCTTCGCGCAGATCGGATGCCATGATCTCCAGCACGTTCTTGCAGGCCCGTATGCGCAGGTGTATTTCCCGAGCGTCCGCGTACCGCTGCCGAGCGGTGTCCCACGCCTGCCGCCACAACGCCAGATCGTCAAGCTGCTCAATTGAGATGCATCCGGAGACCAGGGCGTCTTCCAGGTCGGCTGACGTGTAGGCGATTTCGTCGGCGGCGTCGACTACCTGTCCCGCCAGCGGGGCCTGGAGATCATCGCTGAAATCCGAACACGCCGGCGTGTCGTAGGCCGTCTCGTGCCTGGCGATGCATTCGCGGACTACGCGCGTGAGGTTCAGGCCCCGGAAGTCCGGATACGGGTGCTCGAGATAGTCGACCACACGTAGCGACTGGCGGTTGTGTTCGAATCCGCCGTGTGCGCCCATCAGTTTGTCGAGGACCGCTTCGCCCCCGTGCCCGAACGGCGAATGGCCCAGGTCGTGCGCCAGGGCGACCGCTTCGATAAGGTCTTCGTTGAGCCTCAGCGCCCGCCCGAGCGTCCGGGCGATCAGGGCGACCTCCAGCGTGTGGGTCATACGCGTGCGGAAGTGGTCGTTCTCATGGGGCACGAAGACCTGCGTCTTGAAGTCCAGGCGTCGAAATGCCGTGCAGTGTACGATCCGATCGCGGTCGCGCTGGAAGCACGTGCGGTATCCGTGAGCCTCTTCGGGATACTTTCGCTCGCCGCCGTCGGATTCGGTTACGGCCCAGGAGGCAAGTTGCGATGCTGATGGCGGGAGGTCTTCAGTGGTCATGAGAGTTTAGGCAGTTGAAGTTCGGTCGAGGCCTCTTGCAGTTGCCCGTAAAGTTGGGTCAGGGCCTGGGGTATTACCCTGATGTCTCCCAGGACGGACATGAAGTTCGTATCGCCGTTCCACCTCGGTACGATGTGCAGGTGCAGGTGTCCGGGCAGTCCCGCCCCGGCGCACCGCCCGATGTTCATCCCAACGTTGAATCCGTGCGCGCCGATCGCCCTGGTCAGGGCGCTCTGGAGATCGCGAACCATCTCCATCATCTCGCACATCGCGGTGCTGCTGAGATCTTCGAGTCCGGCGACGTGCTCCAGCGGCGCCACCAGCATATGTCCACCGGTGTAGGGGAAGCGGTTCATTACCGCAAAGCACTTCTCACCCCGCCACAGGAGCAGGTTCTCGCTGTCCTTGTCCGGTTCGTCGCGGTAGCGGCAGAGGAAGCAGCTATCGTCATCTCCGGCGAGTGATTGAATGTATTCAATTCGCCACGGGGCCCATATGTTGCTGTTGGGCGTCTCGGGAGGAAGCTTGTCTGAATTATCGTTCATAGTCCCGATCATACCACCATACGACACGGTTGACAAAACCCATTGACTGAATTCATTACCCGAGTTACAATACATACCAGAGTCCAGGAGCCAGAGGGACCCAAGCTATGGGCGACAATGTTAAATCATACCGGGGGCGGAAGATAATCATATTATCTCGTGATGCGTCAATTGCGCGGGCTACGCGAGGCGAGAATCCCACGTCGAAGTATAATTGTGTGCGCGTGACCAGCCCATACGAAGCCGCCGCCGAACTTCTTGCGGAACCTCCGCTTGCGATGGTCGTCGATTTTCGCTGCCTGACCCCCGGCGACCTTCCGCTGATCGAAATGGCGCGCCAGCGGGGTTTGGAAGTACTCGCCGTTGGCTCCGTGCCGTTAGGGATTACCACCACCGACCTCAGCGGTGTGCGTCTGTCGGCCCGGGAGCATTTGTCGGCCTTGTTGGAGGGGCTTGCCGCGGGATCGCCCTCCGGTGGGCAAGTTCCGGTCTCGTCCCAGGTTGTTTGCGGTGAGTCACCGGAGCTTTCATCACTGGCGCGATCGATCAGAGAGGTCTCTCGCCCCGGGCGAAAGGCGGGAGGCGCCCCGGCTACCGTTCCCGCCGAGGCGGAAGCGAAGATCGAGGCAAAGGCAACTAACGAGCCGCCGGGTGAATCTCCCGATGATCTGCTGACCAGCGCAGAACTCACCGCCTTGCTGGAGGATGGGTCGTGAGTGCGGTAGAGCAGATGCTGGTTCTGGCCGAACCTGCCGTCACCGACGAGTTCTCGGATCACTTCGGTCCGGATGTTCTGTCCGCCTATGACGATCCGTACGAGGCGCTGAGGGCAATGGAAAGTCGTGACTGGACGAGCGTCGTAATCGCAGCGTCCTTCGTTGGCTTGAGCGGGTTGTGTCGCGCGGTGCGGCGCCTCCAGCGAGACGCGAGGGTGGTAGTGTTATGCGGGCCCGCGACCGAATCGGAAGTTCGCGGCCTCTCTGACGGCGTCACCGCCGAGAGTACCATAGATGACTACTTCATCTACCCGCTGACCGATGACGAATGGCGCAAAGTCACCCCTGAATGAAAGCCCGACAATTGCGCACACCGCGCTCAGGAGCCCAGGAGTTCTGCCTTGCGTTGTTCGACGAGGGCTTTCTTTTCGGCGGGCATGTCTTCTTCGGCCAGTAGAGTATCGCAGCCTTCTATGAAGAACGGTACGCCCACGATGGTATCGTAGACGCGGTCTTCTTCGCTTCGGCTCGAGACGCATTTGAGGAAACCTTCAAACTCGTCGAAGTAGCTTCCGTAAATATGGAACGAATCGGCGATGTGCATGTACTCGCCCGGTTCGACGCCGATTTCAGAAGCCACCACGCGCTGTAGTTCGGTGAATGCGTACATGTTCATGAAGGCGGCTTTGAAGGCATCGTTGCTCCGCATGTGGATATTCATGTGCAGCTTGTCGTCTGCGATGCGGAACCAGAGTCGCTGGAGGCACGTGGGATCGTCGATGGTCATATCGTTCCAGACCTGCCAGGTAACCGCCTGTGCGCGGCGCGTGTAGGGTACGGCCCTGAGCTTCTCGATGATGGCGCCTATCTGGTCGAACAGTCCGACCGATGGTACCTGGTACTCGAAGAGTCGCTCGTGATAGGTGTACTCCCACTTACCGGCGGCAGGGTCCACCCAGTGGTTGTGTACGCCGAACAGGACTTCGCTGCGGTATTTCTCGAGGTCGTCGAGACCGCCGGGAAAAGCGCGGTGGATTCGCGGTTCGTCGAACGGTTTGGTGACGTGGATCAGGACAGAAACGTCGCGGCTGTTCGGATCGCCGTCGTGATCGTACTCGGTGGGGAAGCTCTCGCCTTGTTCCCAGCAGGCTATAACAGCCTTTTCCCAAGCCGCCGGAAGCGACTCCTCGATGACATGTACTGATTTCATATAAGCCTCCATGCTTATCCAGTGTGGTAGTAGTAACAAGGTCCGGACCGATAAGCAAGAGCGAAAATTATCGTATTACCGACCTCTTGATCTTGTATAATGATAGCGCCACGCAGGGCGGGATGCAAACCTGCCGGGATATGCCAATGACTCAGAGACTCCTACTTCTTCGCCTTCCATGGTTTATGGTGATATCGACCGCCGCGGTGATCGCGGGTGTCTGCGCGCCGTGCCTCGCGGGTCCAAAACTGACCAAATACACCACGAAGCACTACATCCTGCATACCGACCTGGACAAGAACATGACCCGCCAGGCCGTTGTGCGGATTACCGCGATGGCCGAGGAATACAGCAACCGCTGCAAGAGTTTTACGGGGCGGATCAACACACGATTTCCGCTGTTCCTCTATAAGAATCGCAAGGACTATCTCCGCCATCCCGGTGTCGTCAAGGGCAGTTCGGGGACATACAACAGGCGGTCTCTGGTTGCCGTCGCACCCCGCCCGGGAGGAAGCTGGCACGTTGTCCAGCACGAGGGATTTCACCAGTTCGCACACAAAATGATCCGAGGACGCCTGCCTACGTGGCTCAACGAGGGACTGGCTTCATACTTCGGAGCCGGTGTGTGGACCGGAGACAGCCTGGTCGTCGGCGCGATATCGGGACATGCCCTGAAGCGCGTCAAGAGTATGATTGACGACGGTAAGCTCATGCCGCTCGACAAAATGCTGGATATGAAGCAGAAGGAATGGAACGACAAACTGAAATCGCAGAACTACCTTCAGGCGCGGTCAATGGTCCACTTCCTGGTGCATGCCGACAAGGGCAAATACCAGAAGGCGCTGTCGGGCTACATTCGCGACCTGTCGCAGGGCCACTCCTCGTCGGCCGCCTTCCGCAAACGGTTCGGTAAGAACGTAAAGGCATTCCAGACCCGTTACGTCCAGTGGTGGAGTAAGCTCGAGGACAATCCGTCGGCCGATCTGTACGACAGGATCAAGGTCCTGACGCTCACCAGTTTCCTTGCCCGCGCACACTACACGGGCAGGAAATTCGAGAATATCGAGGCGTTCTTCAAAGCTGCCCGCAACGGAACGTTCAAGAAGGTATTTGCGGAGATCGGAAGGCGCAATCCGTCTATCTGGCTGCCCGAGTCGCTGCTGGCCAAGAACCTCCCCAGCGGCGACGACGTCAAGCAGTGGTCGCTGGTCCGGGCAGAGCGGAGCCCGACACGCCTGAAACTCGCGCCCGGTAACGGTACGGTCCTGCTTGGCAGTTTCACATTGGGTTCCCGGATTACCGTGACGGTCAGGACAACGCGCCCCACAAGCAAGCCGGCTTCCAAACCAGGGGCCAGAACGCCATTTCCTCCCGAACTGCTTCAACGACTCTAGGAGTCTGTCGGACTTCGCCTCCCGGTTGACGCCGGTTTGACGACCAGCCTC
>CAZSLS010000129.1:0-18898 GCA_964607575.1 uncultured Planctomycetaceae bacterium | reverse complement strand
GTAAGTCTTGTACCATCGCCAGTTGCGGAAGCGGCTCATCGTGTCGTATCCGGAACTCGCCAGTTCCGCGGCGGTCAGGGCGTGCTTGGCGGGCCAACCGATATCTTCGGACACCGCGCGATTCCACTGCCCGTATCCCTGCATCACGCGACCCAGGAGCTTCGAATCCAGCACGATATTGTTGACCGCGTGCAGGTAGCGCGGGTTGGAGCGGCGCTGGTGACCGATCTGGAGAAGCTGCTTGGTTTCGCGAGAGGCAAGGACCATCTTCTTGGCCAGTTCCAGCGAGTTGGACATTTCTTTCTCGCAGTACACGTGCAGACCGGCGTTCATTCCCGCGATAGCATGCTCGGCGTGCAGCCAGTCGGGCGTGGCCACGATGAGCGCATCGAGGTCCAGTTCCTTCGTCTTGGCCAGCATGGCTTTGTAGTCGGTGAACTCGGCGACGTCGCCGAAGCCCTTGGTCTTATTGTACGCATTGAGGGTTTTGACCCCCTTATCGCGGTTGAACTTCCAGATGTCGCAGACAGCCTTGAAACGCAGACCGGGAATCGACTGTCCGGCTTTCAGGCACGAGTTCAGCAGCACCTGTCCCTGCGAGCCGACGCCGATGATGCCCACATTGATGTCGTCGGGTTTGCCCGTGCGAGTACTCTTTCGCGTTGTCTGAGCCATACTTTTTTTCAGTCCACCGGCCATGATCGCCCCGGCGCCGGCGGCAGCGGCGGTCCTGGTCAGAAAGCCCCGCCGGTCCATCTTCGTACCTTTGTTTTTTTTGTCCATGTCTATTGCTCTTTCAGGAATGATTACTTCTTGCCCTTGTCAGTCTTGGGTTTCTTGAGTTTCTTGAGATCGACAGCCCAGATGTTGCGGAATTCCACTGGATTTCCGTGATCCTGCAGGAGCAGGAATTCGGCGGCGATTGGTTTTCTACCACCACCGGCGCCCGTGCCTTTAGCAAGCGTCACGTCGTTATGGATCAGCACACCGTTATGCACCACGGTTATGTGGGCCCCTTCGGTCTGCTTCTTGCCCGAGGCGTCGAATTTCGGCGCCCGGAAGAATATATCGTAGCTCTGCCACTGCATCGGCGGGGCGCACATGTTTACGCGCGGCGCGACCGCCCGGTACATACCACCGCATTCGTTGGCGACTCCCTTGAGACCGTAGCTGTCGAGGACCTGGCATTCGTAGCGGTTCTGAATGTACAGACCGCTGTTCGATCTGCCCTGTCCTTTGGCTTCGGGCATGAAAGCGGTGCGGAACTCGACGTGCAGGTGAACGCTGCCGAACTTCTTCTTCGTCAGCGCCGAACCGCCCCGGGGCACGCATTGCATCACGCCTCCGTCGAGCAGTTTCCAACCGCAGGGCTTACCGCCGCCCCTGGTAAAGGTGGCGCTTAAATCTTTGGTGTCCGGTCCGATCAGGACTACCGCGCCGGCAGGCGGTTTGGCGCCGAGGCGATGCGAGAGGCGCATCACCCTCTTGAGACTGAACGACGTCTTGCGGGCATCACCTTCAACTGTCCCGGTCAAACCCTCGGCGGTGAGCCTGGCGACCCACTTGATGTCTTTACCGGTCTTCGGCGAACCGGTGAGTTTGTCGCTCTTTCCGGTCAGGACGGCTAACTTGGCGTCGCGGGTGTCGAACTTCGCCATCATATTGACGAGATACTCACCCTTGGGCATCGCGATGACTTGTGCAACGATCGGGTCTTTTCCAATCGTGCCGACCCAGTCGCCGATCAGCGGGATATTCGCCGCGTCGGGGTTCTTGGCGTCGTACGGTTTGGATGGAACTGTAGCGACCGGTTTGACTGCGCAAACCGCCGCCGCGTCATCGCCCGCGGGCTTGGGCGCCTCGCCCAGACCTGCCGAACAACAGGCCAGCAGAACCAGCAACCCAATCACCCGAACCATATTGGATGTCATAACCATTCAGTCGGACCTCGTTTTGTCACTGCTATTCAAACGCTATGGAGATTTCCGCAATCGACCAGGACTTCTGGTTCCTGCGGTCCTTCTTATCGATCGTAGCGGTCTGAACGATCTTGATGTAGCTTGCGCTCTTGGCGCGGAAAGAGATCTTCGTGCTACCTCTCCTTCCCTTGCCCATGGCAACGGCAGTGCCCCAGGCCTTTCCGTCGGACGACACGAACACTTCGTACGTGCGCGGATAGTCGTCAAGCTTGTCGCCGCAATCGAGGGTTACCCCCGCGATGCTGTCCGAAGCGGCCAGGGCCAGCGTGAATGAGTCGCCGGCCTTCATCACCCGACCGGTGCTCCAAAGCGTCTTGCGATTTCCGTCCAACGCCAGTGCGCCCTTGGCGCTCTCGCAAGAAGCCGACGCCTTGGCGGAAGTACACGCCAGAGCCCACTTGATCTTGCTAACGGCCAGTTTGGCTTCGTTGGCAAGTTCTTTGTTGGCGACGCAGCCTTTGGCTACGGTCAGCCCATCGGCACATGGATAGTTCGCCAGGGCGGCGAGAATCTGCTTCTTCTCGCCAGAGGCGGTTGCGACCTTCAGGCCATTTGACAGGAGGTCGGTTTTGGCTTTGCATACCGCGGCGGTGGGCTTACCGTCGCCGGGAATGGTCACTACGCGGATATAACCTCGCATCGCCATGATCTGGCGGGCCTTGTCGGAATCGGACTTCGCTACGCCCAGCAGAGCGGTCGCCGGGGTGGCGTCGGGCCAGGCGGCCATTGCGCGGACGGCGGCCTTTTTGACGTCGTCGCTACCGGAACTCAACTGCGCCTTGACCGCCGCGTACGCCTTGTCGCCGGCCAGACGCGAAAGCACAACCAGGAGCGTCGCTTTGGTTTTGTCATCGGCTTTGCCCAGGACCGAGATGATCGGAGCGGACCGGACGCTCGCGTCGGGGCAACGTTCGGATACCTGCAGGATGGCCGCCGCCAAACCCGCCCGATCGGACGAACTCGAGCTGGATACCAGCAGCGATGCCATCTTGGGCACGTCAGTTTGTGCGCCCAGCGTACCGAGGGCCTTGAATGCGGCGCGACGTACTTCGCTTTCCTTGTCGCTTCCGGCGGCGGTCAGGACTGCCCCTGTAGCGTCTTTCTCTCGCCTGGCGGCCAGTATCTTCAGAAGCGACGCCCTTACTTTCTTGTCGTCCGAGCTGAGTGCTTTAACGATTGCCTTGCCCACACCGGCGCCGCGGAGGTTGGTCAGGCTGGCGCCGGCGGCATTACCTTCGGCGCCGCCGGCGGCAAGGGCCTTGGTGAGAACCTCGACGTTGGATGCATCTCCCAGGGCGCCCAGGGCCTCGAGGGCGGCGGTGCGAACACCGGCATTGTCCGAGGAGGCGGCCTTGGTGACCGCCGCGCCGGCGCCCTTGTCACCGCGGGTCGCCAGGGCGGTAATAACGATAACCTGTACGTCCGCGGGCAGGGTCGGGAGTTTCCCGGAGAAGGTCTTGGTCGCGGCGGGACCGGGAATTTCGCTGATCTGTTTGGCGGCGAGGCGCTGCATCGTCAGATCCTTACCGCTGAGCAGCGAATCGATAATCGGAACGGCACCAGCCGGGTCCGATCGGACGATACCTCCCAGTGCGCCAATTCGAATTGCGGTGGATTTTTTCTCATCGAACAGTTTCTTGTAGATCGAGGCGGCCAGTTTGGCGTCCACGTCTGGAAGCAGGCTCTCGGCGCACGACAGCAACGCATCGTCGGCGACGCTCTGGAGCCCCTTGGCGATCGTAGCCGAACCGAGGGCCTTTGCGGCTTGGACCCCACTGATCTTGCCCAGTGCGGCGATAGCGGCGTGTGCGGTTGGGGCGTCCTTGTCGGACACCAGCTTGCTCAGAATCGCCACGGCCTTCTTGTCACCGCGGGCGCCGACCGTTCCGATTATACCGACTCGCACCGGTCCGGTAGTCTTGCCCAGTGCGTCGCGGAGCACCTTGTCCACGCTATCGCCCGCCATGCCCTGCAGGGCGAAACGCGCCATGTTCGAAAGCTTCTCGTCGGTCAGCAGCTTGGCCAGCGAATCCACCGACGCGTCGGTCCCGATACGCCTCAGCATCCGGCAGACAAACTGCTTGCACTCGAAGGTCGCCTTCGATGAATTCAACGCCTTGAGCAGTTCGGTCTCGATGGCCTTGGTGTCTTTGGTCTTGCGAATCTCGTCCTCGATCGCCGCAAGCGCGACGCGGCTGGCGCCGAACTTGTAATCGAGGATCTTCGTGTGATCCGCCGCCCGAAGCGGGCCCGCGATCACCATAACTACCAGGGCCAGCACTATCGCTGTCACTGCTCGTTGACGTGCGTTCATTTTACTTCCTTTCACTTCACTTCACTGGGTTTCAGGATGCGTTTTGTTTGGGGATTCTTACAGTTTGCGTTTTGCGATCCAGATGTTCCGATAGGCCACCGGACCGTGATCTCCCTGGAGCATCAGCGGGCCCAGGGGCTTCTCATCGTTGAAAGTGGACGCACGTGTCGGCCCGGTTACCGGGTGATTCTCGTGTACCACAATACCGTTATGGACAACCTTGACGAACTTCGCGTTCTCGGTTTTCTTACCTTTTTTGTCGAACCTCGCCGCCCGGAAAACAATATCGAATGTCTGCCACTCGCCCGGCTTCTTTGAAGCGTTGACGCGCGGGGGCACGCCTTCGTAGCCCGGTTTACCGCTGGGGTTCTTGCCCCATCGCTGATAAATACCGCCGCAATCGCCGTGCTTGAGCTTCTTGACGCCCCAACTGTCGAGGACCTGGATTTCGTATCGCCCCTGGAAGTAAACGCCCGAGTTCGAACCTTTGGACACCATGAACTCCACGTGAGCCTCGATGTCGCCGAACTCTTCTTTGCTCAGCAGATTCTTAGTCCGACCGCCATTTTCGATAATGCCCTTGCCCGGTTTGGCCGTGAGCTTCCGCGCGTTCTTGGGATCCAGGCCAATGTCGCCAACTACCTTCCATTTGCCCGTGTCAGCTTTACGCCCCTGGCCTTTCCAAGTGTCCATTGTGTCGCCAACGAGTTGGACGGCGCCTTTGGGAGCGGGCTTGCCAAGCGTGCATTTAACTTTCTCCGCCGGAGCAGTCGTAGCCTTGGCGGGAGCTTTGGCGGGAGCCTTCTTCTTCAGAGCCGCATCGGCGCCGACAAACATCGACCCGAGCACCACTGCAATCAGCCCCACCGACATAATCCTGCACAATTTAGCCATTATCTGTCCTTTCGTTGCGACTTTCGCCAACTCACTCCAGCGTCCAGGGCGCCCTGTAGGGCCTGCCCAGCAGCGCCGAGGCGGCCGGGTCGCCGATGATCTCTTCGGTGTCCGGATTCCACTTGATCGTCCGACCGAGCAGCATCGCAATTTCGCCCAGCAGCGCCACCGAAATCGATCGCAGACCGATCTCGATCGGCGCGATCGTTTCCTTGCGGTTTCGAACGCAGTCGATGAAGTTTGCGCGGTGATTTCCGCTGGGATACAGGTGAATTTCGCTGGCATCGAGCGGTACGTTGATCTTCGGGTCGCTGAGGCGCATCCCGCGGCGGCTTACGTGTATCCACTGGCCGTTCTCGCCGTACCACTTGGCGCCCTGCCAGTAGACCTGGTTGTTGGCGACGCTGAGTTCGCCTTTCCATGCGTCGTTATCGTACTGGCAGGTGAACTGGTAGTGAGTCGGCGCGTTGTAGAGTCCGTCGGTCGGGTAGGTGGCCTGGTCGGGTCTGATTTCGATCGGTCCCTTGCGTTCCAGTCCGACGCCCCAGTGTGCGATATCGATATGGTGTCCGGCCCAGTCGGTGAGTTGACCGCCGGAGTAGTCCATGAACCATCGCCAGTGGAAGTGGACGATCCCGCTGGTGTACGGTTTGTACGGCGCCGGTCCGAGCCACCTGTCCCAGTCCAGACCTTCGGGTACGGGTTTTTCTGTGGCATCTCCGCCGCCGCGACCGGTGGGCAAGCCGACTTCGATGCGATGCACCTTTCCGATCCGACCGTTCCGCACCAGTTCGCAGGCGTAGCGGAATCTTCCGCTGCTGCGCTGCTGGCTTCCGGTCTGCCATACCCGCTCGTAACGATGGACCGCGTTAGCCATCGCTCTGGCCTCGCGAATCGAACGGGCAAGCGGTTTTTCACCGTAAATGTCGAGCCCCGCCTTGGCGGCAGCGATAGCGGGTATCGCATGCCATTGGTCCGGAAGCGCCATGATCACCGCGTCAAGATCGCCGCGCCCGATCAACTCGCGGAAGTCCAGGTATCCCTTGGCGTCCTTCGTTTTGTTCCTCCTGTTGATCGACCCGAGGGACCGGTTGAGTTGGGACTTGTGAACGTCGCAGGCGGCTAGAAACTGCACGCCCTTGCAGCCCATCAGTCCGCCCATGTCGCCGTTGCCCATACCACCGCAACCGATAATACCCATCAGGATCCGGTCGCTGGGAGCTGTGGCGCCGTCTTTACCCAGAGATGTAGCGGGGACGAACGCGGGTACTGCAGCCGCAGCCCCTGCCGCAACCGCCGCTCTTTTCAGAAAACCCCGACGACTCAATGAATGCTTCCGGGCCATGATGACTCTCCATACAGTGGTCAAATCGGAATGCTAGCGTCTGCCCTACGGGGCGGGTCGCTAATACTACAACGGGCCAGCGGCGAATACCATTGCTTTTTTTCAAGAAATCGTCCCCACGCAACCCGTTTTCAACCAGCGAAATTCCCATGCAAACAGACGGATAATTCTCCTCGAAACTCCGTTGGCCTGAACCCGGAACGCTGTTTTCAACCGATGATTTGTGGCATTGCGGCGCGGAGGCGGTTATTCTTTGATCCTGCTTCCGCCTACTCCAGCGATTGACGGATTCGGCGGGACCATACCGTTGCGACACAAGCCGTGACGCGCTATTAGTTTCGGGCGAAGAATAAGGAGTCCGTTTGAGTCCCCCTTGGGGGACGTCGAACCAGGGAAGAGATGATTTACTTAATTGCCATATTCGTTTATCTGTTGCTCCTCACGGGCATTTCGATTTACAAATCCCGGCAGGTCAAAACCCAGACTGATTTTACACTGGCTGGGAGGTCGCTCTCTCCCTGGGTCATGGTCTGCACAATGCTGGCGGTGTGGATCGGTACGGGCTCTATTGTGGGCAACGCCGGACAGGCCTATAGAGACGGCATGGCCGCCCTCATCTTACCACTGGGTACCTTTATCGGAATGATCCTGCTCTCTCAGATCGCGGGAAAAGCCCGCAGATTTGAAGCATATACCGTTCCCGAAATCATTGGAACGCGTTTCAACCGGACCGCCAGGTTATTGGCTGTGATCGCCCTGATTCTCGCCTATATGGTGATCGTGAGTTACCAGTTCAACGCCGGCGGTATGGTGCTGGAAGTGATAGTGGGCAAGAAAACCCCCGTTGCGATAAAGACCGGCGACACGTTCAGCAGGCACCAGATCAAGAAAGGATACCTGGTGTTCACGCCCGCCGAACACTGCAAAGGGTCGGTGGAGATCTCGTTCAACGCAAAAGAAGGCGATGGTTGGTCAAACGATGTGAAGACTTTCAACATCGATGTCCTCGCAGCCAGGGATGTCCGTGACGCTGAGAGCCGAATCAAGAAGGATGACAAGAACCATATCGTCATCAAGGCCGGCGGTACAGCCAGAGTGATAATCAGCGGTGATGCGGAGTCATATAGAATCGCATCGCTGCCCGAAGCGGAGCGTGGTGGGCTTATCTTGTCGGAACCGAAACTGACGGCAGGGAATGCGACGATCATTGCCGCCGTCTTTGTCATTGCCTATACGATGCTTGCCGGGTTGATGAGCCTCGCTTTCACTGACATAGTAACGGGCATTATCATAACCGTTTCCCTTCTTGTTGCGTTCCCCGTGCTCTTGTACCAGGCCGGCGGTTTCAGCGGGATGGAAACGGCGTTTGCAAACATGGGCGACAGGGATCAGCACATGCAGTTCTGGGGAGTATATTCCGGGACGAAGTATATCAATTACCTGCTCCCGGTGTTCCTGCTGATTATGGGCGACGCCAACCAATACCAGCGAATCTTCGCCAGCAGGAACGCCAAGGGCGCCAAGACAGCGGTCACAATGCTGATCTTTGTCGCCTTGGCGGTCGAGTTGCTGATTATCGCCTGCGCCTGGGTTTCGTCCAGCATGATACCCGACCCGGAAAACGGCAGATATGTGCTGATCTATGCGGCAAGGCATTTCATGCCCCTGGCTTTGGGCGTCGTGTTCATGGTGACCGTCGTGGGTATTATCATATCCACCGCCGATGCGTTCCTGCTGGTTCCCGCAACTACTTTTATTAAAGACGTTTACCTGAACCATATCAATCCCAAGGCCAGTGAGAAGAAGATCGTGTTTCTCAGCAGAATGATGGTGCTGGCGTTTGGGATCATCGCTTACTTGATCTCGCTGGCGTTTGCCGAATCCACGACCGTTTTCCAGAAGGCCCTTTACGCGTATACCATTTACGGCGCAGCAATTACGCCATGTCTGGTGGCGGCGTTGTTCTGGAAAAGGGCTACCAGTTGGGGGGCTGTGGCTTCGATCGTTTCAGGAATAGTTGTGACTTTGGCATGGGAAGAGCTAACTTTCATAAAGGGTTCGCTCCCGGACTACATCTCGGGCTTGGATGCGGTCCTGCCGGCGATAACGATATCCGTACTCGCCCTGGTGGTCGTCAGCCTGCTGACTCCGAAACCAAAAATAGCCCCCGAGGATTAAAACATGTTTTCCGCGGACGTATATGTTGAGCGAAGAAAGCGCCTGGGCCAACAGGTTCAGACCGGAGTAGTTCTCTTGTTGGGCAATAACGAGAGCCCGATGAATTATCCGGACAATCAGTATGCGTTCCGGCAGGACAGTTCGTTTCTCTATTTCTTCGGGCTCGATTCTCCCGGTCTGATCGCCGTTATCGATGTTGACGAAGGCAAGGAGTACGTCTTCGGGGATGACTTGACGGTTGACGATATCGTCTGGACGGGACCCCTTCCGACAGTGGCTGAGAGATGCCGCCAAATCGGTATCGACGAAACCGCCCCGCTGGACCAATTGCAGGCGTTATTGAGCAAGACCGTCGACCAGGGCAGAAATATCCATTTCCTGCCCCAATACAGGGCGGACAATATCCTGGGGATTCAGCAGCTCCTGGGGATTAAGCCCGCGGCGATCTCCGCCGGCGCTTCGGAGACATTAATACGGGCGGTGGTAGCGCAGAGATCCTTCAAGAGCCCCGAGGAGATCGAACAGATCGAAGCCGCCGTGGACATTACCGGCGAGATGCACGTTCTTGCGATGAAGACCTCGAAGCCCGGCATGTATGAAATGGAAATCGCCGGCGCAATGGAAGGGCTTGCCCTATCGCGTGGAGGGCGTATTGCGTTTCCCGTCATCTATTCGATTCACGGAGAAACCCTCCACAACCACTACCACGGAAACAAGATGAGCCGGGGGGATATCGTCGTCAACGATTCAGGCGCCGAATCGGCGTCGCACTATGCAGGCGACATCACCAGGACTATCCCAATAGGCGGAAAGTTCTCCGAGAGGCAAAAGGAGATCTACAGCATTGTCCTCGATGCGCAGGAAAGAGCGATTGAGGCGGTCCGCCCGGGCATTGAATTCAGGGACGTTCATCGTCTCGCCTGCACGGTTCTCGCATCCGGTTTGAAGGACTTGGGACTGATGAGGGGGGACGTCGAAGAGGCCGTTGACGCCGGGGCGCATACATTGTTCTTCCAATGCGGACTGGGCCATATGATGGGGCTCGACGTTCACGATATGGAAGGCCTTGGCGAGCAATTCGTCGGTTACACCGATACGGTCAAGAGGAATCCCGAGTTCGGCTGGAAATCCTTGAGGCTTGCCAAGGCTCTCGAACCGGGCTTCGTACTGACAGTGGAACCGGGGCTCTATTTTATTCCCGAATTGATCGACCGATGGAAGGCCGAAGCAAAGTGCCTTCCCTTCATCGATTACGATATGGTTGAACGGTATCGAGATTTCGGCGGTATGAGGGTGGAAGACGATATCCTGGTCACCGAAGAGGGACATCGACTGCTGGGCGGGCCGATACCGAAGAGCATCGAAGAAGTCGAGGATATGTCATCCTCTTAGGAAGTCGGATGTCCTCAGAGATCCAGACATCTCGCCGCCGTTTGACGGTGTCCGGGCAGGTTCAGGGCGTGGGATTCCGCCCGTTTGCCTACAGGCTGGCGCGCGAACTCGGCTTGACTGGGTTCATCATCAACAACATGGCGGGCGTGCGCGTCGATATCCAGGGTCCGCCCGACGCGCTGGACGAATACCAGCGCCGCCTCCGCCTCGAGTTACCACCGCTGGCGGCGATCGAACATCTCGAAACCGCGACCGTTGAAACAATGACCGGCGAGAAGCATTTCGAGATCCTGCCCAGCGAGGGCGGGCAATTGATCGACGCCCAGGTAACGGTGGACACCGCAACGTGCGCCCAATGCATCGAGGAAATGAACTCACCACAAGACCCTCGACACGCCTATCCGTTCATCAACTGCACGAACTGCGGACCGCGGTATACTATCGTCGGTAACATCCCGTACGACCGGGCGAACACCACGATGTCTGAATTCGGAATGTGCCCGATGTGTGCGAGTCAGTATGGCGATCCGACCGACAGGCGTTTCCACGCCGAGCCCATCGCATGCCCGGTCTGCGGTCCGCACGTATGGTTGGTCGACGCCGACGGGCAACAACTGCCCTGCGACAATCCGATCGCGGAGGCCGGACAGATGCTCCGCGAAGGTAAGATAGTAGCAATAAAGGGGTTGGGCGGTTTTCACCTGGCGTGCCGAGCCGACGATGACGCGGCCGTCATCCGTCTGCGTCAACGGAAGCACCGGGACGCCAAACCGTTTGCGATGATGGTATCCGATCCGGACACCGCGGCTGCGATATGCGATCTGAACCCCTCCGCCGCATCGCTGCTGGCGGGGGCGATCCGCCCCATTGTCCTGGCGCCGCCGGGTCGCGACGCGGCGAGAATCAGCGATCGCGTGTCCGACGGGCTCGGTATGATGGGGATCATACTTCCGTACACACCGCTGCATCACCTTCTGTTCGCACGCGGGGCGCCTGGTGCGCTGGTGATGACCTCGGGCAACTTCAGCAACGAACCGCTCATCAAGGACAACGACGCGGCCGTCGAACAACTGACTGGAATCGCCGACGCGATCCTCCTGCACAACCGCCGAATCGAGCGCAGCGTGGACGACAGCGTGGCGCAGATCACCGGCGGGGGGCGCCTGCAGGTTCTCAGGCGGGCGAGGGGATATGTCCCAAGACCGATTCGCTTGGCGTCGGTGGGAGAAGATTCTCCGGCGATCCTGGCTGTCGGGGGCGAACTGAAGAACGCGATATGCCTGATGCATCGCGGGCGGGCCGTGCTCAGCGAGCACATCGGCGACCTGACCGACGGGCGAGTCTACCGTCACTTCATCAAGACTATCGACCACCTCGAGCGGCTGCTGGCGATCTCGCCGGAACTGCTGGCGGTGGATCTCCATCCGGCCTACCTGTCGACACAATACGCCCGCAACCGTCACCGCGGCGACCTTCCAGGGCGGGGGGAACTACCGATAATCGGCGTTCAGCACCACCACGCCCACATCGCCGCTTGCCTGGCGGAAAACGATCGTTGCGGACCGGTTATCGGCCTGGCGTGCGACGGTACGGGCTACGGCGACGACGGGGCCACCTGGGGATGCGAGGTGCTCGAGGCGGACCTGCTGGATTACACGCGCCTCGGTCACCTGCGATATCTCCCGCTGGTCGGCGGTGATGCAGCCGGCGTCGAAACGATCCGCCCGGCGATCGCGGCGCTGTACGATACGTTCGGCGACGACTTTCGGGAGTACCTGGCTGGTTCACGGTCGGCGCGCGACTCGAAAGCGATAGACGCCGCCGCCGAGATGCTCGCGCTGGGGGTTAACTGCCCGCCGGCAAGTTCGCTCGGGCGGTGGTTTGACGCAGTGGCGTACTTAACCGGTGTCGCGACGGCCAACCGCTACGAGGGCGAAGCGCCGATGAGGTTGGAATCCGTCGCCGCCGAAGGCATAGAGGACGGTTACGCGTTCGAGATTCGATCGACCGGACCGTTTACAATCGACTTGCGGCCGATGGTGGCCGATCTGTGCGCCGACCTTGGCGCCGGGACAGAAACACCGATAATATCCGCCAGGTTCCACAATACCGTTGTAAGTTTCCTGCTGACCGCGGCGATTCGCGCTCGGGAGGAAACGGCGCTGAACACCGTGGCGATCTCGGGCGGATGCTTTGCCAATCGGTATGTGACTACCAGGCTAACCGAGGCGCTGACAGCGGGCAACTTCGAAGTTCTCACACACCGCCGAATACCCTGCAACGACGGCGGAATAGCACTGGGCCAGGCCGTGATAGCCGAAGCAAGGCATCGTCGCCAGGCCGCAAACTCTAACGAACGGGACAAACACAATGTGTCTGGCAGTACCAACAAAGATTGAAACGATTGAAGGAAACCGCGGAACGGGCGTGCTGGCGGGGAATCGCATCACGATTCTCCTGGACCTCGTTCCGGAAGTTAAGGTCGATGACTGGGTGCTGCTGCACGCGGGTTTCGCGATAACGATCCTCACCCCCGAAGACGCCAAAGCCACCCTCGACCTGCTGTCGGAGTTGCAATGACCCCAAAGAGACACACAGCAATCCGGAAACAGTGCGACCGGATCGACCAGTTATGTCGCCAGGCCCTCGAAGCATCCCACGGCAGCGGACCGCTGGGGATCATGGAGGTCTGCGGGACGCATACGATGTGCATCGCGGCCAGCGGGTTGTCGGGTCTGCTGACCGACGATCTGAAACTCATCAGCGGGCCCGGATGTCCGGTCTGCGTTACGGACCAGTCTTACATCGACCGCGCGCTGCACCTGGTGACCGAGTGCGAGCCACGCCCGATCATCGCTACGTACGGCGACATGGTGCGCGTTGGGGGCAGCAGCGGTTCACTTGCAGAGGCCCGCGCTTCGGGCGCTCGCGTGGAGGTGGTCTACAGCGCCGACCATGCCGTGGAAATCGCCCTGAACAACAGCGACGCCGAAGTGGTGTTTCTGGCGGTCGGTTTCGAAACCACCGCACCCGGCGCCGCGCTGGCGGTACTGCGAGCCCACAACGAGAACGTGCCGAACTTCAGCATAATGACCGCACAGAAGCGCCTCCTGCCGGCGATGGACGCGCTGCTTGGTCAGGATGACGTGCGGATTGACGGATTTCTCTGCCCCGGACACGTCAGCGTGATCCTCGGTTGGAAGGCATACGAGCCGATCGCCGCAAAATACGCCCGCCCGTGCGTGGTTGCGGGCTTTGATGCGACGCAGGTACTCGCGTCGGTCGAAGCCATCGTGGCGCAACTGGTATCGGGGCAGGCCCAAGCCGCCAGCGTCTACCCCAGCGTCGCAGCCGAAGGTAACCGGCGGGCGGTCGAACTGCTGGACGAAGTCTTCGTCGCCTCCGAGGCGTCTTGGCGCGGTTTGGGCGCGATTCCCCAAAGCGGTATGGAGCTGCGCGAAGAGTTCGGGCGATTCGATGCGGCCAATCGTTTCGACCTGCCCGATTTCCCGTCGCGCGAGATCCCCGGCTGCCGATGCGGCGACGTGATCTGCGGGAGGTTGCACCCGACCGACTGCGGGCTGTTCGCTTCGCAGTGTACGCCCAGAAAGGCGGTCGGGCCGTGCATGGTGTCTTCGGAAGGCGCGTGTGCGGCCGCTTACAAGTACGGACCACATGGAGGCCCCGGGCAATGAGCGACACGACACACATACAGTTGGCCCACGGCGGCGGCGGGCAGTTGACCGCCGAACTGATCGAACAGGTTATCCTACCGGCCCTCGGCGGACCGCAGCAGATCGGATCGCTGAACGATTCGGCCGTGCTGGACGCAGCAACCGGGCGCCTGGCGCTGACCACCGACAGTTATGTGGTGCATCCGCTGGAGTTTCCCGGTGGCGATATCGGTAAGCTGGCGATTTGCGGAACGGTGAACGATCTTGCGATGGCCGGAGCCCGTCCGACGGCGATGACCATGGCGTTGATCGTCGAAGAGGGACTCGAAATCGCGCTGCTGAAACGAATTCTCGAATCGGCGGGGCAAACCGCCGCCGAAGTCGGCGTAGCGATCGTAACCGGAGATACGAAAGTTGTCCCCCGCGGCGCGCTTGACGGTTTGATGATCAACACCGCCGGTCTGGGCGAGGTCCTCCCCGGCGCCGATCTGGGCTTCCCGCGGATTCTACCGGGCGATTCGATCGTGCTTTCCGGACCGCTGGGCGAGCACGGGCTGGCGGTTATGGCGATGCGAAAGGGCCTGAGCTTCTCGAGCGATCTGCTCAGCGATTGCGCCCCGCTGTCGCAGCCGGCCGCCGCGCTGGTCGAGGCGCTGGGTAGCGAATTGCACTTCATGCGAGACCCGACCCGGGGCGGGCTCGCCGCCACGCTGGTCGACCTGGCGGGAGGTTCGTCGCACAACGTCGAAATCGACGAAACCTCGATTCCCGTCAACCCCACCGCCCTGGGAGCCGCAGAAATCCTCGGCCTGGATCTGCTGACCGTAGCCAACGAGGGCAAGCTCGTGGCGGTGGTCTCGCCCGAGGCATGCGACCGGGCCGTCGAGGTGCTGCAAAAACACCAAGCCGCCCGCCAAGCCGCCGCAATCGGGCGGATCACCGAGTCCGCCGACACCGGACAACTGCCCCTGGTCGAGATGATCACGAAAATCGGCGGAAGGCGAATCGTACAAATGCCCTACGGCGAAGAACTGCCCCGAATCTGCTGAGGAGAGGACCTTACGCTATGCCAACGTTCCGTATTATCTTTCTGACAACCGTCTTCGTCTGGGGCGCGATGCTGTGCGGCGCGACCGCTTTGGGAGCCGAGAAGCCCAAGGCCTATCCCGACAACAAACCGCCCACGCCGCCCAAGGAGTTCGCCGTGGTGCTGTCGCCCGGATACGGTACGATCGACCACTTCTCCTCCGACCCGAAGGTCTTCGAGAACCTCCTGATCAACATGAAGAAAACCGGCTTCAACACGATCCACTGCGTGTACCGCCCCTGGCGAATAGCGCTCTGCCGCAAGCACGGAGTGAAGATGATGGTGGACATCCTGGCGTGGAAAGATGACGTGAAGCTGGACATCCGCCGCCCCAAGCAGCGCCCGGCCGTCGAAGCCATGTGCCGCAAACTTCGGGGTGAAGAAGGCGTGTGGGGATACAACCTCTGGAACGAGAAGCTGCCCTTCTTCGGGTATCCCGACAAGAAGAACATCGATCAGTACATGGCGATGATCAAGAAATGGGACCCGACGCACCCGATCTGGATGGGAACCTATCGGGTCTCCTACGCCAACGCGCCCAAAG
The DNA here is from genome assembly GCA_964607575.1 of uncultured Planctomycetaceae bacterium. GTDB lineage: Bacteria > Planctomycetota > Phycisphaerae > SM23-33 > SM23-33 > BS750m-G57. The sequence continues at coordinate 3,491 of CAZSLS010000129.1, read as the reverse complement.
AGAAACCCGGTATCCACGCCTACTACGACTATCACTGGCAAAGGGGGTTCATGTGGCATTTCGCGGATCTGCAGTGGTACATGGGGCACTGCCGGAACATGGACGGGCATATCGGCCGATGGATACTCGGAAGCAACTACAACCTGAACAGCTACACGCTGAACACTTCCATCCCGTTTGGGCTCAAGGTGTGCATCTGGTTCATCGGCGGACCGTTCGACAAGGAAGGCAACATCGACACGAAACACCGCTTCTATCACCTGGTGCGGATCGGGCAGGAGCGCAAGGCGCTGTATCCCGACCTGATGAAGATCGGCAGGCCAACCGCGGTGTACTCCACGACGACGGTGAAAAGCGAGTCCAACAAGGATAAGAAAAAAGACGTCCCGTGGCGCCTTCCACCCTTCCCCAAAACCCACTGGCTCCAGGTTAAACAAGGCGAGGCGCTCCTGGGTTTCTTCAAGTACCCAAATGGCGACGACGCGGTGTACATCGCCAACCACAACGCCTACGCCCCGCAAGAGATGACGCTCGCACTAGACCCCAAGTCATGCGCCAAAGCCGCAGTCGAACTCCTTGACCGCAAAACAGGAAAGTGGCGGCAACTGGAGTCAAAGGACGCGGCGGTCTCATTTACGCTAACGGCCGCCGGAGGTGAACTCCTCCGCATCAAAGACCGCAGCAAATAACCAATAACCCGCTCGCACGGGCGTTTTGCATTGGGGGTACTGTAGATGGAGATGAATTATGCTGAATACAGCGTGGATTGTGGTAATGGCGGTTATGGCGGGTCCGACGGGCGAGGTTGACAACTGGCCTCAGTTCCGCGGACCCGGCGGAGATGGGCATACGAGCGCAACAGGCCTGCCGCTCAAATGGTCCGAGCATCACAACCTCGTCTGGAAGACCGCTATCCACGATGTGGGCTGGTCCTCGCCGGTGATATGGGGAAACCAGATCTGGATGACCACCGCCGACAAGAAAGGCGGGAAACTGTTTGCCGTATGCGTGGACCGCACGACCGGCAGGGTCGTCCATGACATCAAGCTGTTCGACGTGGACAAGCCCGAGCGAATCAACCGGATGAATTCGTACGCATCGCCGACTCCGGTAGTAGAGGCCGGAAGGGTGTACGTGCATTTCGGAAGCTACGGGACCGCATGCCTCGACACCAAGAGCGGGAAGGTTATCTGGTCGCGGCGCGACATGAAGTGCGAGCACCACATGGGACCGGGCGCCTCGCCGATTCCGTACGGAAAATTGCTGATCTTTCCCGTCGACGGGACCGACGTGCAGTACGTCGCCGCCCTCGACCGCGAGACCGGAAAGACCGTCTGGAAGACCAAACGATCACTCGACTTCCGCAATGTCCACAAGTACTGCCGAAAGGCGTTCTGCACGCCGTCGGTTATCCAGGCCGCCGGACGCAAGCAGCTTATCAGCCCGTGCGCGAGGGGAATTGTCTCCTACGATCCCGACACGGGGAAGGAACTGTGGAAAGTGCAGTCCAAGGGGTTCTCGGTGGTACCCCGACCGGTGTCCGACGGAAAGCTGGTCTACGTGATCAACGACTGCGACTTTCCCGAACTGTGGGCGATCAAACCCGACGGCAAGGGCAACGTCACCGGAAGCGGCATCGCATGGAAGCTGAAAAAGAACATGACCCAGCGGGCATCGGCCCTGCTGCTGAAGGACCTGATCTTCTCGGTCTCGCACAAGGGCTACGTCGTGTGTATCGATACAGCGACAGGCAAACCCGTATGGACCGAGCGGATCGGCAAGGCGTACTCGGCCTCCCCGATCTACGCCGAGAACCGCGTCTATCTCTTCTCCGAACGCGCCGGGACGACTGTGATCCAGCCGGGGCGAAAGTACAAACCGCTGGCCACAAACCAACTCGACGGGCGCGTGATGGCCTCGCCCGCCATCGCCGGAAAGGCCATCTTCATCCGGACCGACACCCACCTGTACCGCATCGAGAAAGAGACCCCTGCCCGGGATCATTGACCGGTCATCCGGAAGACATACGCCCCGGAGCCCGCATCGAACGTTACATAATTTCCTGATTCGCTGCCGCCGGTAACGCCGGAAGCGCCTTTGATGAACTTGCCGGCCTTCCAGATCGTCCGGCGGCCCTCTTTGATGACACCCTTCTTCAGTCCCATCGTCGGAACGCTTATCTTTGCACTGGTGTTGACGGGGATCACCACTCGAAGGCTCAGCGAGTTGCCTTTCTTCCGCCAGTGAGAAGAAATCAGACCCCTGACAGTTTTCACCGAAGCTTTGACGTACGTCAGATCGCCGACGGGGCGCGGTTTGATCCTGATCCGCCGATAACCCGGGGCGGCTGGGCTGATACCCGCCAGGTCCTTGTAGAAAAACTTCTCCGTGCTGCCGAACATCTTCATGTTGAGGCTGTGATTGTTGTCTTCAAAGCTTTCCCAAACGGTGGTGGCGCCTTTGGAGATCGTATAGCCCCAACTCGGATACGTTTTCCTGGTGGCGATCTTGTACATGACGTCAACCCGTCCAAGTTCTCCCAGGATCTGCTCCAGGGCATTGGTACCCAGGATCCCCGTCGAGAGATGCCCTTCGTGCTTTATCATGATTTCATCGACGAGGTTTTTCAGAACGGCTTGGATCCTGTCTTCGGGGACCAGGCCGAGATGAAGCGCCGCGGCGTTGGAAGTCTGGCTGCCGGTGGCGTACTGGTTCGTTTTCTTGTCGAGGTATTTCTCGTTGAAGGCCTTCTTGATGCGCTCGGCCCGCTCGGAGTATTTTTTGGCGTCAGCGTCCTTGCCGATGATTTTCGCCACCTGCGCGACGATCCAGGTATCGTAGTAGTAATACGCCGTCGCCGTCAGGCCTCCCGGCGTATACTTTGGTTTGAAATTGCTCCTGCCCTTGGCCCGCTCGGGCTCCATATGGTCTCCCAGGCCGACCGAAATGATATGATCGTTCGCCCTGGAGTCGTAATAATCCGCCAGCTTCCTGATACCGTCATAATGGTCGACCAGGACCCGCTGGTCGTCGTAATACTGGTACAGATACCAGGTGATCAGGGGATACGTGCTCGGCCAGCACACCCAGAGCCTGTAGTTCTTCCGCCAGTGCAGCGGGCTGACAAGAGGCACATCGCCGTTTGGACGCTGGGAGTCCCTGAGGTCGTCCATCCACTTTGCCCAGAAGACGGCCGTGTCGAAATTGTACATGTAATCTTCGGCTACAAAGCCCGTGTCGCCCAGCCACGCGACCCGTTCGGCACGGTCGGCGGCGTCCTGGGGGATACCCTGGAGGCTGGACATGAACGTCCAGCAGACATTGCTGTGAATCTGGTTCAGCAGGGGATTGGAGCACTCGAACTGCCCGGTGGTCTCAACCGAGTTATATACGAATCTACCTTCGAGGTTCGCAGCTGTGGGGGTGCCCGGAAAACCCGTCATCTCCACGTAGCGGAATCCATGAAGAGTGAACTTCGGCTCCCAGACTTC
>CAZSLS010000128.1:0-18977 GCA_964607575.1 uncultured Planctomycetaceae bacterium | reverse complement strand
CGATCATACGATCGACCTCGCACAACCGGAAGGAGACTTGCTTCATAGACTCACCATACAATGGCCCGTAGTTAACGTCGTTTTGCCTTCGAACGACAGTTGGGGATTACATGGATTTTCGTGATTGAGGGATTAACGGCTTCAATTATGTAAAGGCCAACCGTTTCTTAGACTTGTCGTTACCAAGCCCCTGGCCGTTAATCCATGTAATCCGTTAATCCATATAATCCCCTTCTGGTTTTCGCGGAGGTCCCTATTCTTCTCTTAACTTAGGGCCATTGGGGACACCATACTTAATTATTGGGTTTCGTTCAAGCAGAAGGTGTAATTAAGTAAGGTGAGTCCCCGGAATTCCCGCCGTTTGTCGGTACCTGGAAATTGGAGATTCCGTATTGCGTGCTTACAGTCCCGAAGCACATCGGGATTGCGTGCTTACAGTCCCGAAGCACATCGGGATCGCCGTCCGCCGTGCCGCCGTCGCCAACTGTCGTTAGATCCTGAGCGCAGTCGAAGGGCCAACTGTCGTTAGATCCTGAGCGCAGTCGAAGGGCCTACTGCCAGCTTTTAATCTTGCCTCCTGCCTCTCAATAATCGACAATACGACAGTCGTTTATGGGCCGGGACGAAAAAAACTGTCCCCATCTGATAGTCGTGGGTTGGGGCGGTGAGTAGTTGAGTATGGTGGTCCACGAATGTGAATGAATACTATTGGTAAAGAAACATTCAGGCATGCATACTGGAACCTGCAAGAAGGCACGTGCCGCACTAGACGCCATTCGATTACGAAGGCTCTAATGTCCGGTGCCCCTTGCTTAATTACTGACGAATTCCGTCTTGGTCCCGATCTATCGGGGTCGCTCTTTCTCGTGTGAGGTGTTCCCTGGCCAGATTGTGAAGCGGTTCTCTCCTTTTCTGATATTCTGGAAAGGCCCGGGCATGACTTTGGCGGGAATAATCCGTTTACCGTAGTAATCGGATGTGATGTCCAGCGGCTTGCCGTCGGGGTGCTCCATGAACATGTTGGCCAGGGGTACTTTGCCCATGCCCTTCGAGGTGATCAGCGGGTATTTTTTGTCATTGTCGAAGACGGCTGCGGGGAGTTCGTAACTGATCGTTATGGACTTGTCGTCGCGTTTGTACCAGGCCTTGGTTTTTGAAGCATTCACAACGCTGCCCGTATCCTGGTTTGGGAACTTGCCCGCGCCGTTAAGGTAGACGTTGTTATTGACGATGAAATCCGCGGTTCTGGCGTTTTTCCCGATCAATCCTTTGCGGGCGAAACCGTGGCCGCCAATTATGATGTTGTTGAATATTCTCTCATGGCGAAGCGTTGGACCTGTCTTACCGGCCCGGACCGTGGAATGGGGTTTATAGTAGGGAACGATGCGTTTGGGAGAGGACCCGAAGTTAAACCCGCAGTCGTAAAACAGATTGTGAGCCAATATAACGCCATTGCTCTCTACCCCCACGCTCGATCGGATAAAAACATTATTGTCCACGATCACCGGGCCGAGGTTCACTTCCAGTCCCAAACGTGCATCGTACAGAATGTTGCCCGTAACCCGCGTGTTCTGGGCGCCCCAGTCCAGCCATATTCCCACGGGCCATATTTGATGTTTGGCTGTCCCGACTATGAGATTATTGCGTATGACCACGTCGATGGGAAACAGGATCTTGATTCCCGCCTGGTTCATACCAAACCATTCGTTGCGGTAATTGGTCTCTGAAATGGCGTTTCCCTCGATAACACTTCCCACCGCGCCGTAGCATCCATAAATGCCCACCTGGCCGCATCGCTTGATCACATTGTTGCGAATGAGGTGATGCCCGATGGTGTCCATGGGTGGAATATTACTCCCGCCCTCCAGGAATCCACCTTCGGCCTTGTTGTTTCTTGGAAAGTGAACTTCATCCGTGACGCCCAGGGAAATCCCGATGTTGCGGGAGTTGGTAATCCTGCAATTCTGGATGGTCCACCCGTAACCGTATTTCGTGCCGATGGCGCCCTGTTCGAGCGTGTAAATGTCGGCCCACTGCGGGGCGGTGTGCCTGATGTCGAAACCGTCGATAACGATGTACTTGAGGCCCGCTTTCCTGGGGAAGATGGCCGTGGCGCGGGCGTTAATTTCCGCGAGGTTCTTGTTGGGGTCCAGCTTTCCGAAATTGGCGTGGATCTTGATCTTCCCGTTTGGGTATTGTCTGCTGGCGGGGAAATCCGTCTTGTTGGTGTATCCGTAGGCGGCGCTGGTGTACCACGTGTTGGGCTTGGATTTTATGTCCTGAATCTTCATCTTCTGCATAAATGCTTCCCCGTTGCAGTACACATCGCCCAATCGGCGATCCCTGCCGCCGGCCAGCCACGCACCCCAAACGGGCATGGCGAAAGGGTTGTATCCTTTGAAGAAAGAGGTATCCAGTTCAACCATCCATACGCCGTCGCCCTTGGGCACCCAGGTCGTGATCCGCTGCGATCCCCTTATGGAGACCTCTTCTCCAGGCGCGGCGCGATAGACGATTGGCTTGGCTGATGATGTCCCGCCTCGTGGGGGTATGACCTCTTCACGATAGATGCCCGCCCTGACCAGAATTGTATCACCTGCCCGGGCGAGATTCGCTGCGGCCTGGATGGTCTTCAGGGGCAGGGCCCCCGTACCCGGATTTTTGTCGGATGCACTATCCGAGCGGTTATTGACCACAAAGGTATTGGAAGTTTTGGGCGGTTTCCTGTTACTGCTCGCGGCTTTTTCGCCGACGGCCGGACATGCTGTCAGCAAGATGGCGAACACAACGCTGGTTATCGCATTTCGCATGGAGGTTTCTTTCAATCTACGGACTTCGGTCTTCGCCGTTGGCTTCGTCCTGACAAGTCGTAGTGGCATACAGCAGATTTTTCGTCCCGACCATAAACGACGATCCCGATGTTCTTCGGGATTGTCGATCTTTGGTAAACTGGAGACAAGGGGGAAACGGCTGGCAACTGGGAACTGGCGGACACTACTTCGCGAAGCGATGCTTCGCTACGAAGTGCAGGCGGCGGCGGCGGGCGCTGCGCCCAAAGCGGAGAGCTAACAACCGACAGCTAATAGCTTTAATTGCCTGTGACATATAACGCGGCGTCAAATGAAGTTTGGAGAAAACTCCAGGGCGGGGCGCATTGCTATAAACGGTGTGGATAAAAGGTGTTATGGCGGCGGACGGAGCAGGCATGAGCGATTGTCGGTATGTCCGGCAGGTTCACACTCTTGGCGCGGCGGCGAGGCGGCGGCGGATGCAATTATCGAAGATCGATAGTTCGGGATATGTCGTAACTGTCAATGGCGCGGCCTGATAGGTTAGTTGCCAGGGCGCGTCGCGGGCTGAGATCGCCCGGTCCGATGCCAATCGACGCGGGCGAGACGTGTGAACCATATGTGACATGTTCACCAGGCGCCTCAAAACGGCAGCGGGTGGTATTTTGCCGCCGGGCTGGTATACTGTCGCGGCGTGATAACCCTTAAGGTCCGGAGGCGCCGGTCTTCGGATCAATGAAATGGAAGAATCGATGACTGATAATCTGGAAGCCGGCCGGGCGTTCCTGGCTGAAAAAGAGACCAAAGACGATGTGACCGTTCTGCCCAGCGGGCTGATGTACAAGGTGATCGAAGCCGGCGCCGGCGCGACGCCCGTAGCCACCGACAGCGTGACGGTTCACTACCGCGGCACGCTGATCGACGGGACGGTGTTCGACAGTTCATACGATCGCGGCCAACCGGCGACGTTCCCGGTCAACCGCGTGATCGCCGGATGGGTCGAAGCGTTGCAACTGATGAACGAGGGCGCCAAGTGGGAGTTGTACATCCCGTCGGAGCTGGCGTACGGCCGCGCCGGGGCGGGCGGGGATATCCCCCCGAACTGCGCGCTGATCTTCGAAGTCGAACTGATCGAGATCGCGTGAGGCGCCTCTCAGCGTTTCATGTGAATGATCGCGCGGATCGAGGTTACCGGGATTCGTATGTCCAGGAGTTTGGGTTGGCTGTTGAGGACTACGTAATCCCTGCCGACTTTCGCCACCTTGTATCTCGATAGTATCTTCGTTGTCGAGATCGTCAGTTCATATGCGGCTCCGCGTTCGGTCAAGCCGACTGTCTGGCCGGGCTTGAGCACCGACAGCAGGCCCGTATCGCCCTTGGCGGTTTTCGGATCACCGTAATAATCCGCCGTGGCTGCGGTCGCCGCTGTGGCCGCCAAGGCGACGAGCACCATCAATAATATTGCGTTTCGCATTGGACACGCCCTTTCATTTTGTCTCGCGATTGTTCACCGGCCGGACCGGCGCAATGATTGTCGCCTGCGGCGGTTCGTATCGCAATAGTTGTGGGCGTTATTCATTGTCGCTCGCGTCGGGCGGTTCTGGTGCGGCGCGGGCTTCATCGGGCAGGGGGGGTACGGTTACCCACTGGTCGCTCTTGACCGGGGCTCTGCGGAACACTTCATACCAGTCTATTTTTCCGGTGGCCTGCATCAGTACGAACAGCGTCGCAATCGCACCTACGGTCAGCGCCAGACCCGTCACGCCCACCCAGAAGAACGCATAACTGAAGCCCACCAGGTAGACCACCTGCGCCGCCCCGACATATATCACCGCGAACTTCACGCCCGCTACCAGGCGCATGTAGCTCACCACCAGCGCCGTGCTGACGGCTGCACATACCCAGAACGCCGCGTGGATCGGGATCAGGTCGACCAGGTACGCCATCAATATATGGAACGCGAAGAAGCCCGCCGAGATAAACAGGTAGTGCATCGGGTGCAGGGGCAGCTTCTTCAAGACCACCACCGTGAACAGTACGGTGAAGAAGAACGCCAGCGACACCGGCGCGAAGAAGCTCATGCGTGCGGCGATCGGGCCGGCGTTGGTGCGAGCGGGCATCTCGATACCCATTGTCTGGTTGGCCCGCATGGACTTGTACTGCCATTTTGCGACCGTGCCTCCGTCAGTTTTGTCGGCAGGTGCCGTCGGACTCACCGATCCTTTGGGATAGTCGATGTCCGCAAAATCAGTACTGGCCATCAGAGTGAAATTCCGCAGCAGGCCCGGTCTGACCGCCGTGTGCCATTGTGACGAATATGCCCAGCGGTCTCTGGCGCGGGTGGTGTACTTCACTTCGACAATGCTTTCGGCGCCGGCGCTTATCGGGACCTCGAGCGTATTCGACACGCCATACCTCGTCGAGTCAACCGGTTCGACGACGACGTCATTAACCGTGAACGTCATCTCCTCCAGCGAGTGGACGTCGTCGGGCACCTTGAACAGGAACGTGGCGTCCTTTTCGGGCCCGCCGAGCCGGTAGGTTCCGCTGAATTTCACCGTGTACGTGCTGAACCACAGCAGGCCCTTGTAGCGATTGTGATGTTCGAAGTTCACTTCAACGTCGCTTTGGATCGGCGTGTCATATTCACCACGGTCCATCTCCGTAATTCCGCCGGTCAGGACGCAGGGCGTACATTGCACAATGCCCGCCGGTCCCCACATCGTGTCGACCTCCTCGCTGAGCGACTGTTCCAACTGGTCGGTCCGATAGTCGATAGTGTTGCCCAGTATGGTCCAGCCGATGCTTGCGGCCGCGAAGATGAATGCGATTGCTGTAAATCGTTGTGCGTTCATGTCAGGTTCCTTTCCGTGCATGATTGTCGAGAAGCGTGATATTGGATTCAGATTCAACTCGCCGCAGCACCACACGTGGCGGGCGAGCAGTAACAGATTTACCAGAGGCATCAAGGGTACGACCGCCAATATGGGGTGTCCGGCGGATGTCATTCGGACCACGTAGCAAAGGCAAATTCCCGCCAGTACGATGATGCTCAGGAAGTTCAACCCGCTGGTGTAAAGCCGTCGTCGGGAAAACAGGGAGATCAGCACGCCGCCCCCGACGACGATCCAGACCAGCAGCATCGCCGATTCGTTCCACGGATACCAGAATGTGTCGTTAGCGAGCATCAGCAGACACGCCGGCCCGATCACCAGGCCGAATCCGCAGACTATCCGCCTGGCGGATGTGAACCGGAACTCCTGGAACGTCACCGCGGCGAGAATGGCGAACGTCCCCAACTCGACAAACGGGTACGCCAGTACCATCAGCCCTGTCATGATGAACAGCAGTATCATTGTCCGGCCTTTCTCTCCCGATCAGGGACAACCACCGGCGATTACGATTTCTCGCGAGTGTTTATGTTTGGGCTCGCCGGTCGCTGCGATTCGCCCGAAGCCCGACAGCACCGATTCGAGCAGTGGTGTGGTTCGCTGCAGGAGGCCTGCCTTGATCACCACGTTCCATAACGGTTCGAACTTCTTCCATGCTCCGGTATACGCCAGGTGTCGCAATCGAGCGGGCAGGCCCCGCTTGGTGCGGACCGCGCGGAGAATGCTGCTCCAGCGGTAGAATCTTTCGTACGCGCTCCAGTACCCGCTTTCGAGGCGGCGCTGGCTCATGCCTGCGGGGCGGAAGACGGCGTGACGCGTGTCGTACAGCTCCCAGTTGCGCGTCGCGATCCGTCCCTGGGCGGCCAGGCGGTTAAACAGGCGCGTGCCGGGGTAGGGGGTCAGGATATGGAATGTGGCGGTCTCGATGCCCTGCTCGACCGCCCAGTCCGCGGTGCGCTGGAATACGTCGGGACCGTCGCTGTCCATACCGAAAACGAAGCTGGCGTTTATCATGACGCCCAGGTCGTGTAGTCGCCTGACGGCCGCGGCGTAATTGGCACGCATATTGTGGAACTTGCCCGCGTTCTTCAGGTTGGCGTTGTCGAGCGTTTCGAAACCGACAAACAGGCTCCGCAGACCGGCGCCCGCCGCTTTTTCGATAAGGTCGCCCCGCAGCACGGACTCAACCGTTCCCGCGCCCTGCCACAGCCGCCCCATCCCCCGCATGCCCTCGAAGAGCCCCGAGGCGAAACGGCGATCTCCAAACAGGTGGTCGTCCAGGAAGTACACGTGTCTCCCGGGCAGGCGGTCAATCTCGCCGAGGGCGTTGTCGACGCTCATCGTGTAGAAACTCTTGCCCCCGCTGTAGAACGAGTCCTTGTAGCAGAATTCGCAATGGTGCGGGCATCCGCGCGAGACCACGATAGTGTTGGGCGTGAGATACAGACGGCGCTTGATCAGATCGCGCCTCACCGGCGGCGCGTCGGCCAGCGAGCGGATGTTCGAGAGGTATACCTCGCCCGGATTGCCCTGGCGGAAATCTTGTACGAACGCGGGCCAACTGTACTCGCCCGGCCCGCAGAATATCGTATCTGCGTGGGCGGCCGCCTCGTCGGGCATCGCCGTAACGTGCAGACCGCCGAGGCACACATGCACGCCGCGGCGGCGATAATGATCGGCAATCTCATACGCTCGGCGCGACGCGGTGATGTAGACCTGAATCGCAACGAGGTCCGGTTCATCGTCCAGCGATAGCGGCTCGACGTGCTCATCGACAATCTCGATCTCATCGTCTTCGCCGAGATAACCCGCCAGCGTCGCCAGCCCCAGCGGGGGGAACAGCGAATACTTGATCGCCCGGAAATAGGGCGACAAGGCTTCGGTCAGCGCGGGCAAGATCATTTTTACTTTCATTTCGCTCGCCTCCGCAGCCGCGGGCCTCCATGCCCCACGGCCCGCAGTTATTTCGCCTGATCCAGTATCCCCTGGAGTAGGTTCACGTAGTTTGTCAGAGCGTTGCGGCCTTTGGCGGTCTGGGCCACTGTGGTGCGGGGCTTCTTGCCCCGGAAGCTCTTGGTGATCACGACGTACTCGGCACGCTCCAACGCGGCAAGGTGCGTCGAGAGGTTCCCGTCGGTCAGGCCCAGTTGGGCCTTCAGATCGTTGAAGTCGATGCTTTCCAGTCCAGCGAGCGTAGCCATTATCGCCAGTCGCGTTCGCTGGTGGATCACATCATCAATCAGATTGTGGGGTTTGTCTTTGCCCACGCTTGTTTGGCCTTTCTACCGGCGGGGTCAACCACCGTGTCTGATCCATACGACGATTCCGTAAACGATGTGGAATCCGCCAAACGTTATCCCCAGCGTCCAGTAGGGTGCCGTCCCCGGTTCCAGACCGGGAATCGAGTACTGGTACTCGCACGCGGTGACCAGACCGGCAAGTATGAACGCGATGCCCATCGCGCGCAGTTCACCCGCGGAAAACAACCCGATCTGCCACAGCGTAACACCGTAAAATGTCATCCATATCGGAGGGATCAGGCCCCACTGGTTCGGTCCGTCTCCTGTGTAGCTGCGATGTATTATCGCCAGTGTAAGCCCAACTCCGGCGACAAACGGCGGGAGTATCGTCACCAGGATCCGACGCTTGATCGGCGACCAGAAGGGCATGCCCTGTTTGCGCTCGCGAATGTACGTCAGGACGGCGGAGCACGTGAACGCGGTCATGAACACGCCGGCCCATAGGAGCAGGTTTATCCACAATGCGTCGGCAGGCAGGTTGTCGCACACCCACGAGTCGGCGGCGACCCCCCCCAGGGCCGCGCAACCGGCAAGGATGCCCGAAAGCCCGCTCATCGTCGAGTAGCGAATCGGGCGTTCCATTAACTGACGAATTACCGTGAGATTCTCAGCAGCTTTATCCGCATCCATCTCGAGTTCTCCTTGAAACGACTACGCGTGCGACTCGGTTCTGTTTGATGCAGGGCCCGTGGCAAACCCGGAAAACCTGCGTTTCTGAGTAGTCGACTTTGTATCACAAAGTACTTTGTAACATATCGGCAGGAGAACGCAAAGACTTTTCTGAAATTTTTTTTGAGCCCCGGGAAGGTGTTTCTTTTTTGCCACGGATGAACACGGATGAACACGGATAAGGCTTGTGTTGTTACGGCAACGGCAACGACAATGGCATCCAATTGCAGATAACACAAGAAGCCGTTGTCGTGACCGTTGTCGTAGCCAAAGAAGTATCTGTGTTCATCCGTGTTTATCCGTGGCAAAAAGCCGTCACCTGGCGCTCTTGGCAAAACGCTTCTTTGTGTGCGGGTGACGGACAGGTAAGATTGCTGCAAGGCATACGTGACCGAAGAGTTAATCAAGTAGAAAGGTAATGTTATGAGAAGAGAAGTAATGTCGCGCAGGCGGTTTATCCAACACTCCGGCGGGGCAGGTGTGTTGTTTGCCCTGGCTGGTCGGACTGCCTTCGCCGGCGCGCCGGTATCGAAGGGTTCGGCCCGGCGCAAGCCCAATATCCTTTTCATCATGTCCGACGATCACACCACGCAGGCGATCGGGGTGTATGGTAGTCGATTGGCGAAGCTGAACCCCACGCCCAACATCGACGCGCTTGCAAAGGGCGGCATGCGGTTCGACCGCGTGTTCTGCAACAACTCCATCTGCACGCCAAGCCGGGCCAGCATCATCACCGGGCAGTACTCGCAGAAAAACGGGATCATCGTACTCGGCGGACAAATCCCGCCGGATCGCCAGTATCTGCCCATCGAGATGAAGAAGGCGGGCTATCAGACGGCGATGGTGGGCAAGTGGCATCTGTCGGCGGAGCCCGGAGCGTTCGATTATTACTGCGTCCTTCCGGGACAGGGAAAGTACCACAATCCGGATTTCCGCGTTCGGGGCGACAATCGCTGGCCGAGGAACGTGATCCGCAAGAAGGGACAGCACTCCAGCGATGCCATCGCGGATATAAGCCTCGATTGGCTGAAGAACGGGTGGGACCGGAAGAAGCCCTTCTTCATGATGCATCATTTCAAGGCGCCGCACGACATGTTCCAGAACGCCAAACGCTACGACAAGTATCTCGAAGATGTGACCATCCCCGAGCCGGACAATCTCCACGGTCAGCCGGCGGAGGGCTTCGGCTCCAAGGCCACCCGGAAGTACGGCGCCGGACTGACGAAAAACCATCCAAGCTGGGGCATGGCAAGGAAGCTCGGGGTGAGTTCAAAACTGTCCGATCCGGAATACGGGTCCGAGGCCTACCAGAGGTATCTCAAACGATACCTGCGATGCGTCAAGGGTGTCGACGACAACGTCAAGCGCCTGGTCGACCACCTCAAGAAAATCGGCGAGTTCGATAATACCATCATCATGTATACCGGCGACCAGGGCTTCTTCCTCGGCGAGCACGATTTCATCGACAAGCGATGGATGTACGAGGAGGCCATGCGCATGCCCTTCATCGTACACTATCCGAAAACCGTCAAGCCCGCCTCCACGAACGATTGGCTTATCAACAATACCGATTTCGCCCCGACGATCCTGGACCTCGCCAGCGTCGCGACGCCCGATTACATGCAGGGTCACTCCTTCGCGGCCGCGCTGAAAAGCGGGCAGAAACCCAAAGGCTGGCGCAAAGTCACCTACTATCGCTACTGGATGCACATGGCCCACAACTTGCAGGTTCCCGCCCATTTCGGTATTCGTGGCGAGCGTTACAAGCTGATCTTCTTCTATGGAATCAGCGCCAGGGGCAGGGGTCGCAAGACACCGGCTGCGTGGGAGTTCTACGATCTCGAAAAAGACCCCCGAGAAATGAAAAACGAATATGCCAATCCAGCATTCGCCAAAACAATCGCCGACATGAAGGTTCAGCTCAAGAAGACCCGCAAGGAACTGGGCGAGACGGACGAAAAGTATCCGGCAATCCAGAAGATCATCGATGCGAATTGGTAAAGGGTGACGTTATCCGGAAACACCAGATAAGTATTAGAAGACGTTAACTAAGGAGCAAACATGGCAACCACAAGAATTCCCCGTCGCGTAACGGTAAGTGCGATCGTCGCTATGTTGGCGATTGGACAGTTTGCGTGCGTGCAGGCGGGCGCCGCCAAGCCAAAGTCCGTTCAGAAGAAGACCGGCCGCCTGAAAGTGTTCATTCTCGCCGGCCAGTCGAACATGGAAGGGCACGGAGTCATAAAGGGACGCCCCGGGCAGAAAGGCACGCTCGAGACGCTCACCAAGGATTCCGCCACGGCGGCGCGCTACAAGCATCTGCTCGACAAGGATGGGAAATGGATCGTGCGCGACGACGTCCTGCTCAGCTATTATGACGCGAAGAGCAAGTTGACCATTGGCAAGTCCGCGGCGAAGAACAGTATCGGTCCGGAGTTGGCGTTTGGTTGGGTCGTTGGCGACTATATCGACGACAAGGTGCTGTTGATCAAGCGGGCCCCGGGCGGCTGCAGCCTTGCCGGTCCGTGGCGCCCGCCGAGTTCCGGTCCGGCGGGCAAGAAGCCTCGCGGTCCGGGCGTGGGCGATCAGTACGACGGGATGATCGCGGACGTGAAGAAGGCGCTGAAGAATCTCAAAACCGATTTTCCCGATTACGACGGAAAGGGTTACGAGATTGTGGGGTTCGGATGGCACCAGGGGTGGAACGACGGGTGCAGCGCCAATGATGTCGCCCAGTACGAGAAGAACATGGTCAACTTTATCCGTGACGTCCGAAAGGACCTGGGCGTCCCCAAGCTGCCGTTCGTGATAGGCGGCAGCGGATTCGGCGGATGGGGTCAGACGGTTTCCCGGCGCCTGGGCGTCATGAAGGCCCAAACCGCCGCCGCCAATCGCCCTGAATTCAAAGGCAACGTTCAGTACGTCGAGACTCGTAGTTTCTTCCGGGACGGGCCCGTCTCGCCGCGCCCGATCCGCTATCACTGGTGCTGCAACGCCGAGAGCTACTACCTGATCGGCGAGGGCATGGGCAGGGCGATGGTGGAATTGCTTGGCGGACCGAAAGCGCCGCCCAATCCGACCGGGCCCGAGAATACCGGTGCCGGTAAAGCGGGGCCGGCGGGTTTTGTCGACAGCTTCGACGGTAAGCTCGACGGGGGTTGGAGTTGGCTGCGCGAGGACAAGAAGAAATGGCGCATCAAGGACGGCGGGCTGGAGATTTGCGTCCAGCCGGGCGTGTCGCACAACGTGAAGAATGCGCTGCTCCGAAAGGCGCTCGATCCGGCAAAGGGCGCGTATACCGTCGAGGTGACGGTGACGAGCCACACGGTTCCGACCAACCAGTTCGAGCAGGCGGGCATCATGTGGTACCACAATGGCAAACCCGTGATAAAGCTCGTCAAGGAGCTGGTCCGCGGTAAGTTGGTGATAATCCCGGGAGTCAAGCCGATGACCGCCAAGACCGTGCAACTGCGCCTGGTGGTGTCGAAAGCCGGGTGGACCGCCCAGTATCGCCCGGACGCCAAGGGCGAATTCTTAACCGCCGGTAAGGGGCGAATCCCCGCCGGGGGCAAGCACCAGATATCCATCCAATGCTACAACGGTCCGCCGAACGCCGAACATTGGATCCGTTTTGATGACTTCCGCATCACGCCGATCAAGAAGTAATCCGGCGCACGAATACTGCAAATGTTGAGGAAGGAATGAGAAAGAGTCCCATGAGAACGAAGTTGAAATCTATCGTTTTAGCGATCGTTGCGGTCCTGTTGGCAGGCGGCGGGGGGGATCTTTTCGCCGGACCTGTCGACCTGACCAAGACCACGCCGGGCAAGACCTCCAACAACTACAACCTCGGTCCGACCGGGGCGTTGGGCTGGATGCACGTCGAAGGGGGCATGACGGTCAAGGCCCGCCAGATACTCGTCACGTCCGCCGAGAAGGGCTCGCCCGCGGCCGGCGTGCTCGAAAAGGGCGACGTGATTCTCGGGGCGTTCGGTAAACCGTTCGCCCGGGACGCCCGCAAAGCGTTCGGTCTGGCGATCGGACGGGCTGAAGCCAAAGGGGGCTCCCTGCCGCTAACCGTTTGGCGGAAGGGCAAGAGGCGGAGCGTCAGCGTCAAGCTCCAGGTAATGGGCGCCTACAGCGACACATCGCCCTACAACTGCCCCAAAGCGAAGAAGATTCTCGCCCGCGGCCTGGCCGTTATCGCCCGGAATGTCAACGATCAGAATCGCTTCCCGATCAACCAGTTGGCGCTTCTGGCGTCGGGCAGGCCTGAATACATGAAACTGGTGCGCGACAGCGCCCGCGCGATGGCGGGCGGAACGCCCGAGGTCGAAGCCCTCTGGAAGGCCGCCAACCACAACGGTAAGCACACCTGGAGTTTCGGATACAAGAACCTTTTTCTGACTGAATACTACCTCGCCACCGGTGACAAAACGGTCCTGCCGGCGATCAAAGCCTACACCGTCAGCATCGCCCGCGGACAGGGCAAGTACGGTACGTGGGGGCACGGATTGTTCGGCGCCGGTCGTGACGGTAGGCTGCACGGTCCGATCCCGCCGTACGGTCCGGTGAACCAGGCGGGGCTTCCGTGTTTCGTCTCGATGGTCCTGGCCCGCAAGTGCGGGATCAAAGACCCCGAGCTGGACGGCGCCATAGCGAGGTCCAACCGGTTCTTCGGTAATTACGTGGGCAAGGGAGCTATCCCCTACGGCGAACATCGCCCCGGCGCCGTACACGACGACAACGGCAAGACGTCGATCACCGCGATGGCGTTCGCGCTCCAGGGCAAGCGGACCGAGACGCAGTTCTTCTCGAAGATGGTTACCGCGTCGTACGAGTCTCGCGAGTGGGGCCACGCCGGAAGCGGGTTCTCTCACGTCTGGGGCCCGATCGCCGCCAACTGCGGCGGACCCAAAGCGATGGCCGCCTTCATGAAGGAAATGCGGTGGTATCACGACCTGGTACGGCGTTGGGACGGGGCGTTCGTTCACGTTCCCGTCGGCGGCGGGGGGGTCGCCAGGAGCTACCGCAGCGTGTTCAATTCCACCGGGTCGCACATGCTGGGATACGCGGCGCCCCTTAGGAAAATCTACATCACCGGACGCGATCCGCACAAAGAGAATTGGCTCAGTGACAAGGACGTCGCCGAGGCCATCGAGGCCGAACGCTGGCTCGGCGACAACGCGCACTCCAAGCGAACGATAAAGCACCTGCTGGCCGGTCTGAGCAAGTGGTCGCCCCTGGATCGGGTTCGGTCCGCCGCAGAACTGGGCCGGCGAAAGGACAACGTCCTCCCGCAACTGCTGGCGATGCTCAAGAGCAAGAAGGTAAACGACCGCCTCGGCGCGGTGATCGCGATGGGCCAGCTCCGCGGGCGGGCAGTTCCCGCTTTGGACGCCATTGCAGGCATGCTTAATGACGACGACCGATGGGTGCGCGTCCAAGCCGCAGAAGCGCTGCGCACCATCGGTCCGGCCGCCAAACCCGTCCTCCCGCAGATGCTGAAAGCCGCCGCCGTCAAGGACAAGACCGATCCGATGGAATTCGGTGTCGGGGCGATAGCCTACGCGCTATTCTATCCGGGCGGTTCGTACGGGCCGAGGGGGATCCTCGCCGGTTCGATAGACGGGATCGACAAGAAGTCGCTCTATCCGGCCATTCGCTCGGTGGCGACCAATCCCGACTCCCACGCGCGCGGATGCCTGCGGTCGACCTACAAGCTGCTGACGATGGAAGACGTCAAGGCCCTGGCGCCTGAGTTTTACGCTTCGATCAGGGACATGGCGCCGGCCAACACGATGTTCTCCAAAGGCGTACGACTCGCCGGTCTCCAGACGATGGCGCGCCTGCGCATCGAAGAGGGCATGCATATGGCGATCATGATGATCAAC
The DNA here is from genome assembly GCA_964607575.1 of uncultured Planctomycetaceae bacterium. Classification (GTDB taxonomy): domain Bacteria; phylum Planctomycetota; class Phycisphaerae; order SM23-33; family SM23-33; genus BS750m-G57. The sequence goes on along the minus strand of CAZSLS010000128.1, from coordinate 4,434 downwards.
CTGCGCGAGTGGGGCCGAAACTACGTCACCGACGTGTCGCTCGGTGTCTTGAAGCAGTATCGCGGAGCGGCAAGACCCATCCTACCGGATCTGAAGAAACTCAAAGTCCAATGGCAAAAAGAGAGACGCGGCAATTGGATTAAGAAGGCTGACGAACTGATCGCCGGAATCGAAAACGACAAGAACCCGCCCAAACTCATCAGCCTGAAGCAGTACCTGGGCAAAAGCAACGACTGAAGGAAACGCTGATACGAATAGCAGACGTTCGTTCCTATCGTTGGAATCAGTCGCGGTCGCGGTATGCCTGATATTTATCGCGACGTCAACGCAGGCGGCGACAGTTCGACTGGACAGACCGCCGATAACCCCTGGAAGACGACGAAGGGTGTGGAGATAGAACTGGCCAAAGGACGCAAGACGCTATGGATGTCCCCCCGAATGCTATGTCGCAAAGTATGATGTGACATTAACTTAGAGGAGCAACAATGCCTGTAATTGATTTGAAAAAGACGACACCCCCCCCGCCTCCCGGGCCCGGGGCGAGTCCGGACACACAATCAAATTTCCTGTCAGTTGTTGCGATTGTTGCATTTTGTTTGACCACTGCCACCGCTCAAGCGGAAGACGGTCGGTTCACCCCGAGAGTCACCGGTTCAAATTGGCAGAAAGGAGATGCAGCAAACGCTCAGGTGATGCAGTCGGCGGCTATGCTCCGGGCGAAGCTGCTCGAAGATCCCCATCGTCCCACGTACCACTTCTGCATGCCTGAAAATGGCGCTGGCGACCCGAACGGGTGTTTCTACGTTGATGGTCGCTACCATTTCCTGTATCTCCATAATCCCTTCGGTCTTGGCGCCACATGGGGACACGCTTCGAGTCACGACCTGGTCCACTGGCGACATCACCTCGATGCGATCGGGCCCGGCCCGGATGATGAATTCGGCGCATACAGCGGCGGCGCCTTCGTCGATGAAGACGGAACCGCTTATCTTTCGTATTGGCTGAAGCCCGGCCGGAAAGGAAAAGGCGTCGGAATCGCCAGGAACGTCGATCCGGAATTCAACAAGTGGGTCAAATTGAAGCCGAATCCGCTCATCAAAGCGAACCATCGCGGGTATTACGATCACACGGACGCCAGCGGAAAACGAGTGTACTACGGTACGGACGATCCCACGAATATCTGGAAGAAAGACGGCAAGTACTACATGGCCATGGGAAACAAATTCCTGGTTCGCGCCTATGGCGTCAAGAGAGACAAACGCACTCCGCGGCCGAACGCTCCGCAGGAGTTCCTTGGCGATCACCTTTATCTTTTCGAATCGCCTGACCTGCACAAATGGACCTACAAGGGCGAATTCTACGATCGCAAGGTCGATAATTCCTGGACCGGTCCGGCCGACGACAACGCGTGTCCCGTCTTCCTGCCATTACCGTCAAGCCGGCGCGGCGGCAAGCCGAGCGGCAAGTACGCAATGATCTTCCTGTCTCATATCACGGGCAATCACTATTACGTCGGGTCCTACGATAAGAAGAACGACAAGTTCATTCCGGAATCTCACGGGAGAATGTGCTGGGCAAACAGCAGCCTCTCAGCCCCTGAAGCGACTCTCGACGACAAAGGACGCTTTATTCTCTGGGTCTGGCCGAACGCGGGACGCCAAAAGGCATTGGACGCCGGATGGGCCGGCGTCTACAGCCTGCCGCAAACCGTTTGGCTTGGTAAAGACAACACGCTCCGTCGCGCTCCGGTGAAGGAACTTCAAGTCCTTCGCACCCATCGACAACAATGGAAAAACATCGTTCTTCCTGACGGAAAGAAGATGAATCTCAAAGGTGTCAAGGGCAACACCTGCGAGTTGGAAATCAACGTCCCCGCCAATCCAAGGGCTAAACGATTCGGTGTCAAGGTGCGAACCTCGCCGAGGGAAGAAGAAACGACGCTGATCTACTACGATACCGTAAAGAAGAAGCTTTGCTTCGATTCGCGGAAGAGCAGTACGAGCGATACGGAAAAATACGTGCGTATCCTCGAAGAAGCGCCGCTTGAACTCAAAAAGAACGAGCCGCTGAATCTGCGAGTGTTCGTCGACAACGCCATGATCGAAATCTTCGCAAACGATCGACAGGCGATTTGCCGGCGCGTTTATCCCGCACGAACCGACAGCGTCAACGTCGTTCTCTACTCCGAAGGCGGAACCACAAACTTCGCCAACGTCAAAGCGTGGAGAATGCAACCGAGCAATGCCCACTAAACCCCAGTTTGGGAGCGTCAACATGAAGAACGTAAACGCCAAATCGAAATATCTTTTACTCACCGCAATGGTCATCGCCCTGATGAGCGTGTCGGTATCATGCTCCACGTCGTCGAGCTTGAGCACCGGCGCGAAGTCGTGGAAGGACGAAACGGTCCTGATCTCGCCACGGGGCGATCAGACCGTGGTCCGGCCTTTTGAGGGCGACAGGGTCCTGTTCAAGAACGCAGATCCGCAGCTCGCCATTGAATGGGGGATGGCCAATGCGCGCACCACGATGGTCATGGCCGGCAAGTATGTCGTGTCCGAAAGCATCGACATCCCGCGCGACGCGGTCACGCTGATCATTGGTCAGGGCGCCGAGATTTCACTGAATCCGAAGACCGAGCATAAAACAGATGTTGGGTTCCGCTCCCGCAACAGCCCTGGGTACTGGCAACTAGTGCCGCTGATATACAACCGCGGCCACGATAACGTTCGCGTGATCCACCTCGGCACGCTGGTCCACTCCGTTTGGGAGCACTCCGTTTGGGAGGACGGCAACCGCGCGAAACAGACTTTTCCGATCGTTTTCGACGGCAGAAACGCCAAGCGCACGTGCGGGGTCAAAGGCGGATTGCTGTTGGTAACCGGGTCAACCGCCCAGTCGTGCCTCCTGCTCGACGCCCGCGGGGTTCATGTTCCCCTCTTGACTCCGGATTTCACGGCTCTGGATTCGGCACTCGACGCGGTGCTCGTACTGGAGGGATGCGAAGACTGTAAGCTTGGGATGACCGTCAACCTGCCCCCCGAGTCCGGGGGCATGACAGGCGTGACTGTGGCCTTGAACTCACGGAACCGGGGTATCACCATAGAGCGGCTCCTCGGCGAAGGCTGGATCGAGATTATCAAGTGCAACGAGAGCCACGCGACCGTCGGAGAAGTCGTTTTCGTCGGCTCGCCCCAGGAGCTTCTTATGACCACGAAAGACTCCCGGCCGCGATGGACGAGCAAACCGCGAACCGGCAGCGTCTCGTTGGACGTGAAGAAGAAAACGATACTGGAGGACGCGAGGGGCTCCGCTCTGCGGGTCGAAGTGCCCAAACTACCGGATGCTCTCCCGCGCTTTACCGTGAAGGCCACCGCGGAAGTCACCATGAAGGACGGCAGCAAGAAGAAGTACACCAAAGAGGTCGAGATCGATGTGCGCAAGTAGCGATCGGCGACCGCTATGAGTCGTTTTTCCTGTTTTCAAAACCGATACCCGAAACCGTAAAGGAACGTCAACATGACAATCGTAAACGCCAAATCGAAATCTGTCTTGCTCGCCGCCATGATCGTTGGAGTGCTGAACGTGCCGAACTTGTTTGCCGAGAAGATGACCTGATAGGAGATCAATCGAATGACCAGACAAAGTGAAATCTTCAAGCGAAGAACCAAGATCGCGGCAATTGCGGCGCTGACTGCGTGCATGCTGGCAAGCAGGAGCCTGGCGGCGGACGATACCGCCGCGAAGTCTCCCGTGAAACGCACGAGATTCCTGCTGCTGGATTCGCGAATCATCGAAAGTACGAAGAATGCGAAACTGACCGTCGGTACCGTGCGCAAAGACAAGAACAATCCGTTGTTCATAGAGGACAAGCCTTGGGAACCCAGTTTCAACAATGCATATCTCAGCATTATCTATGACGAGCAGGACAAGATATACAAGTGCTGGTACAGCATTTTCATTCAGTGTACCGAGGAAAGCTGGATCGATAGACCACGGGAAAAGCGGGCATGGAGCCCATGGAAGTGGAGCCCCGACCGCGACTTCGGCGTATGCTACGCCACCAGCAAGGACGGCATCTGCTGGACCAAGCCCAAACTGGGGGTCATCGATTTTAAGGGCAGCAAGAAGAACAATATCGTTATCCGCGGCACACATGGCGTAGGGGTTATGAAGGACCTGCACGAAACCGATCCCAAGAAGCGATACAAGGCAATACTCCCAGGCAAGAAGACAACGCAAGTATGGTTTTCGCCCGACGGCGTGAAGTGGACGCAGAAAGAGTTGCCCGGTTTGGACGACGGCGATACCTACAACTGCGTGTTCTGGGATCCCACGCTCGGCAAGTATGTGCTCTTCACGCGTCACTGGCAGGGCCCCAGGAGGACCCATTTCCGCGCCGTGTCCAGGAGCGATTCGCCGGACTTCCTGAAG
>CAZSLS010000127.1:0-19000 GCA_964607575.1 uncultured Planctomycetaceae bacterium | reverse complement strand
ACAGAGTATCAAAAGACAGTTAAGGATGCCCTCTCTTCATATCTTCAGCACGAGCTGGCGATTGGCGACGGCTTGACGATCAGATCATTTCCTGAAAACCGCATTGGCAGCAAGACCGAAGGCGAAAGCAGATGCAATAAGGCAAACGCCGGCGCCAACAGGACCCCCGACATCACATAGTGCGACGATAGCGCCAATCAGACCGGCAACTCCGACGACGAAGCAACCGAGAATAGCAAGGCCCGGAATTGAAGACAACCGCTGGCGATCCTCGTTCATGTCATTCATTGTCTCTTCCCTTGCATACGTTGTGTCTCAAGAACGATTCTACGGACCAATTGTCTTATCCCGCAGAATCCCGATTGTCGCCTTCAGGTGGAATTGAGTCAAGTTGTGATTGGTGCTTTGAAGTAGACCAACGACGCGCTACACCCAACGACATTCAAAACCAAAGACGCGCTACACCCAACGACATTTTACAACCAACGACGCGCTACACCGCAAGCGGTTTAGTGAGTGGTGCGAGGACGCGCGTAATGTCGTGGGGATCACTTCTTTTTGAACGGTTCTCCGCGTTGTCGCTTTGCGTAAGGTGAGTTGGGGTTGTGTCCCTCGTGCAGGGGCCAACCATTGTACGCCTGCACGAATGTCCACTGCTGTTGGGGCATTTGCATCTTGCTGGGATTCTCTTCGATGTAGGGGATCGTTCGACGAATGTCGTCGGGGTTGTCCTGAAAGACGTTCCAGCCCGCCCCGCCCCACACCGGATGATCGGGCGGGCGGGAACCGTGACGGCGCAGAGCGTCACGGGACATTCGTTGTAAGTTGGCGATCATCTGCTCGGCGGTGTCGCGGTGCTTGCGGATGAGCATGTGAACGTGGTCGCTCATGATGGCGCAGGCGTAGCAGGTATACTTGCGCGTCTTGACGGTTTCGGCGAAACTCGCGGCGATGATCCGGTACTCATCCGGAGAGAATGTCAGCAAAGCGTGCTTCAGTACGGATGGAGCGTTGTTGTAGAACTCGCGGATCTCCCATCCCGCGGGCTGAACGTCCCTGCGCCCGTGGTGGAGTTCGCCCAGGGCGGTGATAACGTTCTGACGTATACGGTCCGACGTGCTCCCCCGTGGATCGTTGGGTAACCACCATCCGTATGCGGTCCAGATCAGGTGATAGGCGATGACCATGAATCGATAGTAAACCAGCGAACCGCGACACCGCAAGCGGTTTTATGACGCGCGAACAAACGTATGGGCTCTCACCACCAAACCGCTTGCGGTGTCGCGCGTCGTTGGTTTTAGGTGTCACTGGATGTCGCGCGCCGTATGAACCCGGACCCCGTTGAATAATCATCTTCCCCGAACTTCCGCGGGCGGGTAGAATCGCCCGACGACCTGATAATTGGGAACATCGAAAAAAGGAATTCATCATGCTTGGAAAATCATCTTTTGTTGCGTATGCATCCGTGGCGCTGGCGGTGGCGGTTTTGGGTGGGTCGATGGTGGCGGCAGCGATGAAGGAAACGCAAAAGGGCAAGAAGGCGCCGGCGGCGGAACCGCTGATCAAGGGGAAACTGCGTCATACTGTGCTGGCGGCGGACGGGTCGAAGGGTAAGGTATTCAAGATTTCGCCCGAGGGGAAAATCGTGTGGGAATTCAAGGCGCCGAGGTGTCACGACGCGTGGCTGCTGCCTAACGGTAATGTGCTGGCGGGTTATGGTGGCCGCGGAACGGCTGGGGCGATGGAGATCACGCCGGATAAGAAAATCGTGTGGAAATACGAGGTCAAGGGCGAGGTCCACGCGGTCCAGCGGCTGGCGGACGGGAATACGCTGATGAGCGACTGCGCCCGCGGGCGGTTAATCGAGGTCAGCAAGGCGGGGAAGATCGTCAAGGAAGTTAAGATGAAGTACAAGAAGGGCGGACACGCCATGATGCGCCACGCCCGCAAGCTGAAGAATGGGAATTACCTGGTGGCCCACCACCAGAACAAGGTGGTCCGCGAGTATACGCCCGAGGGGAAGGTCGTTCTGGAGATCAAGACCGAGGCGCCGGCGTTCTCGGCGGTGCGGCTTGCGAACGGAAATACGATGTGCTGCGACTGGTTCCTGCTGAAGGAAGTGGACCCCAAGGGCAAGATCGTATGGTCGATGAGCAAGAAGGAGATCGTCAAACAACTGGTCCCAGGCGGGAAGGAAGTTGAGAAGGGTGAGGCACTTATGACGGGCATACAAGTGCTGTCCAACGGGAACGTCGCGATCGCGAACTACTTCGGACACGGACGGGGCTCACGCGGAGCGGTGCTGTTTGAAGTGACGCGAGAGAAGAAGGTTGTGTGGCAGTGGACGGACAAGAAATCCACCGGCGGAGTCATGGGCGTCCACATAACAGACGCCAAAGGACCCGCCCTCCGCTAGGGTGTCCGAGGTGTCACACAGGTGTCCAAACCAGGCAGCCTGTGACACACGAAACCGAAGTTGTCAAGCGAATATTTGACACTGTAAATTATTTCATACCAGCTACTTCTAAACGCACGCCGGATTGGCGATCGCACTTGGTTCACACCTCGAAACTGTGAACCAGATGTGACACCCCGTCTCGGCGAAATTGCGACTAAATGAGCAGACGCAAGCACAAGCCAATCAACCGTTCCGCACCGCACCGCAGGCGATATACGCGCCAGCGGGCCATGGGATATGTCGCGGCGATGCTGATCGTCGCGGGGCTGATCGCGGGCGACCACCTGGGCGTGTTCGGCCGCCGCCCGGCAACAAAGCCAGGCCTATACCGTCCGGATGCAGAGACCCTCGCCCGCAATAACGCAGCGGATATGCGGACCTATCACAACAAGAGCTTCAAGGTAACCCGCGTGGTCGACGGCGATACGCTGGATGTCGATATCCGCGACGAGATCCAGGGCAAGGAGTTCACGCGGATTCGCCTCTGGGGCGTCGACACTCCCGAGACGGTCAAGCCCAACACGCCCAAGCAGCACTTCGGCCCGGAGGCCACCAGATTCACCAAGGATTTCTGCCTGGGCATGGCCAAGACCGTGCGGTTGGAACTGGTGAAAGATTGCAAGAAAACGCGTGGCAAGTACGGACGGTTGCTGGCGTATGTATCGCTTCGGTCGGCGGCGGGTGAGAAGGCGTTGTGCCTGAACGCCGAGTTGATCCGGCGGGGCTTTGGGTATAGCGACCCGCGGTTCGGCCATCCGCGCAAGAAAGAGTTCCACGAACTCCAGCGTCTCGCTCGCCAGGGCGGGGTGGGGCTCTGGGCCGATGCGCGCAACGACGACCTGCCGGATTACTACCAGAACGAGATCAAGCTTGGGCAGTGAGCCCGATGCGACTATAATCTCCGTGGCACAGGCGATGACAGACACCGACAACAAACCCGATGCGACGTGGGAATTCGAGGAAGTCCCGTGTGATTTCTGCGGCTCGAGCGACGCCGACGTCGTGCTCCAGGGACCCGACCGCCTTCACCATCTGCCCGGTGAATTTACCGTGGTCACCTGTCGCCAGTGCTCGCTGGCCAGGACGAGCCCCAGACCGACGCTGGAGTCGCTGGGGAACGCATATCCCCAGCAGTACGATCCATACTCCAAGGCCCCCAAACACGATCCGCCCCAGGGCCTGCTGCGGTGGTCGCTCGTGAACTTCCGCGACTATCCGCTGGGTACCAGGGCCCCGTCGATCATCCGCATGCTGGGCGGACCGCTGGGCGGGCACGTCCTCAACAAGCGGAGAAACCTGGGCTATCTGCCTTATCGCGGCGAGGGCAAGCTGCTGGACTTCGGGTGCGGCGCCGCGGGTTACGTCGCCAAGATGGCCGCCGCCGGATGGTGCGCCCAGGGCATGGACATGTCCGCCCAGGCAGTAGCGGCTGGAAGGGACGCGGGCCTCACGATCCACCAGGGCACGCTACCGGGAGCAGACCTCGACGGGCAACTGTTCGACGCGGTGACGATGTGGCAGGCGATCGAGCACGTACCGTCCCCCACCGCCACGCTCGCGGCGATCAACGATATCCTCAAACCCGGCGGGCAGTTGCTGGTGGTCTGCCCGCAGTTCGATTCCCGGGCGGCAGAGAAGTTCGGCGCCTGCTGGTACGCCCTTGACCTCCCCCGCCACCTGACGCACTTCACCCGGGCGACGCTGCGAGCCCAGGTCGAGTCCGCGGGCTTCAAGGTCGAGAAGATACTATCGACGGTCCGCCCGTCGGTCGTCCGCAAATCGTGGGGTTATCTGGCACACGACAGCGGCCTGGCGGTCCACCGCCGCAAATCGAAGTCGCGATTCTCGGTCGGCATGTTCTGCAAGCTGGCGGGCATGGCGGGGCGAGGTTCGCAAATGCTCTGCATCGCCACCAAGGCCTGAGCGGAAAACACATCGACTAATGGATACCGCTACTGAAGCATCTGCGGTGTCGGGGACTCCATCGGGGGCTGGTTGGTTTCGTCCAGTTTGAAGTCGGCGTTAGAGTAGCCCCTGGCGAACTTCGTCTGGACGATCAGGCAGGTAAACAACGCCACGCACGGGTAAGCGATGAACCTGGCGTAGAAAAGTACCTGGTCAAGCAAGACCGGCGTTTCGCCCAAGACCGAATCGGCACGTGTCAACTCGCTGAGATTGAACAATGCCCCGCATGACAGGGTGCTGGAGAGAATCTGCTTCCACGGCAGGAGCATCATCAACAGGATCAGCGACCAGTTGAACGCGCTGATGAATCCCGCGACGCCTCCGATACGCTCCACGAGCGAGAGCTTGACTGCGAACATCACCATCAGGACCAGCAGCAGACACAGAATCATCGCGGCGAATCGCGTCCCGGGCAAACCGTATTTCAGCACGACGCTGCAGATCGCGGCAAAACTGACATCGGAGTCAGCCGGTTGGGTGGCCGGTTGGGTGGCGGGCTCGGTATCGGAATCGGCGGCGGGAAGGGTCCGGGGCTCCCGGGCAGCCGCGGCAGCGGGCAGCTCGTCGAACACCCTGGCGAAGTGTACGGCGAGTGTGGCGCCGATCTGCACGAGGATGCAGAGGATGATTAGCGTGGCGGCGAGGTTCTTTGCGGCCCGAATCGATCGAAACGCGATCGCGTATTCGGGGCGCTGGGCGCGGGGTAACTGTTCCACGGGGAGGTCCTTTCAAAAACAAAACAAAAAAACGCACTCGAAAGCGGGGCCGGAGAAGCCTCCATGCCCCGTTTGAGTATCGGCCGAATCGCCGGAATTACATGAGTTCGGCTGCCGCTGCAAACGCCGTCCGGGCGGCCTGTATTGTAAGATCGACATCGGCGTCGGTATGGGCCGCGGAAACCAGCATCGCTTCGAACTGACTCGGCGCCAGATAAACCCCCGCATCAAGCATCGCGTGGAAATACGCGGCATGAGCCTTGGTGTTGGATTTCGATGCGGAGGCGAAGTCGGTTACGGGCCCCGGCGTGAAGAAGCAGCACATCATCGCTCCGACACAATTGAAGCACACTTTCGAACCGATACCGGCTTCTATCGCGGCGGCCTGCATCCCGGCGGCGATCGAAGCCGAGACGGTTTCGAGGCGCTGGTAGAATCCATCTTCCCTCAGTTCCGCCAGCGTCGCCAGCCCGGCTGACATCGCGGCGGGATTGCCCGACAGCGTTCCAGCCTGGTACACGTCCCCCACCGGCGCCAGGTTCTGCATGATATCCGCCCGCCCTCCGAAAGCGCCTACAGGCATGCATCCGCCAATGATCTTGCCCAGCGTGGTCAGGTCCGGCGTAACACCGTAGAGTCCCTGAGCCCCGCTGTAGCCCACGCGGAAACCGGTTATCACTTCGTCGAAGATCAGCAGTGTATCGTGAGCGTCGCACAGGTCGCGAAGGCCCTGGAGATATCCCGGGCCCGGGGGGACCACGCCCATATTGCCCGCAATCGGCTCGACCAGAACTGCCGCCACCTCTTTACCGTCGGCCTCGAGGATGGCCTGGACACCGGCGAGATCGTTGTATCCGACCAGCAGCGTCTGTGCGGCCGCACCGGCCGGTACGCCCGGGCTCGACGGCGTCCCCAGCGTCGCGGCGCCGCTACCGGCGGCGACCAGGAATGAATCGGCGTGACCGTGATAGCATCCGATGCACTTGATGATCTTGTCGCGTCCGGTAACACCGCGCGCGAGCCTTACCGCGCTCATGACCGCCTCGGTACCGCTGGAGACGAACCGGACCTGCTCAATCGATTCGATCGCAGCGACAACAGCACACGCCAGCTTCGTCTCGATCTCAGTCGGCGCGCCGTATGTCGTCCCGTTGCGGACGGCTTTGTTGATTGCCGTGACGACCGGTTCGGAGGCGTGCCCGAGTATCGCCGGACCGTATCCGCAAACGCAATCGACGTACGTGTTCCCGTCGATATCGGTGATCTGCGAGCCGGTGGCCTTGGCGATTACCGGGGGCGTACCGCCGACGGCCGCAAAGGCGCGCACCGGGGAGTTGACGCCTCCGACCAGCACTTTTCCGGCGTGTGCGAAGGCGGCTTCCGATTTTTCGGTTCTTCTTGACATGTTGTTATCAGCCCGGGTTTCACACGGGCTTCTCCTTCGACGACTGTTGGTAGCAGGCTACTTCACTACCAGGTTTACCATGCGATTGGGGACTACTATTTCCTTTATGATTTCCTTGCCTTCCAGGGCCTCGGCCACTTTGGGATCGGCTTTGGCGGTCTGGAGTATCTGGTCGTTGGTCGCCTCGGCGGCGACGGTTATGCGCCCTCGCAACTTTCCATTTATCTGCACGGGCAGTTCGAGGGTGTCAACGGTCAGCATCTCTTCGTTAAATGCGGGCCATGGCTCGTAACTCAGCGTATTGTCGTGACCGAGTATCCGCCAGAGTTCCTCGCAGATGTGCGGCGCCATCGGCGCCAGCAGCAGCACGAACCGTTCGGCCTGGTCGGCGGCGACCTTGCCCGCGCGATATACCGCGTTGACAAATTCAGTGAGCGCCGCGATAGCGGTGTTGAATTTCAGGGCGTCGTAATCTTCGCCAACCTTCTTGATGAGCTTGTGTAGTTGGCGTTCTATATCTTCGTCGCCCCCGCCGCCGTCGATCAGCGACTCGCTGAGGTTACCATCGGAATCTTCGTCGCCGGCGACCATCCGCCACACTCGCCGCAGGAACCTGTGCATACCGGGTATGTCGCGTGTGTTCCACGGTTTGGAGGCGTCCAGCGGGCCCATGAACATTTCGTAGAGTCTGAAGGTGTCGGCGCCGTAATCGGCGATAACGTCGTCGGGATTCACCACGTTTTTGAGGCTCTTGGACATTTTCTCGACCGACTCGCTGAGTTCTCCGCCGGTCGATTTCTGCAGTGGTTTGTCGCCGGTCCGATCGACGTCGTCGTATCCGACGTAGACCCCGCGCGGATCGCGATACGCGAAACTGCGGATCATGCCCTGGTTGAACAGCTTGCCGAACGGTTCAGCCACGCTGACGTGCCCCAGGTCGAACAGCACCTTGTGCCAGAACCTCGCATAGAGCAGGTGCAGCACGGCGTGTTCGGCGCCGCCGATGTAAAGGTCCACCCCGCCGAGCGGATTATCCTCCGAGGCGCCCATCCAGTATTTCTCGATCTCCGGATCGCAGAAGTTCTCCTCGTTGTCGGGATCGAGGTACCGCAGGTAATACCAGCAGGATCCGGCCCACTGGGGCATGGTGTTCAGTTCGCGCCTGGCCGGTTCTCCGCAAGTGGGGCAGGGAACATTGAGCCAGTCGGCGGCTTTGCCCAGCGGCGGACTGGGCGGCGCGTTGGGATCGTCGCTGACCGCCGGGGAGAAATCGTCCATCTCGGGCAACTCGAGGGGCAGATCGCCGGCGCTGACGGGAACGCTGTGACAGTTGGGGCAGTTGACGATCGGGAAAGGTTCGCCCCAGTATCGCTGACGCGAGAATAACCAGTCGCGGAGCTTGTAGTTTGTGGCGAAGCGACCGGCGCCGTCGGTATCGAGCGATTCGGTGATCTTCTGCTTGAACTCGGCGGTCGAAAGCCCGTCGTACTTACCGCTATTGACCGCCGTACCTTCGCCAACGTATCCCTGCCAGTCGACCCCGTCGCCCGGATCGACGACCTGCACGATCGGAAGATCGAACTTGGTGGCGAACTCGAAGTCTCGCGTGTCGTGCGCCGGTACGGCCATGATCGCGCCGGTTCCGTAACCCATCATCACATAGTCCGCCACCCAGATCGGAATCTTCTCTTCGTTTGCGGGATTGATCGCATATGCGCCGGTGAACTGGCCTGTCTTTTCCTTGGTTTCGGCGGTCCGTTCGAGTTCCGACTTACCGGCGGCGGATTGGACGTACGCCTCTACTGCGGGGCGACAGTCGTCGGTGGTTATCGCGCTGACAAGAGCGTGCTCGGGCGCCAGCACCATGTACGTGGCCCCGAACAGCGTGTCCGGACGGGTGGTGTACACGTCGATAGATTCGTCGCAACCGTCGACGGGGAAGGTCACCTCGGCGCCTTGGGACTTACCGATCCAGTTGCGCTGCATGATCTTGACCGACTCGGGCCAGTTCAGCGCGTCGACATCATCGAGCAAACGGTCGCAGTACGCGGTGATCCGCAGCATCCACTGCTTGAGGTTTCGGCGAAACACCGGATGGTCGCCCCGGTCACTGCGCCCTTCGTTGGTGACCTCCTCATTAGAGAGTACCGTACCGAGGGCCGGACACCAGTTGACGGGCACTTCATCCACATACGCCAGACGGTTGGCGTCGATTACGTCTCGCTGCTCGCCCGGCGACAGTTCGTGCCACTTTGTGGTCGCGGCGGGCTGGCCCAGATAGGGCGTGACGCCATCGTAGCTGTTGAAGACCGCCTGACCGGTAAAATCAACGAGGTAGTCGCTGCTCTCGAGTTTGGCGATCAATTCCTCGATCGGGCGGGCCGCATCCTCCGCCGGATCGTACCAACTGTTGAACAACTGGAGGAATATCCACTGTGTCCAGCGGTAGTACTTCACGTCGGTGGTCGCCAAGCGGCGGGACCAGTCGTACGAAAAACCGAACATTTTGATCTGTCGCTCGATGTTGGCGATGTTATCGTTGGTTGTCCTGGCGGGGTGTACACCGTGTTCGACGGCGTACTGCTCGGCGGGCAGACCGAACGAATCGTAACCCATCGGGTGCAGCACGTTATAGCCCTTCATCCGGGCGTGGCGGCAGACGATGTCGGTGGCGGTATAACCCTCCGGATGCCCAACGTGCAGACCGGCGCCGCTGGGATACGGGAACATGTCGAGGACGTAAAGCTTGGGTTTGTCGACGAAGCCAGGGGCGCCGGGATTCGGTTGGACGAACGTCTGGTTATCGTCCCAGTATTTCTGCCATTTCGATTCGATGGCCTTAAAGTCATATCCAGGCATGGTCACTCCTGCAGGCACGGCGCCGGCGTTCAACTGTACTGTACAAGAACCCGAAAACTGCGATTTCGGTGAGCCATTTTCTACGCCACGGGCCCGTGGAAGTCAAGCCGACTCGATTCCGCCAGCGACGCCCGCAGACCGGAATCATCGATGTCGGGCGAATTTCGCTGTTGACCGGAGGCCCGGTTGGTTATGCTGAACGCCATGGGATTATCGCCTACTATAGGGTTATTCGTCTTCTCCGCGGTGGTTCTGGCGATTTCTGCGGGCGCAATAGTATATACGCTTAGATGGATCGGGCGAAAACTTAACCGCAAGGAAGAGCCCGAGCGATCGAATCTGGCCAAGTGGACCCGGCGCGACGTACTGGCCCTTGCAGGCGGAGGGGTCGCATGCATCGCATGGGGAGGGCTCTTCGAGCCCTATCGCCTGGAAGTCACACAGACGCGAATCGTCTCGCCAAAACTCCGCGGGTCCAAGCGCCCCGTGCGAATCGTGCATATCTCGGATATGCACTGCGACCCGACACTCCGCAATGAACCCAAGTTACCCCCCCTTATAGCCTCCCTCTCGCCGGACCTGATCGTATATACCGGCGATTCGATCAACTCACTCGGCGGTCTGAATAACTTCCAGCGCTGCATGACGCAAATCGCGGAAATCGCTCCCACTTTCGTCTCGCGGGGCAACTGGGACACCTACTTCGGTAATATCGACTACTTCGGCGATACCGGGGCGATAGAACTGGACGGTACGAATCAGCCTGTCGACGTCGAGGGGACGCGTCTGTGGGTAGCCGGCGCGGGAGTCCTGCAAGCGCGGATGTCACATCCGGCGGACGAGATTCTGGATAGCGCGCTGGCGGGAATCCCCGAAAAAGACTTCAAGGTTTTCCTATACCACTATCCCGACCTGATCTACTCCCTCGCCGATCGCGGAGTCGATCTGCACTGCGCCGGCCACACTCACGGCGGACAGGTCGCCATGCCGTTTTACGGTGCGCTGGTGACGGCATCGAAGTTCGGTAAACGGTTTGAAGCAGGCCTTTACCCCATTCCCGAGAACCAACCGCAACCGGACACGTACCTGTACGTAAACCGGGGCATCGGAATGGAAGGACGCGCCCCAAGAGTGCGCTTCTGGTGTCGACCAGAAGTCAGCCTCATCGAGATCGTACCGCCGGATTCTTTAGCCACGGATAAACACGGATGAACACGGATAAGAATCTTTGTAACGGCAACGGCAAACACCACATGTCGTGGCCGTTACAAAAAGTTCTGCCGTTTATCTGTGTTCATCCGTGTTCATCCGTGGCTAAAACCAAAACGGATCTTTAGCCACGGATGAACACGGATATTCTTTTTTTTTCTTAACGACTTGTGAGACTTGGACTGTATGGCTGACAAGACACTGCTTCAGTATGAGGAAGTGACTGGCGCGATTCTTCAGGTGGCGTTTGATGTCAGTAATGAATTGGGATGCGGGTTTCTCGAGAAGGTGTATGAGAACGCGATGGCTGTCGGGCTCCGTGGCGGCGGCCTGACTGTCGCCCAGCAAGTGCCCGTTCGTGTGAAGTATCTCGGACAAATCATCGGAGACTACGTCGCTGACATGATCGTGGAGAACACGGTTCTCGTGGAAATCAAGGCCACCGAGCAGGACCATCCCATATATGTCGCCCAAACGCTGAACTATCTGAAGGCAACAGATCTCGACGTCGGCTTGCTGTTGAATTTCGGAAAACCCAAACTAGCCTACAAACGCCTGCTCTCGAAGAAACTTCTTGAGAAACCCGATCGGTCGACGCCATGAATGCGCGGCGGTGTCTTTAGCCACGGATAAACACGGATGAACACGGATAAGAATCTTTGTAACGGCAACGGCAAACACCACATGTCGTGGCCGTTACAAAAAGTTCTGCCGTTTATCTGTGTTCATCCGTGTTCATCCGTGGCTAAAATCAGAGCTAATGATATGGTGCCCTAATGTTCTACGCGATTATTATTGCTGACGTACCTCTCTGGGCCTTCACTTTGGGGGGGGGAGTGCTGGCTGCGGTGTGCCTGCTGTTTTCGCTGCGGGCCGGGGCACGGGGGCGGCTGATCGATAACCTGCCGACGTCCAAGACCGCCGGCGTGTTCATCGGGCTCGTGGAGATCAAGGGAACCGCCGAGTCCGAACGGCCTCTGGGCAGCTATCTGGCCGAGATTCCATGCGTCTACTACAACTGGAGTGTCCAGGAAAAATGGTCCAGAACCGTCACCGAGACCTACACCGACAGCGACGGTAAGACAAAAACGCGAACGCGACACGAATCCGGATGGAAAACGGTCGCCAGCGGAGGCGACGAGCAACTGTTCTACCTCCAAGACGATTGCGGCGTGATACGCGTGAACCCCACCCGGGCCAAAATACGGGGCAACTGCGTCTTCAGCCAACGAGTTAGTCGAGGCGACAGCCTCTACTACGACAAGGGGCCCGGGACCTCGGTAATGGACTCCGACCATATCCGCAGATTCACCGAACAGGCCATACCGCTGCACCATCAGCTCTACATCATCGGCCACGCCAGCGAACGCAACGACATGGTCGCCGCCGAGATCGCCCACGACGACACGGCGCCGATGTACCTGATCTCCACCCAATCGGAAAAACAGATCAGCTTCGGATACAAGTTGCAGTTATGGATCCTTGGGGTCCTGGCGCTGATTCTCGCCGTCGCCGGACAAGTGATCGCTGACGCTCAGGGGTCAATTGATCCGGGCTCACGGATCGGGCACTATCTCATCGTCGGGGCCTCTGTCGGCGGAGCCTGGGCGCTGGGATGGGTGTGGATGGTCTACAACAGTATGGCCGATCTGAAAAACCGCGTGCGACAGGGCTGGAGTAACGTCGACGTGCAGCTCAAACGCAGACACGACCTGATCCCTCAACTGGTCAGGGTTGTCGAGGGCCTGGCAGATCACGAACGGACAGTACACCAGGAGGTGGCGCTTCTGCGAAGCCAGACCGCCGCGACCGAACCGGGCAGCCCCGGACCCGATCCGCAAGGGTGCGCAAAATCGCTGATCGCCATCCGGGAGGCGTACCCGCAGTTGAAGACCAACAAGGCATTCCTGCGTCTCCAGGCCCAACTGGTCGAGACCGAACAGCGAATCGCACTGGCCCGGACATACTTCAACGAAATAGCCGCCCACTACAACACCCGCCTGCAGGTGATCCCCGACCGCTTCGTCGCGGCTATGGGAAGCATGAAAGCCCAGGCATACATCACCGCCGAAAATTTCGAACGCGCCGAAGTGCGAGTCAGCCTGGCGCGATAACAGGCGGTTTCTTTAGCCACTGATGAACACGGATAAACACAGATAAACGGCAGAACCTTTTGTAACGGCCACGACATGTGGTGTTTGCCGTTGCCGTTACAGAGATTCTTATCCGTGTTCATCCGTGTTCATCCGTGGCTAATATTGAAACATCGAGGCCGTAACGATATAGTGCTTCCATGCAACGAGTCAGAGTGAAAATCGAGGGTCTGCTCGATCCGACCACCGCCGTCAAGATCGCGCAGATGGGCGCCGATGCGATTGGGATGGTCTTCGCCGAATCCCCCAGGCGCATCGCGCCGGAACTTGCGCGGGCGATCACCGATATCCTGCCACCGTGGGTGGCTACCGTCGGCGTGTTCGTCAATGAAGACCCCGACGTGATCAATCGCGTCGTCGAGAAATCGAGGATCGGTTACGTGCAACTCCACGGCGACGAAGACCCCGACATTGTCTCCCACATCTGTGCGCCCTGCATCAAAGCGTTCCGCGTGCGCGACGAACAGTGGCTCGGCGAAGTGAGGAACTGGGTGGCCGCGGCGTCGGCGCCGTCGAACCTGGCGGCCGTGCTGCTGGACGCATACGCCCCGGACGTTCGCGGAGGCAGCGGTCAGCAGTTCAGTTGGGACATGGTAGCCGACGCCCGCGCCGCGGGAGCACTGGCGGGTATGGACCCAATCATCCTGGCCGGCGGGCTCGACTCATCGTGCGTCTCGCGGGCGATAGACCTGGTCCAGCCATGGGCAGTAGACGTCGCCAGCGGCGTCGAAAGCTCGCCCGGAGTCAAAGACCTCCTCAAAGTCGAAGACTTCATCCGCGCCACACGCGAAGGCGACGAACTGCGGACGAACTTCTGGCTCTAGTCGGTTTTTAGCCACGGATGAACACGGATGAACGCGGATAAACGGCAGAGTTTTTTGTAACGGCCACGACATGCCGCGTTTGCCGTCGCCGTCGCCGTTACAGAGATTCTCATCCGTGTTTATCCGTGTTCATCCGTGGCTAAACCGAAGCCTGCGGTCATGTCCGGGCGCTTACCACGTATAGTCTACGGTGTAGGTAATCTTGGCTTCCTTGTCGGGGGCGATCTTGACATCGAAGGCGATGGTGCGCGCGTCGAGCTTTGTGAACTCGTGCGACTTGGCGGTAATCTTCCAGTTCACCCAGCGGTAGAGAGGCTCCTTGCAGCGGACGGTGACGGCCTCTTTCTTGTGGTTGCGGACCTTGATCTCGATAGTCTCCTGGATCCAGTGGCGCCCGCTTTCCACGCGGAAATTCGTCTGCTTCCGCTCGCCGACAATGTCAAACGCGTTGCCGATACGCAGCGAAAGTTCCTCGTCCTTGGGCGTGTGGTCGATTCTCTCTTCGCCGATGAACTCCAGGGCCCCGTCGTCGGGGTCCTGCTTGTAGACGCGGACCTTGCCCGCCGGCAGCGGGATACCGAGATTATTGTCCTTGGAGTTCTCGAACTCGATGAAAACGTTTACCTTCTTGCTGACGCCCGATGCGCCGTAGCTGCGGTTGGTGTACCGGCTGCCGTAGTTCCATCGGAAGGTGCCCAGCGGATTGTACAGGTATCGTTTGTTGACCTTTACGCCCTTGGCTGGCGCAAACATCTCGAGCTGCTTCACCTCGTTGTCTGCCACCGTCGAGGGGCGCGGCAGCGTGTACATGTGGTACTCGAAGAAGGCCTTTTCGACCATCGGAGCTGATGAGGCCTTAGCCCTCACCCCGCCCCAGGCTCCGGCTGAAGCCGGCCGCGATGTCTGGACGCGACGCACGTCGCCGGCGATGAACTTGAGTTTCGCGTCCGTGTAGGTCTTGCCCGAATTGTTCTGAAATGAAACCCAGCCGGTGAGCCCCAGTTCGGTATCGTCACCGTTGAGAACGGCTACGTATTCCGCATGCCACGAAACGCCGGAGGTCTGGTACGTAACCTCGGCCAGATGCTTGCCTGGCTTTTCGGTAGCGACCAGCCACACCAGCGTCGGACGGGTCAGCAGCCCGCCGGGCAGCGCCGAGAAACGGATGTCCCTAACGTTGTCGGGGCGCTGGACCATCACAATCCCGCCGCTTGCCTCGCGCAAAACGATCTGGCGCGTGTCAAAGCTGAGCAGCCCTCCGGAGTATGTCTTGCCCTCGCAGACCACCTGGATCTTGCGGTCGATGTACTTCTTGAGCAGCTTGTCAGCCGATACGAGATCGTACTGGTAATTCTGCTCGAGCAGCTTGGCTTTCGGGTCGGTGATGGACTTGAAGTGTACGGTTGTCGCGTCGATGCGGCTGGCGACATCCGTGAACTTGGCCAGACCCTTCTTGTCTATTTCGAGATTGCGGATCTCTCGCACCACGCCGTATCCACCGTTGTAGATGGTGCATGAGACGCCTTCCTTGTCCGCCGCCGCCGCAGACCCGCCCGCGGTCGCGACGGCTACCAATACAATTACAATCCAATGTTTCGCGTTCATCGTGATACTCCTTGTTCTTTGTCCCAGTGGGACTGCTTTAATCTTTCTTTTCGTGCGGTGAGGTCAGGCCCCCACCGCTTGTGTTGTTGTAGCTGTACGACAGCGTTGCGGTCGCAGCCGTGTTGGCCTTGACGGGTACGTCGATCTCGACCATCCCCACCTGTCGCACGTGCCATGGATAATTGCAGTCAGCCTTGTACGTGCTGCGGGGCACATGGGCGATAATGGTCACCGTAACGTCGTATTCCTTGTGGTTCCGTATCTGGTAGGCCCACACGTGGTGCCTGTCGCTTCCGCTCCTGCTGAACTTCGTCTGCTTGCTGGAGCAGGCGATATCGAAGGCGTGCCCCCACATCAGGCGAACCTTTTCGTTGACCGGCGTGTGGTCGATTTCGACCCGGGCGACGTACGAATCGACACCCTCGCCGTCCGGCGCGTAGAGGCGAACGACGCCCTTGGGCAGCGGCTTGCCGAGCCCGTTTTCCTTGGAGTTCTTGAACTCGCTGACCACGCGGACGGCAGTCTGGTTGGCGTTGCGGTCATAGACATACCCGCGATTGAGCTTGATCCCGCTGCCGCTTAGAAGTTCGATCTGCTTGGTCTCGGCGTCGGCGATGGTCGTCGACCTGCCGAGCGTGTAGAGATGGTACTCGAAGAACGATTTCTCCTTGAATCCCTGACCCTCCCCACCGCTTTTAAGATCCTTTTGAAGGTCGAACTTCATATACTGACGGTGATGCCTTTCCGGCTGGATAAGGTTCACGTCACCGGCCATCAGCTTGAGTTGGGCATTTTCGTAAGTCACGCCGGAATTGTTTGTGACCGTCGCGTAACCGACCAGGTCGGCGGTGTCCACAATACCGGATTTCGCGTTCGCGTTCTTGGCATCGATCGCGGGCTTGAGTTTCAGTACGTAGTCGGCCCGCCAGTTCAAACCGTGAGTCAGGTACGCTACTTCAAACTTCTGCCTCGCAGCCGCACGATTCTCAAGTTCCCAGAGAAGCGTCGGGCGGGTCAGCAGGCCGGCCGGCAGCTTGGCAAACGCGATCGACCGGATATGGGCTCGTTCGATGTTCCGCACGCTCCCGTCGGGCGCTTGGACCACCAGCGTCCGAGCGTCGAAACTCATCAGAACGCCGGTTACCGGGTCGCGGGCGTCTTTGGGAACGATGGTAATGGGCTTATCGACGTAGCGTTTGAGTACGGCGGACGCCGAGGCGAGATCGTATTGGTAGTTCTGTTCGAGGATAGACATGCCTTCAGGATGGTCGACCCCTCGCAAGCGGATCGTATCGGGCAGGATGCCGGACGGCACGCCGGTGAAACGAATCTCGCTAACGCCCTTCTTCAGACGCCTGACAAGCCGCTGATCCCGCACCAGCGCCAAACCGGGCCAGATACCGCGGGACATCAGATATTCCCGCTGACCGTGCTGGCCGTCACTCGGTGCGCGGTAGTTGTCCGGGCGGGACATGATCGTAAGCGAAACACCGGTCTGCGTGATCACGGGCGGGCCGGGATCTCCGTAAGCATGCGGCGTGGTGGACTCATGGAATATCCAGACCGTGACACCGATCAGTATCGCCGCCGCAGCCGCCGTTACCGAAGCGATGAACCTCCGCAATCGCAGGCGCGGCGGCCAGCCCGGCATCGCGGTTACAATCGTCGGTTCGGCGCCGCGATGCCTGGCCATCAGCGATCGCCCGAGGCGAAGTTCCCCGAGTTCCGCGGCGCACTTCCGACAACCCGCTGCATGCTGCTCGACGGCGCGTGCCTCCTGGCCGCTCAACTCGTCGTAGACCAGATCCATCAGCAATTCGTTTGCTCGATCGCAATTCATGATGTCTGCTCCGGGGCAAATGCCCTCAGTTCATTCGCCAGTTTCGCCAGCGCGTATCGGACGCGACTCTTTACGGTCGCTACGGGCAACTCCAGCAGCCGCGCGATCTCGGGGAAGGTCAATCCCGCAGATTCCCGCATCGCCAGCGCCTCGCGCTGCTCGAGGGGGAGGTCGGCAAGGGCCAACTCCATCTGCGTCGAAAACTCCCGCCGGCTTGCCGAAGCAACCGGGCCCGGAGCCATCGAAGCTGTCGCTGTCGCCTGATCCATTGTCTCTTCCGAGCCCCGCACGCGCCGCCGTCGCAGGTAATCGATCCACGCATTACGGGCGATTGCAAATATCCATGTCCGAACGTTTGCCCGACCGTCAAAATTCGCCCTCGACCGCCAGGCCTTCAGCAGCGACTCCTGGGCCAGATCCTCAGCCACGTGCCAGTCGCCACACATACCAAACAGGAACCGCCGAACAGCCCCACCGGCATCGGATACCGCGGCGCGCATCTCGTCCGCATCCTGCGGCACGGCGCCGCGGACATCAACCGACCCGCCCATAATGCTCTCGCCTCCGGCCAATCGTTCTCCGATCTGTCCGTCAGTTCAGCACATTAGACGACGCTATCGCCAAATGGATCTACAGAATCCATTTTTTCTGTCGCCAGAGACACCAGACAACGTTCAGCATAGCATCTCTTACGACCAGGACCATACCCGCCGACAGGCCGGGGAATGATACGAAAGTTGACTTGTCGGACCGGACGGATGGATAATTACGCTCGATTCGAGTAATATGGCTCCTCGCGGACAATCCGCCGGACGATATTAACCTAAGGAAAACCACCAATGACTGAAGTCCAGACAACAACCGACTACGAAGTGAAGAATATCGAGGACGCCGATTTCGGGCGGAAGGAAATCTCGATCGCCGAGCACGAGATGCCCGGT
Organism: uncultured Planctomycetaceae bacterium; assembly: GCA_964607575.1. Classification (GTDB taxonomy): domain Bacteria; phylum Planctomycetota; class Phycisphaerae; order SM23-33; family SM23-33; genus BS750m-G57. The sequence goes on along the minus strand of CAZSLS010000127.1, from coordinate 1,025 downwards.
CTGATGGCCACGCGCGACAAGTACGGCGCTGACAAACCGCTCGCCGGCGCCCGGATCATGGGCTCGCTGCACATGACCATCCAAACCGCGGTGCTGATCGAGACGCTCAACGATCTGGGCGCCGACGTGCGATGGGCATCGTGCAATATTTTCTCGACCCAGGACCACGCGGCGGCGGCCATCGCGGCCAGCGGTACGCCGGTATTCGCCTGGAAAGGCGAGACGCTGGACGAATATTGGGACTGCACGCTCAAGGCACTGACCTGGCCCGGCGGGAAGGGACCCGAACTGATCGTCGACGACGGCGGCGACGCGACGCTGATGGTCCACAAAGGGTACGCGGCGGAAGACAATCCCGCGATCCTCGACGAACCGACCGACAACAAGGAAATGCAGGTCATCTATCGCGTCCTCAAGGAACGCCTCGCCGAAGACGGGCAGTTCTGGCATCGCACGGTGGCCGATTGGAAAGGCGTATCTGAAGAGACCACCACGGGCGTGCATCGCCTCTACCAGATGATGGAAACCGGCGAACTGCTCGTCCCGGCGATCAACGTCAACGATTCGGTCACCAAGAGCAAGTTCGACAACGTTTACGGCTGCCGCGAGTCGCTGGTCGACGGTATCAAGCGGGCCACCGACGTGATGGTCGCGGGCAAGGTCGCATGCGTATGCGGATACGGAGACGTGGGCAAGGGATGCGCCGAGACGCTCAATAACCACCGCGCGCAGGTATGGGTTACCGAGGTCGACCCGATCTGCGCCCTGCAGGCATGCATGGCCGGTTACAAAGTCGCAACCATCGAAGAGGCCCTCCCCCACGCCAATATCTACGTGACCACCACGGGCAACTGCGACATCATCACCGCAGAGCACATGTCAAAGATGAAAGATCAGTCGATCGTCTGCAACATCGGACACTTCGACAACGAGATCCAGGTCGACGCTCTGCGCGAGTGGCCCGGCGTGGAACACACGAACATCAAAGCGGGCACGGACATGTTCACCTTCCCCGACGGGCACAG
>CAZSLS010000126.1:0-19054 GCA_964607575.1 uncultured Planctomycetaceae bacterium | reverse complement strand
CGAACGATGCTCTATTATACCCAAGGACGAAACCTAAACCAGGAAATCCGGGTCTACAGGTACGATCATCTCCATACGGCATGATGGTGTACTGGTAACTAACGCAGGCGGCGCCGGTTTATTGGCTTTGTCGAATACGTTAGCGATCGGCCTCTTCGCGGGCGATCCGGCACCAGCGGGTGGCGTTTGAGGGAGTGTTGGCGAGTGTGTGGTTGTCTTTCATTATCACTTCGAGGCGGCAGCCCTTGGCGATGTCCATCGCGCGGCGCAGATCGGCACGGATGCGGTCGGCGTCGATGTTCGGACGGGCCAGGTCGGCGGGCGTTGGCTTGTACGAGTAGATGTAGTCGCTACCGAGGTTCTCCGCCATCTTCTCGATATCGGCCCAGGCGGACACCGACACCCTCCGAAGCCGCGGGAAACGCTTCACCACGTGCCAGCGGTTGTCCAGCGGTTCGCAGCAACCGTAGCAGTTCAGCCCGAACCGCTCCATGATCGGAACCTGGTAGGGAAAGATGAACTCCTCGAACATCTCGGGCGAGACCCCGACACTCTCCTGGCTTTCGCAGAAGCCCCACATGTCGGCGAGTCTCACGCGACCGGCGAAGTCGGCCTGCGGTAGTTCGCCAGTGAAACCAAAGCCCCCCGAGCCGACGTACGTGTTATCGTTGTTGAGGCTCAGCAGATTGTTTTCTTCGAGGAAGTCGAGTTTCGCCAGGTGTCCGTCGCGAAGGATCCCCATCAGGCGGTGCAGCCCGTCCGGGTGATCGTACAGGTCCATCATGAACTGCGTGAGCCCGCGGAGGTTTATCAGCGTCCACGTCATTCCCAGCGTCCACCACCACTGGGTCCGCAGCTCCACCGTAAGGAGGTCGGCGAACGTCTCGCCGGCCAGCGCCAGTAGTTGCTCGGTCGCCTCGTGGTCAACCTCGATGGTCGGGAAGTGAAGCTTGTCCAGCAGATCGTAACTTGTCAGGGGTGGATCCCATTTGTACGAACCCTGCGCCTCGGTCCTGGAAACGCGCTCGTGCATGCCCCAGTCGCTTTCGGTGTAAACGTGCCTGACGTTCAGAACGGGCTCGACAACCTTGTCGTCGCCCATCGAACCGGACCAGAAAATCTCCTTGCGGAGATGAGTTTCCCACGATCGGGCGAGCTGCCCTTCGCATTGGATCTGGTCGGGCGTGATGATCTCGTTCCACCCGTTTTCCGGATCGCAGAAGATCACCGGACGAGTAGGCTCCAGGGCGTTGTGCCTCCGCCACAAATCGGCCTTGTCCTGCTCGATCTCCCGAGAAGCCAGTTCCGCCAACTCGCCGGCAAGCGACCGGAGGATCTGCCGATCGGCGGTGGATATCTTTATCTCCTCGCGGGCAATCGACTGTGTGAATAGCGACGCGACGGTCTGGTCAGCCATGGGGCACCTCGGGTAATTTTGCCTACGCTCTGGTGGCGGGTCGGTTGTATTTTTGGATGGCCCGCTCGATAACCTTGCCTACGGCCTGCGGGTCGCGATCGGCTTGGGCGTACTGGCCTTCGGACAGCGTGATTGCCGGGGCCGTGTAAACCGCCACGATCAACCCGCGCGTGCCCATCTTCTCGAAGAGCGTCCGGTAGTAGTCATCGATGCGATCGTCGGCAACGTTGAAGTCGGCGGTCATGTAGACGATCTTTCGCTCGGCCAGGGCGTCCCGCATCCGGGCGGCCGCGTCGAGATCGTCGAGGTTCAGGTTCTGGATGCAGGTGAGCCCTTCGGTCGCCAGGTAATTCTCGATGTGCTGGTTAGCCTTGCCGCAATAGTGGATGCTCCCTCCGCCGAAGGCCTGCAGCAGTTGGCTGTTGTAAGGCACGACAAACTCGCGGTACAGCTCCGGACCAAAAATTACCGAATCGTCGTCGGACATCCACACACCGCCGTAACCGCCTGGTACCTTGATCCCGAGCACGTACGCATCGTCGGTCATCTCCTGCCCGGCGACCTGCTTCTGCAGGGTGACCCACTCGATCAGCGCGTCGGTGACCAGTTGCATCAGATCGTGGATCGCATCGCCATGGTCGAACATCCAGTAAATCAGCTTGTCGTAGCCGAGTATCTGCAGCGCGGTGGTCAGCGGGCCCTGGCAGTCGGTCACGCCCACCGGAAGGTCCGTACGGGCGCGCATCTGCCTGATGGCGTTCAGCACGCGGGGCATGAGCCCGTCCTTTTCGGGGTCCGGTTTGCGGAGGTCCTTCAGTTCGGATACGTCGGTGATCTTCGCCAGGTCGACCGCCGGGTCCATCCGATCCTGAAACACGATGTCCACGCCAAACCCGCTGGCCAGCACGCCCGTACCGTACCATGGCATCAGGAACGGGATGTAGACGTCGTCGTACTCGGCCATATGCCGCTCGATCTTCCGAACCTGGAAATCGATCATCGATGTGGGATCTTCGTCGCAGTAGTCCGGGGGGATGTTGGCGGGCAGGTCCCCGAACAGCCAGTAGTTCACATCATTAATCATGTATGGAGCGGTGTCGTTTTCAAACTCGAACGCCGAGCGGATCGTCTCTTCGGCAGCCAGACTCCTGTCACGATAGAGCGTCGATGTCAACATAGCAGCACTCCCAGTTTCATGCCTCGGCGAGTGCGGATATTATAGCGCCACCGTCCGCCGCTCGCAAGCGGTCCGCGGGCGCCGGGAGTTGGCGGCCTTGCTTCCGGTGAGAACAATTTCACCGGGATGTCACAAATGGTTCACACGTTCCGCCGGCGATCCCCTGACCGCCCGGCGGCCTGTCGCATCACATGAGACGCGATCGGGACAGGTCTATTGTCCATCCGGACGGTTACTTACGATCCTATCCTCATATCCCGATCTTTCGTATAGGCCGCCTGTACCATGTGTCACACTCGCCATGGGAGTGAACCTGTCACCCAGGCCGCAAACCGCCGGCGGCCACTCCGCGTTTTGCTATACCCGCCTTTACACACACTGTTTACAGCAATCCGATCCGCCCGGAGATTTCCTCACCATTTCGCTTGACGCCGTCCGGTATGTCACAGGCAATTAACTCGTTATGCAGCAGCTTGTTCTGTCGGCGACATGGAACAATTAGCAAACCGCTCGCGGTTTCACGCATCTCTTCCGTGCCGTAAGGGATCGCCATCCGATTTGATTGTTCCGCCGCCAGGGCTTACAATGCGTCGACTATGTCAGAAGCACACGATGAATTCAGCGGTCTCGAACCCCAACTGCAGGCCAAGCTCGCCGCCTGCATGGAACATCTCCGCACGCTCGGGCGGGTTGTGGTCGCTTACTCCGGCGGGGTTGACTCCACGCTGCTGCTGGCGCTGGCGGTCCGGGCACTGGGGTCCGACAGCGTCCTGGCGGCCGTCGGAATCTCACCGAGCCTGCCGGACCGCGAACTCCAGGCCGGCCGCACTCTCGCCGAAACCATCGGCGCCCCGCTCGTGGAGATCCCGACCGCCGAACTCGACGATCCGAACTACGCAGCCAATCCCGAACGCCGCTGCTTCTACTGCAAAAGCGAACTGTTCACGCTGCTGAAAAAGACCGCAGCCGAGCGCGGTTTCGACGTGGTCGTCTGCGGCGCCAACTTCGACGATACCGGCGACTTCCGCCCCGGCCTCGAAGCCGGAGCCGAACTCGGAGTGGTCAATCCGCTCATGGACGCACGCCTCACCAAATCCGAGATCCGAACGATCTCCAAGGCCCTCGGACTGGCCACCTGGGACAAGCCCGCGATGGCCTGCCTCGCCAGCCGCATCCCCTACGGACAGGGCGTCTCGTCGGAAAAACTCGCCCGCATCGAACACGCCGAGTACGTCCTCAAGGACCTCGGTTTCGTTCAGTGTCGCGTTCGCGACCACGACACGATCGCCCGCATAGAAGTGCCCGCCGCCGACATCGCCCGTGCCGTCGAACTCCGCCAAACGCTCGTAGAAAAAATCAAAGCGCTGGGCTACGCATACGTAACGCTCGACCTGCAAGGCTTCCGCAGCGGTTCCATGAACGAAACGATCGGATAGGTCCCGTCTTCGTCCTGCGGACTTCGTCGTGATTTACAACAGGCTTTGAATATTAAGTTTGCATTCCGGGGCCAATGCTGAATTATTGGATTTGTAATGATGGCGGGTAGGTTGATTTAATGATTGAATTCAAATGTTCGAAATGTTCTGCGGCGATGTCGGCCTCGGCCGCCCGGATCGGTCAGATCGAGGAATGTCCCGCATGCGGGGATAGGGCGGCGGTCCCTTATCCGGCGGCGCGTCGTCGGGGTGCGCGGCCGCCGAGCCCGCCGAGCCCGCCGAGCCCGTGGGGCCAGGGCGGCGGCGTGGAGACGGCGGTGTTGCTCAGGCGGATCTTCCTTGCCGTCGGTGCGGTGATGATGGTTATCGGGGCGATTGTCTTGATAGGGGCGTTTCCGGAGTACGGGTCGACGTCGACGGTGGGTGCAATTTGCGGGACGATGCTTTTGGTCGGCGGTGTGTTGATGCTCCCGCTGGCCGTGATCGTCGGTTTACTGGGGAAGGAAAGCGACGGCGAATGATGGGGATAACGGCCAGTGATCCCGCCCCCTTTTCTGCCCCCTTTTACGTTCGTCGAAATGGCGCCAGACGGCGGCGATTTCCTTCCGATCGCCACAGGGAACGCGTATGCTGTGCGAGAGGCTGGCCTGAACAGGAAAGGGATTCCCATGACCATCGAAGACCCGGACGAACTGGATAAAGTCGATCACGACATTCGTGTGAACGACCTAAAAGGGGTCAGAACTGCTCTGTAGAAAAGCTCCACAGGCATGATGATCATTATATTGTGTGTGATCGCCAGAAGCATCAATTCTCTGCACTGCGACCAGTAGCTTCGCCCGTGCAGGGCGCTGCCCAGGTTACGTTTGATCATTGAGAACACCGTCTCGACTTGCCAACGCTGGCCGTAGCGTTCGGTGTCAAATTCTTCTCGCATCAATCTGCGATATTTGCCCGTTGGCGGGCGTTTGCTTGGACGCCCATGACGGGCCGGGATGATCGTTTCAATTCCGAGTTCCTCTCGTGTGAACGAGGACCTAAAATGCGTCAATACTCCAAAACGCGGCTTGTCGTCCGGCCGTGCGGGCGGTAGTATTACATTGTAATGGGATGATATTGGCGGGACACTGGACCGCCCTCAAAGCTGAAAGGGATATGACAATGAATCGAGTCACCGCAATTGCGTTTTCACTCGTGCTGTTTTGTCTTCTGGCGATTATCGCCCGGCCTTACTGGGGACAGCCCGCCGCAAAGAAGCCCAAACCCAAGGGGCGTCCGGTAATTGGACCTAAAAGGGGTCAGAACTATTTTATCTTCTGGTGTGACCGGTAGTTAGCTGCGTTTCTTGCTGCTTGTCCTGAGCCTGTCGAAGGGGCTATTGCTTGTTGGAAACTGCGATATTCCTGACAAAAAGGCTCATAACTTATGGATACTACGGCAGATAAAACAGTTCTGACCCCTTTTCTTTAATTATGAACGAAGATTCGTCGAGATATTGGATGCGATAAAGGCATCCCCGGAAAACGAATTGGAGCAGGCGAGGAAGATAAAACTCTCGAATAGGATTATGACTATGCGTGACCAGATTGGGGCTCACATGGAATTGCATCAGGGACCTTGTCGTGCTTTTGTGGAATGACGGGCGTGGCGTGGGTGGGGGTCAAAACGACTTGACGGCTGGCAATCCTGACGAGATGAAGGTAACGTACCAAGATGGCCGCACTCATCAGACCACCTGGAACGTATGTGCATGGGATTTCTCTCAGCAACTTCTACCCCTGCCAGGCTCTCTCGCGACACGGCAGGCTTGTGGCCCCAGACTTCTTTGCTATCGGTGATCCCGAACTAAGAGCAGCTCATACAAGTGTTCGTCAGACGAGCATTGACTACTTGCGGACTAAAGGGCTGCCGGAAAGTATAATGACGCCCCGCGCCGGCGAGTGTGTCCAGATTGCCGCAATAATCCGTGGAGGAGGCCATGTGGGGATTGGAGCGGACAACACGAAGTGGTTCTCGCGTGAACACATGAACAAAATCCTGAGGCGTGGGGATATCGAACTCGAGCTTGAGGAAGTTCGCCGGGAAGTTAGGCCGGAGTCGGCTAGCCGGCTTTGCTCATTATGGGTAGCCGAAGATTCCGATGTAGGTAAGGCACATGTCCGGGACATGCTCGGGCCGGATGTCTTCGTTCTTCGGGTGTCGGTGCCATACGCGATTCGATTCACTCGGGTAGATACCACTTGGTTCGAGCGGTACAGTCGGACGAGAATGCGCGAGTATGCAGAGAACTACTGGAACGGGAGACACTCGGGGGATGCCGCGACCTGGGAATTCCTGGTCGAAGGGTGCATCGAAGCCGTAGATTCAGCAGATCTAGAGTATATACGGGAAAACGGTGGTCATCTGGAATTGCAGAGGCGGCAAAGGGAAAGAGTCGAATCAGCAACTGAACCGCACGATGGTTCCACTAGCGATCCACCACCGCCGGTTAGTTGAGTCGTTGCCGCCGTCGCCAACTGCCAACCGTTGAAGTTCCGGGGACACAGTTCCGGGGACATCACAATACTGAATTATTGTCTTGTGCTTGCGGTGGTCCCAGAAAGAAGGGCCAGACACCGAGAGTCTAGTAATTTAGTATTATGTGCTCGGAACTCGGCTGCTGATTTCCGACGGCGGCATCTTAGTGATTGACGATTGACGATTGCTGATTGGCGGGGGATAATCTCTGGCAAGGGAGATCGATATGCCGCCAGATGAGAATGCCGAGAGACGGAGTTCTGAGAAGTATTGGGTTGCAAAGTGCCTGGAGTATCGTTCGTCAATACTCCGAATTCAATGCGGAGAGTCAATGGGTACGGGATGGATCGCTGCGTGTAGTCCCGATCGCGATGCGTTTCTTGTGGCTACGGCAAACCACGTGACGGAATGTAGCTTGCCTGGACCTCCGATTGATAAGCTTGTTCTCTACGCTGATGATTCTTCCGGGACGGAGATTATCGTTAAGTATAGTGACAAAGGCGTGAGTGGAAATGGGGCGACAGATGTTGCAGTCATTCGAGTAAATGCGCCTCCACCAGGTCCTGAGCTTCCCCTTCTCGTTTATGACTGTGACGTGGATCGAAAGGACGTTCTGTCTGTCAAGATTCCCCCCCTCGGGATTGAGGTCGGTTGGATCGGCTTTGCAGAAACCCCTTACCAAGTATTTCACAAACCCACGACCACGTTCTGTCGAGGCCGCATAAGCGCCATTGGAGAGCTGTCTCCTGGTCAACATCGGTTTCTTTTGGATGGTAATGTCAACAAGGGCATGAGTGGGGGCCCTGTCTGGGATTCCGTCGGCAACATCATTGGTATCGTAACGCATATCGCCAGACCCGAATCCAAGGTCGGGACATTACATGGCGTAATTGTTCCGATGGCCTATGTTTGGGAGGGCCTTTCAAAGGCAGGTGCATGTGCTCCCGGCAGGAGTCCTGGAGGGGTCGCAACACCCGCGTCTCTCCAATTCGATGGCAACCCCGACAGCCCTGCATCCCAGGGGCATCGGGGTCAGCCCTGAATGGCACTGACATAAGCTCAACACTCGCGTTTGACCTAAAGACCTAAAAGGGGTCAGAACTATTTTATCTTCTGGTGTGACCGGTAGTTAGCTGCGTTTCTTGCTGCTTGTCCTGAGCCTGTCGAAGGGGCTATTGCTTGTTGGAAACTGCGATATTCCTGACAAAAAGGCTCATAACTTATGGATACTACGGCAGATAAAATAGTTCTGACCCCTTTTCTTCACAGGCTTCGGAGGACAGGTCTCAGGACAGGCCTCGACATGTGAAAGCGGTACCGGGCTACCGCACTCCATATTACGACTCTGCGCTCGTGGCCGTTGTCGCCCTTTCCGATAAATGTCCGTGCTCTCCGTGGCAAAAAGCCGTGGCCGTTGTCGCCGTGGCCGTTAACGCGTCCGTGCTTTCCGTACCTTCCCGCCCTCGGCAGACCTGGGGCCGTGGTAGAAAAAAAGCCGTCGCCATTGCTTTTGTTGCCAATAAGCAAAGATAATGTCGAGAGAGAACGTCATAATTGATGATTTAAGGGAATAGCGTGATGGCCCCTCTGGAAGGATGCAGAACATGGGAATCATAGTGCCTTGCAGTTGCGGTCACTTCGTGTCGGTGTCGGAAGAGTATGCGGGCAAGCAGAGCGAGTGCGGATTCTGCGGGTCGGTGATCTTCGTCCCCCCGCCGTGTCAGGAGCCCATGCCGATGCCATTCGTGACCCCGCCGCACCTGATAACGCCGGGTTGCCCGGAATGCTTCCTGGCGATCACGGACGACGAGGCGAGCGTGCATGCCGATTTCCCCACGCAGGGGATCCTGGAGGCATTCGTGGAGGGCTTCGCGATGAAGATGAGGGAGAAGTTCAACGTTCGCTGCGGCATGGCTCCGCAGGCGGAGGCGCCGAACGTGTTTGTGCGGGTGATTCGGATCGACGAGGGTAGCCGCTTCCTTCGGTACATGCTCCCGTTCATCGGCGTGTTCATCGGCGGCGCGACGACCTTCGAGGTGGATGGGCACTTCCTGAAACCGCAGGGCATGAAGCAGAAGTTCCACCACAAGCTGCGCGGCTACTGGGGCTTGTTCGGCGGCTGTAGCAAGGCACTTCTGGCCCGCGCCGGGCGCAGCGCGGGCGCCCGGACGGCGAAAGCCTTTCAGAAGGTGTGGCGATAGCGGTGCGGAGTTCGGGGGACATCCGTGAGCAAGTCTGGGCAGTAGTCGGGGTCCCGTCTTCGTCTTGCAGACGACGTCGAGGCTTACAGCAGCCCGGCGCTTCGCGAGATAGGTAAGGACCTAAAAGGGGTCAGAACTATTTTATCTTCTGGTGTGACCGGTAGTTAGCTGCGTTTCTTGCTGCTTGTCCTGAGCCTGTCGAAGGGGCTATTGCTTGTTGGAAACTGCGATATTCCTGACAAAAAGGCTCATAACTTATGGATACTACGGCAGATAAAATAGTTCTCTTGCTTGCCACGAAGTAGCCGCAGGCGAAGACGGGACCCCTTTTCTTTGCGGAGGTAGGTTGAACGGCAAGTATATACCCGCCGTTTCCAATGCGTCAATACTCCAAAACGCGGCTTGTCGTCCGGCCGTGCGGGCGGTAGTATTACATTGTAATGGGATGATATTGGCGGGACACTGGACCGCCCTCAAAGCTGAAAGGGATATGACAATGAATCGAGTCACCGCAATTGCGTTTTCACTCGTGCTGTTTTGTCTTCTGGCGATTATCGCCCGGCCTTACTGGGGACAGCCCGCCGCAAAGAAGCCCAAACCCAAGGGGCGTCCGGTAATTGAAACGCCCGAACGCATGGTCCCCCTGAAGCTCGATCTCCCCAAGCCCATGGTCCTGGGCACGCCGTTCCCGATTAACGAACCGAATGTCAGCAAGGAGCGAGTCAAGGGCCAGCCCAGACCGGTGGTCAGAGTTCCCATGGGATCGGTGAACCTGGCGCTCAAGAAACCGGTCACCACCAACGAACCGCTCGCGTTTGCCGGCGAGCCGGATATGGTCACCGACGGAGACAAGAGCGGTGAAGACGGACATGAAGTGAACATCGGTTTCGGGAAGAAGTGGGTGCAGATCGATCTGGGCGCCAAGTCCACAATCTACGCAATCGCGATATGGCATTACCATAATGAGATCGAGCCCAGGGCCTATCGAGACGTCATTGTGGAAGTCGCAAATGATGGGGACTTCGAAAAGACCACCATAATCTACAACAACGATCATGACAATTCATACGGCAGGGGCGCCGGGACCGCCAAGGGCTGGATCGAGAGATCTGAAGGCAAGGTGCTGGCGTTCCCAAAAGGCGTAGTCGCCCGATACGTGCGCCTGCACAGCCGGGGAAACTCCCAAAACGACCAGAATCATTACGTCGAGGTCGAGGTTTACGGACTGACGGGCATCTAGACCTAAAAGTAAAAGGACCTAAAAGGGGTCAGCACTCCGACGCTAATTACCGGATGTTTCATTTCACCGGTATGCCGTATACCTCAACTTCGATGTAGTGATTCTGGTCGTTTGACGTGTTGCCCTGGCTGTGGAGGCGTACGTAGCGGCCTTTGGTGTTTTTGGGGCAGTACATGTAGCGACCTTCGTTAGTTTCCACGTAACCCATCTTCGTGCCGATTCCCTTACCGTAGGAATTGTCGTGGTCGCTGTTGAACACAACCTGGACGTTCTGGGTGAAGTCTTCGTCGTCGGCTACTTCGATGATCACGTCGCGGTAGGCTCTGGCCTGCCCGTGATAATGCCAAACCGATACACCGTAGATGTTGGCTTCCAAACCGAGGTCGATCTGCACCCACTTCTTTCCGAAGCCGATATTGACGTTGTGACCGTCTTCGCCGGACTTGTCGCCGTCGGTCACCATCTCCAGATCGCCGCGAATGGGGAGTGGTTCGTTGGAGGTCACGGGCTTCTTCAGGGCGAGATTGACCGAACCGTCGGGAACCTTAATCGCCGCGCGCTCCTGACCTTTGGCCCGTCCGGGGGCGATGTTCGGCTCGTTCATCGGTACGGGTGTGCCCTTGAACATTGCCTTGGGCAAATCAAGCTTGAGTACAACCCTCTTCAACCGGGTTGTACCACCGCCGGTCTTCGGCGTGGTCGTGCCCTTCTTTCCATGAAGTTCGCAGGCGCCATCACCGCTCGAGCAGGTGCAGGTCTTCTTTCCGGTCTGCGTTCCAGTCTGCGTTCCAGTCTCGCCGCCTTTGTTACAGCCGACGACAACGATCATCATTCCGGTAATCAGGACCATTGTAACTACGCTCAGCAACTTCGTGTTTTTCATCATTTTTGCCTCGTATTTCGGGATTTAACACTCTTTAGACGGTTTTTTCGGGATAAGTCTGGCGGGGACAAGGCCGGCTACCCTACCGGTAGTCTTGCACCCGCAATTATAACGCATTTGACACCTGTTATCACTAGTGGTTTTTCAAAAATATCTCAAAGTAGTCGCTCCGGTCCGGACCAAGCCTCGAGAGAGGAATAAAAGGCGTGTCCGCTCTGAAATAACTCTGCGCAAAAACTCCACCCATGACTATATACCTGTAAACACAAACCGATTGTCTTTTCAGGAGCATCATATGAGACACCCTGACACGGCTGGTTGCATGTTCCAAACACAACTGAAGGACTTTAAGAAAAAGGAAGTCGCCGGAAACATAAGGCGAGCTATGATCTCACCGCTGTTTGTCGCCGCTGTTCTCGTGATGGCCGTAAACGACCACCTGCTAAAAGGGGCCGGAATCATACCAGCAAGCATTACCGGCAAGCTCAGCGACTTTGCCTTTCTCTTTTTCGTTCCAATTGTCGTCGCATTTGTTTTCCGTGTCCGGTCACACGGGCCCCTGGTGGTTATTTACGTGAGCATCGCCATCCTGTTTTCGGCGGTCAATCTCAGCGGATGGTTTTCGCAACTGGTTGAACACATCTTCGGTTTGGCTATGATTCCCATGCACCTCTGGCCGGACGCCACGGATCTGCTGGCGCTGATGATAATGCCGTTGTCGATTTGGTTTGTCCATCGCAGGCGGGCAACCTCGCGCATTGAACTGGGCGGGTTGCTTCGCTGTGCTATAGCTGTGGTCTGTTTTATTGCGTGCGCCGCAACGTCTCCCCATTCCTACCGCATAATCCCGACCCACGAACCGGTCTACATGTCATGGGACGAATTCAGATCATCGGTAAAGGTCGTGCCGGCGAGGAAGATTATGAAGCGGGGTAAGATATACGTCAAAGATGGCTACCTCTATGTCAATGAACCTAACAAGGGCATTCATGTCATCGATAATTCCGACCCGAATAAACCGGTCCAGAAATGCTTTATCAGTATCCCGGGCAATATCGACCTGGCGATAAAGGGGAGTTTTCTCTATGCCGACAGCTACGTCGACATCCTGGTATTCGCCTTGACGATAAACCCGGAGGATATTGTCATGATTCGGCGCATAAAGGACGTGTTCAAATACAATCCTCGCCAGAACACGCCGTTTGACGGCGATGCGGCGCGGCGATTCTGGCCGGGCCCGATAGACAAAGATGAGGGGGTAGTTGTGGGATGGCGCGTAATTCAGGAAAGGTGATTCACATGAGTACTAGAATCAAAGCAATCGTGGTTCTGCTGGCCCTGGCGGCTGCGGGTGTGCTTAACGGCTGCAACTCGGCCCCCATGGCGCATTCAAGATCCCAAGCCGGCGGGGCAGCGGGAAAGGCCGGTTCGATGGCCCGCTTTGCGATCAACAGCAATTACATGTACGCGGTTTCCGATACTTCTCTTTTCATCTTCAACCTGAAGAATGCCAACGATCCGTCTCTTGTCAGCAAGATGAGAATAGGGTGGGATGTCGAAACCATTTTTTCCTACAAGGATCTTCTGTTCTTCGGGACGAGAGGAGGGATGATTATTTACGATATAGCCAAAAGAGAAGAACCCTTGCTTGTGAGTACATACCGGCACATCCGCTCCGAGGATCCTGTTGTGGTCCAGGATGGATACGCCTACGTCACATTGCGAAGCCGCAATGGACCCAAAGCCAACAATGTGCTGCAGGTCTACGACATCAAAGACCCTTCTTCTCCGATACTGGTTAAAACTTACCAGATGAAAAATCCATGGGGTTTGGGGATAGATCGCGGCAAGCTGTTTGTATGCGATGGAAAATATGGTTTGAAGGTGTACGATGCCGCCAAGGCCAACAACCTTAAGCTGCTTGAAACAATTGAAGAAATCAACGGGTACGATGTTATTCCTTGCGGCCGAAGTCTGATTGTCAGTGCCAGGGATGGAATTTATCAGTTCGACTACAACGAAGCCAAACTCAAAAAACTGAGTCGCATTCCGGTGGGTTATTGATATGCGCGGGGTCCCGTCTTCGTCCTGCGGACTTCGTCGTGATTTACGCCAGCGCTTAAGTTATCGATTTTGCTTCTTTAAGGGCCCGCGGGCGATATGGTCCCGTCACTCGGATGATCTCCTCGACGGTGGTCAGGCCGGCGATGACCTTGTTGGCCCCGTCGCAGCGGAGGTCGCACATGCCCTTGGCTCGCACGGCTGTTCGCAGGTCGCTGAGAGTCGGGTCCGACTTGATCATCTCGCGGATCTCGTCGTCGAGTTCCATCAATTCGTGGATCGCCAGGCGTCCGCGGTAGCCGGTGTTCCGGCAGATTTCGCAGCCCGTACCGTGGTAGAGTTCCTTGCCCTCCAGACCCATGCGCCCCAGGAAGTCGGCGGTGTTGTCGCCCGGGGCCGTTACGGGCGTCTTGCAATTTTCGCATATCTTCCTGACCAGGCGCTGTGCGAGCACGGCGTTGACCCCGGCGGCGACCAGGAACGGTTCGATGCCCATGTTGATCAGGCGTGTGATGGTCGAGGGCGCGTCGCTGGTGTGCAGTGTCGAGAGCATCAGGTGGCCGGTAAGGGCGGTCTGGATAACGAGGCGGGCAGTCTCCACGTCGCGGATCTCGCTGAGCATGATGACGTCGGGGTCCTGTAGCAGCAGGCTCCGCAGGGTCGAGGCAAACGTCATGCCTGTTCCCTTCTTTATGCCGATCTGGTTGATATCGTCCAGGTCGTACCTGACCGGGTCTTCTATCGTCGAGAGATTCATATCCCCCCCCTGCAGCGCCTCCAAGGCCGAGTACAGCGTCGTGGACTTGCCACTGCCCGTCGGGCCGGTTACCAGCACCATGCCGTGGGGCTTGCGGATCTCGCGGGTGAAGGCCTCCAGCGTATCGGCGGTCATGCCGAGGTCTTCCAGGGTGTAGGCAGCCGAACGGCCACCGACGATTCGAATGACGCACTTCTCGGCGTGGCGGGTCGGCATGGTGCTGACAAACAGTTCGAAGTTCTGCCCGCCGACCATGGCGCTGATACGCCCGTCCTGGGGCAGGCGACGGTCGGCGATGTTCATGTCAGCCATGATCCTCAAACGACCGATGATCGACCGGAACATCTGGACGGGAGGCGCCGCCTGCTCGAACAGCACACCGTCGATGCGGAATGCCACACGAAGGAACTTCTCCTCGGGCGCGATATGGATGTGGGTGGCGTTATTGGTGATGGCCGTTGCGATCAGACAGTTGACGTACCGGACAACCGGGCTCTGGCAGCAGTGGCGATCGAGGTCGGTGACTTCCTCTACCTCGGCGTTGACCTGCTCCTGCACGATCTCGGGGGGCGTCTGTCTTTTATCGAGGATATTGAGGATATCCTCAGGCGGGACCACCACGAACCGGATCTCACTCCTGAGGCGGCGTGTGACGTCGTCGATGAGGAACACATCCGTCGGGTCGGATATGCCCACCACGATGCCCTTCTCGTCGCGGTTGATTGGCAGGACGAGCTTGGCCGTCGCGAAGTCGGCGGGCAGCAGGGCGACAACCGCATCGTCGACGTCGGCGGGCGTAATTCGCCGCAGCGGCAGATTGCAGTCATTCGCCAGGGCCTTCAGGGCATCGATACCCTCGTTCCCCCGATCGGCATTACCGGTTCGTGTTTCAGGATCGGGCAGCAACCGCCCGCAGTGAGGGCAGGCCAAAGACCCGATGGGCATGAGATTGCCACACGCCGGACACTTCTTCTGTTCGTTCATGATCGCGTCGCCGGAATCTCGGTTCTCGGGGACGCATGTATTTCGTTCGCTCATAACCACATCTCCAGCGGTCTGATTCTCGGGAACGGAAATGTATCGATACCCCGGTCCCATGTGTGTTTTATCGGCCAATCATGGCCCCCTCGTGAGCGCCCGCTAATTGGATCGTAGAAGCCCAAGACGGCGACGGATGAATATCCATCAGTCAGCAAGGAATCTCCAATTAGCAAGTGAACGGCAATTGGCAACTGGCGACGGCGAACGGCGATGCCCCTGGCGGAAGATACGGATAGTGACGGTCATAAGCCTGGCTGTTGCCGTCTCTGTGCCCTCGCCGTAGTCGTTGCCGTTGCCGTAACAGAATCTCCGCCGTTGCCGTTCTCTGTGATCTCTGTGGCAAAAACCCATTGCCGCTGCCTGTTGCCATTTTTTTAATATCGCACACCTGCCCGTGCGATACACAACTGACCGCTTGACCGGGGGACCGCTTCCGCTGACAATTGGCCCGTCCGATTCAAGAATCGTCTCGATCGGACGGGAGATAAGTATCATGGCAGGCTTGGGCGTAAATATCGATCACGTGGCAACCGTTCGCCAGGCGCGGGAAACCGTCGAGCCGGACCCGGTCTGGGCGGCCGCCGAAGCGCAGCTCGGAGGCGCCGACTGCATCACGTTCCACTTGCGAAAGGACCGCAGGCATATCTGCGACCGCGACGCGAGGCTCCTGAAGCAGACGGTAACCTGCAAACTCAACATGGAAATGTCACTCGATCCGGAAATCGTTGAGATCGCCGTCGCCCTGGCGCCCCAGCAGGCCACGCTCGTACCCGAGAATCGCCAGGAGATAACGACCGAAGGCGGGCTGGATGTAATCGCTCAGGCGGACCGCGTTTCCGAAGTCACCGCCGCCCTTCATGATGCAGGCGTCACGGTCAGCGCTTTCATAGACCCCGTCAGCGAACAGATTCTCGCCGCCCGCCACGCCGGGTGCGAAGCGATCGAAATACATACCGGTACGTACGCCAACGCCTGGCTCGGTACGAGCGGCGCGAATCCCGATCCGGCCGCAATCGCAACCGCTCTCGCGGAGATCCAAACCGGTCTGCAGGCGGGAATCGAAGCCGGGCTGATCGTTCACGCCGGGCATGGACTGACCTATACCAACATTGGACCCGTTGCGGAGATGCAGGGATTCTGCGAATTCAATATCGGGCATTCCATCATAGCCCGTGCGGTTTTCACGGGCCTGCGGAGGGCAGTGGCGAAAATGAAACGACTGATCGCTTGAGCCCGGGCGTTGCATTAACCGTTTCGCCCGTGTAGCATTCGGCGCAGTAATAGTTTCCCCCCGGACAACCGAATTTTAACCGAGACCACCCAAATGACTGATATACCAAAACTGCAAGGTTCGATGGTGGCGATCGTCACCCCGTTCGCTGACGGACAAGTTGACTACGACACGCTTGCCAGGCTCATCGAATTCCAGATCGCCGGCGGGACTCAGGGAATTGTCCCGTGCGGTACTACCGGCGAGTCGCCCACGCTCAGCCACATCGAACATGGCGAGGTCATCGAATTCACGATCGACCAGGTCGCCGGTCGCGTACCCGTTATCGCGGGGACCGGTTCCAATTCCACCGATGAGGCAATGCGCCTGACCCGGCGTGCCAAAGACGCCGGCGCCAATGCGTGCCTCATTGTCAATCCCTACTACAACAAGCCCACGCAACAGGGCATGTTCGAGCATATTCAACGGTTGGCGGAAGTCGAACTGCCCATCGTTCTCTACAACATTCCGGGCAGGACGAGCATTGAACTGGAGCCCGAGACCGTCATCAGGATGTATAACGAGATCGAGATGGTGGTGGCGGTAAAGGAGGCCACCGGTAAGCTCGACATCGCAAGTGAAATCGCCGCGGGCTGCGACATTACGATTCTATCCGGCGACGATTCGCTGACGTTGCCCCTGTCGTCAGTTGGCGCCACGGGCGTGATCAGCGTGCTGGGGAATATCCTCCCGGCGGAGTTGCGAAAATTCTGTGACGCTATTGCCCGCGCTGACGTCAGCACCGCGCGCGAAATGCACCTCAAGCTGTTTCCATTGTTCAAGGGCATGTTCGTTCAGACCAATCCGATCCCGATCAAGGCGGCATTGGCGATGGCGGGCATGATACGTAACGAACTGCGGTTACCCATGGCGCCCCTGGAAGATGAATACCGCGCCCCGCTGGCGGAACTGCTTGGGCGTTTCGGTATCGAATGCGGTTCGTAGCGTTTCACGCCGACATGGGCACGTGATTGTTTCCCGCGGCCAGCGCGTCGCGGTACACTCCCGCCGCACTTCGCACCGTCTGCCACGGACGATGGTTCTCCGCCAAGTATTCCAGTGCCCCCGCAGCCAGCGACGCCGCTTCCCGGTGGTCAGCGAGCAGGCGCCCGAGCTTATCGGCGATATCCGTGGCATCGCGCGATCGGATCATCGCGGTCGTCTTACCGTCGATCAGGAAATCCGAAACGTGATCTTCCGGCGCAAGGACCGCCGCCCCCGACGCCATCGCCAGGAGCGCGTCGAGATTAATACTGCTCGTGCCTCGCGGTGATATGTAGATATCGGCGGCCTTGAAGACTCCGGCGAGTTGTCGGCTGTCGAGCCTGTCGACGAATGTCAGCGCACTGCACAGGCCCAGTACCTCGGCGTGCTTTCTCAGCATGCGTTCAACCGGACCGTTTCCAACAGCGAAGAACAGGCACTCGGTATCGGACGAATGAAGTTTCGCGAAGGCGTCGAGCACGGCAGCAGTGGCGCCGTAGTCGTCAAACACGTCGCTGGTCACGACAGACGGACAGCGGTCTGTGCGAGAGAAGCAACCGGAGTCCAAAACCTGGTAGACCGCCGGATTGACCACCGCGACGCGGTCGGCGGGGATGCAATGGCTCTTGATGAGGTCGTCTCGGACCGCCCGCCCCGCGGCGAGGACCATTGCAGGCCTGACGCCCATCCGCCCCACCAGTCGCCCGTCGCCAAGTGAGTAGGAACTCACGACGTGCGGGCAGTTCAACTCGCCTGCCAGCAGCGCCGTGGTCTGCCCCGCTTCAGCGTCGAGGGCGTGCAGCAGTTGCACACCTTTTTCCCGCAGGCGCCCCGCCAGTTCCGTGACGGCCCGTGCGGGGCGGAACCATCGTCGCATGGGAAAGCGAATTACATCCATGGGCCAGTCGGTAAAAGTGGTGTCGGGTGCATCGTGCCCACAGACCCCCATAAGCTGAACGCCTTCGTCGGCGAGTCCGACGGCGAGGGGTCCCAGCGTCCGCCCCAAACGCAGGCAGGTCGAACCGGATACTACCCACGCTACACGCAGGGGTCGTGCAGATCGCCTCTCGCCCCCCGCGTCCGGAACTGCTTTGTCCCTTGTTTCATTCACTGTCTTCGCCTCCCGCGCCGCACTCCGGCCGGGTGGAACTTCACTCAGGAACTCGTCGGTTCACCGTCAATGCTCGATTCACCGCTCTGATCGTCTCGTATCGATTTCTGGAAGATCTCCCAGTCTTCGATTGTCATCAGAACTTCACGGGCCTGGCTGCCCTTGTAATCTCCGAGGATACCCGAGTCTGCCATCTGGTCTATGATGCGGCTGGCACGGGAATAACCGACCTGAAGCCGCCTCTGGAGCAACGAAACGCTGCCCCGCTTGCTCTCGAGCACGATGGCGACGGCCTTGTCGAACAGCGGGTCGCGTTCGGCGCTGAGTTCTCCGACCGGCGCCGAATTAAGGCGATTCAGTTCGGCGTTGTATTCCACCTTCCTGCCTTTGGAGATGGACTTGACGACCGTCTTGATTTCCTTATCGGCGACATATGCGCCCTGTGCGCGTTTGAGGTTGGATGTGCCCGGTTCGAGGAAGAGCATGTCGCCCTGCCCGAGCAGGACCTCGGCGCCGTTCTGGTCGAGGACGATGCGGCTTTCCTGACGGGATGCCACCCTGAAGCTGGTGCGGCAGGGCATGTTCGATTTGATCAAACCGGTAACCACGTTGACGCTCGGTCGCTGGGTGGCCAGTACGAGATGGATTCCCACCGCGCGGGCCTTCTGTGCGATGCGGATGATATACCCCTCGACTTCCTTGCCCGAGGTCATCATCAGGTCCGCCAGTTCGTCGACGATGATCACGAAATAAGGCAGGGTCTTGGGGACGGAGGCCTTGTCGGCGTCAGTTTCGGCGTGGAAACGTTCGTACAGCACCTCTTCGCCCAGTTCGTTATATCCCCTGATGTTCTTGACGCAGGCTTCCTTGAGCAGTTCGTACCGCTCGTCCATTTTGGTCGCCGCCCACTCGAGGATATTCTCGGCCCGCCGCATATCGTTGACGATCGGGCAGAGCAG
>CAZSLS010000125.1:0-19063 GCA_964607575.1 uncultured Planctomycetaceae bacterium | reverse complement strand
CTACTTTTATGATGACGATTCCCTTATCTTAGTGCCATTACGCTCTGACCCCATTGTACGAACGCAACGGCGGGCCACGCACGACAATGTTCTGTGATCAGCTACTTGGAACCACCGTCCGGTTTTGTTTCTGCTTTGTTGCGGATGGCTTGCATGATTTTGCGGCTTCGGTCACGGTAGACTTTGGCCTGGTCGTACCTGTCGGTGGTCATGCAGAGTTTGGCGAGGTTGTCGAGCGTTATCGCCACTTCCCGATGGTCCTTTCCGTAGGCCGCTTCGTCCATCGCGAGGCATCGGAGATAGAGTTTTTCAGCCTCTTTGTACTTCTTCAATTCCCAGTAGATCAGCGCTATGTTGTTGAGCGTGGTGGCTACCAGGGGATGTTTCTTGCCCAGTTTGGCTTCGACGATCTTCAGGCTTCGCTGGTACAGGGGCAGGGCCTTGGCGTGGGCGCCCATCTGGTAATAGATCGACGCGAGGTTACCGACCTCGTCGGCCACCATCGGATGATCCTTGCCGAATCTGGCTTCGATGATCTTGATGACTTGCAGGTAGAGGGGTTCTGCCTTTTCGAACTGGCGTGAGGCCCGGTAGAGACCGGCGAGATTGCTTATCGCTCGCCCGTATTCCCAGTGGTTCTTACCGAGCTTTGCTTCGAGTACTTTGATGTTTTCGAGGTAGAGTTCTTCGGCCTTTTCAGCTCGGTCGGTGGCGAGGTAGACCGCGGCGAGGTGGTTCTGGACGATCGCGAATGTGGGGTGTTCGGTCCCGAGTTTTTCTTTGAGTATTTCGCTGCTTTCTACAAAGGCGGCTTCGGCCTCTTTGTATTTCCTGCCATCGTAGTACAGGGTGCCCATGTGGTCGAGAACGGCCGCGGGTTTAACGTGCTTCCTTCCGAATTTCGCCCGGTATATCCAGAGGCTGCGTTTGTAGACGGGCAGGGCCTTGTCGGGTTTCTCCGCCGAGACGTACATCATCGCCAGGTTGCACATGGTCGCCGCAACCGATGGATCTTCCTTGCCCTTGGCCTCTTCGTCTATCTTGATGCTCTGCAGGTAGAGCGGTTCTGCCAAGTCGAACTTACCCATGTTTGCATGCAGGGCGGCAAGGTTGTTGGTGAAGGTCGCCGTCTCGTGCGCTTTGGCGCCATAGATTTCCGAGGACAATTTTACGATCTTCGTGTATTCGGCTATCGCTTCGTTGTCTTTCTTGGCTTTCTCCAGCGCATTGGCGCGTCGGATGAGTCCCATGAGAACGACCTTGGGGTCTTTGGGCGCCTTTTTCTCTTCGCTGAGGAGCAATCGAGGCGACGCCGCCAGGACAACTACCGAAAGAAACATAACTCGCCAAACTGTTTGGATCATGATGTCACCTCGTGCTGTTTCTAATGCCTACGATCCGGACCGAATCGGATAGGTGCCCTCGAGTACGTCCAGCAGTCGCGTCCCTGCATCGTCAAGGCTAGTTCCATACGACAGGATGCCCTCTTCGTGTCCGGCCATTGCCATCACGCGAATCTCGCGGAAGTCGGTTTCGTCGAACAGGCGCTTTATCTCTCTCGCCATTTCGGGCGTTCCGTAGGCGGCAGATGCGCTGGTGGTGGGGATTTTGTTTAGCAGCGCCTCCCAGTGGTCGCCGGAGTGAATGTGGATCACCGCCCGGGCGTCGGGAGCGCAGGCGTAGACCGCCGCGTGCGTCATCGATTCGGAGGAGGCGTCTATTTGGCCTTCGCAGACTACGGAGTTGGCGTCGATGCTGTAGCTGCTGACGCGGGTGAAGTGGTCGGAGAACAGGAGCGGTATTGTCCCCGTGCCAGATCCGGTAACGATGAACTCATTTGTAAGGTCGGATTTCACCGAGATATTACCATACCCGATCCCGCCTTCGTACGCCCCGATATAGCCAAGGGCGTACATGCGGTCGCGCCACGTGTTGACCTCCTCGACGACCCATTCCGAAGGCGGAGGAGTCTGGTGCAAATGGGATTCGAATTTTATATAGCCTTCATCAATCACATTCATGATAGGAAATACTTCATCGAAACCTTCTTGTACTCGGTAGTCGAGAACAGGACGTCGAAGTTGTCGATCCCCAGCTCTCGGGCCATCTCGGTCACGAGTTCGCGGACCTCCTGCTCATCGTGCCCGTGGACCATCGCGAACAGACCGTAAGGGAAATCGGGCAGGCGCGGGCGACAGTAGCAGTGGGATATCTCCGATCGCCTGGCGAGTATGGCGCCGATTTCATCTTCCCGCTCTTCGGGGACGTCGAGGACGGCCATCCCGTTGGCGCGGAAGCCCAGGCGCTGATGGCGAACGACGGCTCCGAGGCGCCTGATAACGCCGGCGGCCAGCCAGTCTTCGATCTGCTCGAGTACGCGCCCCACCGACCATCCGAGCCGATCGGCGATTTCGTCGAACGGTTTGTGCGAATCGGGCAGGTTTTCCTGCATGAGGCGGACGAGCTGCTTCTGCTGGTCGTCGAGCGGCTCGGTGGGCGCCTGGTGCGGATGCGAAAAGGCCCGGTCGTGGCTGACCGCAGCTTTGACGGCTTCCGACGATTCGGCGAACTGGAAGTTCACACGTATTTTGAAGACCTTCAGGGCGGGCAGCGAGTGGAGTTCGCGCGCGGCGGTGCGCTGCCTGAGGTCCTCGAGGGTCTCTTCGAGGCGCTGGTCCGATTCGCACGTCAGCGTGAACCAGAGATTGTAAACGTGCTCGCGCCGGTAGTTGTGCGTCACGCCGGTTAGTTTGCTCACTTCGGCGGCAACCTCGTCGAGGTCGTCGGGGTCGACCCGCCCAGCCACCAGCGTCGAGACATACCCCAGGTTCCGCGAATCGAATACCGCTCCCAGACGCCGGATAATTCCTTCATCTCGCATCTTCCTGATGCGGCGCTCGATGTCTTCGGCGTCGGCGTCCAGGTATGCCGCAAGCCGCTCGAACGGGCGGCGGTCGACGGGGAAGTTCGCCTGGATAACCGACATCAACGCCTTGTCCCGATCGTCGAGTTGCCCGGGCGTTTCGGCGGGTTTGCCTGCGGGCTGATGCGTGCAGAATGGTTCTTCGTCGAGATAGTCGCCGCTGATCGCATACGCCCTGGCCCGGCAGCCCCCGCAGACGCGCCGGTACTCGCAGTATCCGCACCGCCCGTGGTACGAATCGATGTCGCGCATCTCGCAGAACAGCGATGAGGTCTCCCATATCTTCTGGAAGTCCAGGCCTTCGGCCCGAACGTCACCGCATTCGATATCGAGGAACCCGCAGATCTGCACCTTGCCCAAATGCGATATAAACGCGAAGCCCTGCCCGCCCATGCAGCCCTTGACCTGCCGGGCGCCGGACTCGACGCCTTTCTGGCGGCTGATCCGCTGATAGTGCGGCGCGCAGGTGACGCGTATCGGTATCTCGCCGGCGATCTGCTGATCCGCCAGCCAGTGCAGCGCCTCTTCGTACTGCTGGGGGGATAGTTCCTGATCGGCGAGGTCCTTGCCCCTGCCCGTTGGGACCAGCAGGAACGGATTGAAGATCGTAGCGCCGAGATCGATCGACAGTTTCCTGACGGCATCGAGTTCCGAGCGATTGTGGCGGGTGACGGTCGTGTTGATCTGGAAATCGAGCCCGCCGCGTCTGGCTGCTTCGATACCCTTTATCGCCCCGTCGAACGCGCCGGGAACTCCGCGGAAGGCGTCGTGGCTTTGGGCGGTCGCCCCGTCCAGCGATATCGAGATAGCCCGAATGCCGGCGGACTTCATTTTCGCGACGGACTCATCGTCAACGAGCATTCCGCAGGGCGCCATCACCACAGGCAGGTCCAGGGAGGTCGCGTGGGCGGCGATATCGTAGATGTCCTCGCGCAGCATCGGCTCGCCGCCGGTCAGGATGATGATCGGCTTGGAGAACGATGCGATGTTGTCCAGCAGGGCAAAGCACTCGTCGGTGGACAGCTCACCGCTGTAGGGTTCCGGTCGGGCCGCCGCGCGACAATGCTTACACGCCAGCATGCACGATCGCGTCACTTCCCAGGCTATCAGGCGCGGAAGGTGTTTTTTCCCGTGTCCGTGTTCGGGCTTGTCGGTCATTTTTACTGTTCTCGAGGGGGCTGGGCTTCGAGTATCGCCTCGACGAGCCCGGGTATGGTGTGTGAGGTCGCTTCAACGTCGACTTCCAGTTCGAAGCTGCGCATCGTGGCGGAAGTGACCGGTCCGATGCTCGCCAGCGATGCGGCCGAGGCGCGCAGGCGATCGAGCCCGACGGCGTTGACGAAGTTCGTCACGGTTGACGAGCTGGTGAAGGTGATCCAGTCCGGACCGGAATCGGCGAAGAGTTCGTCGAGCAGCGCCGGATCGGGCGTTTCGCCCACGGTGCGGTATGCGGCGATATCGGTTGCCTCAGCGCCGAGCGACTGGAGGTCTTCGATGAGGTCCTTCGGTGCGATATCGGCGCGGGGGCAGAGTATCTTCTTACCGCCCAAGTCTTCGATAGCAGCGAGAGTTTGCGAGATTTCGGCGGCCTTGTAGGTTTCCGGCTGGGCGTCAGCCCGCAGACCGAATTGACCCAGGCGCCTGGCCGTGCCCGGTCCGATCACGCATATCTGCACGCCGGAAAGTGCGCGGCTGTCGAGGTCGGCTCGTTGGAGGGCATCAAAGAATGCGTCCACGCCATTTGCGCTGGTGAAGATGACCCAGTCGAATGACGCGACGCCGGCGGCTGCGGCGGCGTCGAGCGGAGCGATATCGGCGGGCGGTTCTATGCGTATCGCCGGTAGTTCGATCACCTCGGCGCCGAGCTCTTCGAGTTGTTGGGTGACTCTCGAGGCCTGTAGCCTGGCGCGGGTAACTACGATCCGCTTTCCGAACAGCGGGCGGTTTTCGAACCAACTGATGTGCTCTCGCAACGCCACGACGTGCCCGACAACGATCAGGGCGGGCGGTTTGATCCCGGCGCGGGTGGCTACTTCGGTAATGTCCGCCAGCGCGGCGGTAACGGTTTCCTGCCTGGCGGTCGTGCCCCACCTGACCAGCGCCGCGGGCGTGGCGGGGTCCATTCCGTGTTCCATCAGGGATGTGGCGATTCTCGGAAGATTCTTGACGCCCATGTAGAACGCGAGCGTCCCGGGCCAGCCGGCCAGTGCGGCGTAGTCCAGATCGGATTCGTCCTTGTCGGGCGTTTCGTGCCCGGTGATCAGAGCGATACTGCTGGTCACGCCGCGGTGCGTTACGGGAATGCCCGCATACGCCGGCGCCGCGACACCCGCGGTAATTCCGGGTACCACCTCGAACGCCACGCCGGCTTCGACCAGCGCCAATGCCTCCTCGCCGCCACGCCCGAAAACAAATGGATCGCCGCCCTTGAGGCGAACGACCTGCTTGCCTTCCAGACCGAGACGCACCAGTAGCGCGTTGATCTCTTCCTGCTTGAGGGTGTGCGCTGCGGCCTGCTTACCGACGTAGATCATCTCGGCCTGTGGCGGGGCCTGGTCCAGCAGGCGCCGCGCGGCGAGGTTATCGTAGACCACCGCATCGGCGCGCCTCACCAGATCTCTTCCCCGAATGGTCATCAGCCCCGGATCGCCCGGACCGGCGCCGACCAGATACACGCATCCATCACTCATTCATCGTTCTCCAAATCATCGGCCTGGCCGTCCTGTTCGGCTTCAAGCTCGTCAAGTTCATACATCCTGAGGATAGTCTCCACGGCCAGCAGTTGATCGCTGACCGAAGCGGCCTGTGTCAGTTCGCGCAGAAACGTTATTGGCCGGTGCAGTATTTTCTTGCACAGACTCTGCGTAAAACGCTCGAGCTGCTGGCGGTCGGTGTCGCTGAACTTACCGCCATACCGTTTGATCTCGGCTTGTCGGAGAAGTTCAAAACGCCGGTTGAGCAGCTTTATTGTAGAGGCAACCTGGAGCGAATCGTACCATTTTACGAATTCGCCGACTTCGAAGTCGACTATTGCCTTTGCCCGAGGGATCTCCTGGCGGCGGCGATCGATGTTGCGGGCTACGACGCTGTCGAGATCGTTGAGGTTGTGGAGGAATACGTTGGACAGGTCGCCGAGCTTCGGGTCGACGTCGCGCGGGACGGCAATGTCGACAATGTAGAGCAGCTTGCTGCGATGGGAGATGATATCCCCGAGCCCATCGTAAGTCAGCACCGGATCGGGCGATCCGGTTGAGCAGATCACCATATCGACCTCGCCGATCACCTCGCCGATCCGGTCGAGTTCGATCGCCCGGGCACTTGCGCCGTCCGGCGCCGAGACGGGGGCTCCCGCCCCCCCGCCGGAATGTCTCAGCACGCCGGGGCATCGGACCTTCTGGTCGCCATCGGAATCGGCGGCGGCAGCGGCCAGTTCGACGGTCAGTTCTTCGGCTCGCGAAAGCGTTCGGTTGGCGACCACTACGCGTTTGACGCCCGCGGAGATCAGGCCTCGAGCAGCCGCTTCTGCGGTCTGTCCGGCGCCGACCAGGAGTACGGTCTTGTCGCCCATGTCGGAGAATATCTGGGCGGCCAGATCCGCCGCGGCGCTGGCGACACTTACCGAACCGCGCCCCAACTGCGTTTCGCTCTGGGTCCGCTTACCGACACGAAACGCCCGGTGCATCAGGCGGTTCAGCAGGAATCGGGCGGTGCGCTCCTCCGAGGCCAGCCGGTAGGCATCTTTGAGCTGCCCGAGTATCTGGTGTTCGCCAACGATCTGCGAGTCCAGCGCCGCAGCCACACTGAAGAGGTGCTCGACCGCGGCTTGGGCGTCGTGGCGGTAGAAAACGGATTTGTCCACCTCGCCGGAGATTTCTCTGAGCCTGGCGACGTGTCCCACGAAAGAGTCCAGGCAGTCGCCGGTCACGGCCGGTACAAAGTACAACTCGGTGCGGTTGCAGGTATCCAGGACCATCGCCTCCTCGAACACATTCTCGGAGTGTGCGGCGCGCAGGAACCGCCCGGCGAGGTCGCCGGTGAGGGCGTATCTCTCGCGCACCTCAACGGGCGCCGTGCGATGGCTTATACCTATTACGGACAGTTTCATGGATTACCAGGTGAAAAAGAATCCGGTGATGGATCTACGCCGGTCAGGACAGAGCCAGGCTCGCGATGAATAGAGCAGCGACTATCAGGAAACCGGTCAACGTAATGGCCGAAACTCTCGATACCGACCACTTCAGAACGTATTTACCGAATACGTTCAGAACACAGATAGCCCATGCCGTCGAGCCGATAACTATCTTCGCCAGGAGCTTCGGTTCCATCGGCATCGTCCCGCCGCCCGATCCGACGCGGTGAAACAGCATACCGCCGGTGATGACCGTAACGGTCATGAAGGCGAATCCGACCAACAGCGATTGGAAGCTCATCCGCCCTAGCAGGTCCAGGGGAGGCAGGCGGTCGAACAGGAGCCCGAAATTATGGTGCTTCAAGTTCCGCTGCCCAACGAGATAGAGAGTCGCATAGACCGCCCCGAACGCCAGGGCGGTGTACGCCAGCGCCGCCGGAAGGACATGCAGGCGTCCCCATCCGCGCTGCATGTCGCCCGCGGCGGCGGCTTGGGCGATCATGACCGAAAGGAACGTTGACGAAGTGTACTGCAGCAGGAATATCAGCAGAAACACGAACACTCCGGCGCGGCGGTCGCGAGTGACCAGTTCGATCGCCCAGTACACCGCCGCCGATGACAGCGCGACCACCGAGAGAATCTCGTAGTTGCTGACCAGCGGAAGACCGCCGAAACGCACGCCCCAGAGCACCAGGAACACCCCGTGAAACACAATCGCCAGGATCACCCCGGGATTGCGAACGTGCGTCCTGTTGCGCAGGGTAAACGTGGCGCCGTAGTCAATCGCCAACGCCAGGTAAATCAGCGGTAACAACCAGTTCAATATATACAATAGCGTATCCATGATCGCTTTCCCTGAATAACTGTATTCGACCGCGACATGATCCCACGCCGCCGCCGGAGATAATCAATACCATCCCGGATTATCCATCATAGGGCGCCAATTGGCAATGGGCCCGCCTTTAGCGAAGCTGATTGACAATCGCCAATTCCCACCTGCCACAATGGTTAGCTATATTTTCATCGTCATACGTTCGCGACTACTTTCCCAGCAAATTGAAAGGAATTACAAATGCGCATGCTATCGAAGCGGTGAAACTGCTGAAAATAGCGATGATCTGAACGTCGCGCGAAATCGCAAGCGGTTGGGGCAAACCACCAACCAAATCCCAGATCGTCAGTGCCTGTCGGGCGGATCTTCGACCCGGTAGTGGAGTGGATCGAGGTACCTGCCCTCACCCTGCTCGAGGAACCATACCATTTCGGCGCGACATCTGTTGACAGTTTCGGTGTCTTCCAGGAGTTTCCTGGTCCTCTCGTGCGGATCTTTCACGTAATCGAACAGATCGTCGTATCCGCGCGCCCTGCGCCATATGTAGTGCAGCGAGTCGGTACCTACCCGGTAGTAGCAGTCTTCAAATGAGTTCAAACCGAATATCACGCGCGGGGCGGTCCGCTCGCCGCGCAGGATCAGCGGCCAGAGGTCCATCGCATCGTAGCCCCTCGCCTCGATCAGCTCCGGGGCGGCCAGACTCACCAGCATCGGGGCGATGTCGAACAGTCCGACCAGCGAACTGATCCGCTTGCCCTTGACGCCCGGTACGTGCATGATCAGCGGTATGTGTATCTGCTCGTAGTACGGGTGGAAACCCGCGTACTTACCGTGGTCGCCGAGGCCCGTACCGTGGTCGGCGGCGATGATAACGATCGACTTGTCCAGCAGTCCTCGTGCTTTCAGACCGTCGAAGAGTCGCCCGGTGGCCCGGTCGCAGTGGGCTATGGCGCCGTCGTAGAGATCTTCGTGGCTGTCGCCCCACTCGTACGTCTCGTCATATCGCTTCCAGGGATAATGCGAATCGGTCATATGTATGTATGCGAACGTGCCCGAGGCCTGGTTGTTGTCCAGGTAGTCCAGCAGCATATTAACCTTCCCCGCAGGCTTCTGTTCACCGTAGCAGATCACGCGGCGGTCGGGCTTGAGACCGCCGGCTTCGGCCCGCATTCTCTTGACGCGCGACATCCACTGCTTCAGATCGCCCTGGTTGAGGGTGTCTTTCAGGCGCTCGCCGGCCTGGGTGACCTTCACCCGGATCTGCAAGTCCTCGGGCATGTCGCGCAGGAATGCGACCTCCGATATCCCGTTGAAGTCCGACCCGACAATGTTGAGATGCATCGTATGATATCCACCGGCGAGCATCTCGTTGGTGAAGAACGGGCCTATACCGGTTTTCTTGAGCATGTATCGCGACGAGTACCTGCCCGTGAAGACATGCCTCATCGAGCAGCTTGTAGCCGTAGCCTGCGAAAAGGCGTTGTCGAACCGGACAAGGCGGTCCTTCATTGCATCAAGCCTCGGTGTGGTCTTCCTTCGATAACCGTAGAAGCTCATGTGGTCGTTGCGGCAGGCGTCCCAGATGAGGAATATCACCAGTGGTTTGTCTTTGCGGAAGCGCCTCAGTACGGGCGAATCGAGCGGCGCGTCGGGCGGTGTGGCCACCGGCGCCTGGGGCGAGGGCATTTTCCATCCCGTTCCGTAGACTCTCCGCCAGCATTCGAGGTTGTTCTTGGAGACCGCCGAGTGTTCGTACATCATATTGCGGATCGTCGAGTGGTCCTTGGTGGGCGTCATCGCCGAGACCATCGATTTGGCGCCGAACCACAGCAGCACGACGATTAACGCCGATCGCACATACCAGAGGCGGCTCCGCGGGGGGAACAGCAGGCAAGCCGCATACGCCGCCACAAGCGTTATCACCAGCGCCAGGAATATCGCCACCCGCGTCGTGTGGTCTTCGGTCTCAGGGAAGCTCGCGTGGAACAAGACCGCCACGATGACCGCGGCGACCGTGCATGCGGCGAGTATCGCTGAAATGTCGGAAAGAACCGACCGGCGAGCGTGCAACTTCCGCCACACGTGTACGATGCCCTCGAAGCCCGCAAGGACTCCGACCGTCAGCACCAACGCCAGCGCCAACCGCAAGTACACCCAGTATCTCTCCAGCCCCAGCCAAGGGCCTCCATCGATCCCCGCCCGAATCCACTCCCAAATCTGCTCCCAAGGCCCTCCACAGATATCCACCGCCCAGGCGATGCCCCAGACCAGCAGGCCCGCGGCGGCAAGGGCGCGCACGACCGCGCAACCGCGCCTGCCCAGGCGGGCGGCCGGGCCCGTCGCAAGCAGTATCCCCGACAGGAGGATCACACGCATCATGTCCTTACCATCCCGGGGGCAATCGTCGCGGCTGCACCGTTCCATAATATTCCATGCCACCAGAGATCCGTAAATGATGCCCAGAATCGCCATTCCGCAATTGGACAGAGTGAACATCCCCAGCGCGATAACCTCATCCTCAAACACCCACGCCAACCCGTGGCGAGCGTAGGCAAATACGTAAATACCCCCTGCCAGGCTCAACACGGTGGCGCCGAGACCGGGGCTCTTGTATCGCTTGCGAACCCACTTGAATACCCCGAACACGACCAGGCCGACGACGGAAAGCGCCAACCCGTGGGCCGCACCGACCAACCATGCCCCCGACAAGCTCACCTGCCAGTACTTGCCTACCGGAAGGACGTCCACGTCAGTCACCCAGTCGACTTCCTTGATGTGATACCTGCCCTCGAATGCCGTTATCCTCTCGGCTACGTCGAGCGTGTGGAATTGCGTTTCGACGGCGCTTATGAACATACCAGCCAGTCCCGCCACGAGGACCAACGCCGGAATACATGCCGCCACGCGCCACAACCTGACCTGCGCCATGCAGTCATCGAATCTCCCGGCGGCGAGGGACCACGAGCCCGAGGCGATCCGGCGCATCCGGTCCTGAAAACCGCTAACCGCCCAAGCCACCCATGCAACAGTAAGGAATATCACCGCCCACTGTGCCTGGGGTGAACCGGCCTGGGGCATTCGTTCGGGGTCAAGGGAATTCAAAACGCCCGTTACCAGTGGACTGGTTGCCCCCAGCGCCATGGCGCCGCCTGCGGCCAGAATCCTCGCCGCCGGGGACATGACACCGCGCGATTCTTTCCACGCCAGAAACATCATCGACCCGCCGGCCAGAATCCCGCAAAGCAGGCCAACAACGATCAGTGCGGGGGAGACTTTCTGCAGGACCCCCATAATGTCTGATTCGCCGACCGGTGCGGCGCGGTTTATCAGCAGCGTGGAAAACACCTGCGTGACGATGGTAGTAAGCGTCAGGACGATAAGCGCACAGGTGACCCCGACGCGAAGAAACTCCGCCGGCGACATTCCCTTTCGGGCGGACCCGAGTCCGCAAGTTGATGGTAACTGAGCGGACATGTCTATTCTATGGTATGAACGACCAGCGTGTTCGTGACACCCGTCTTACCGAGCGGGCGTCCGGAAATAACTATGATGTTGTCGCCCGGTTCGGCGACGCCCCGGTCGACGGCGAATTTGGCGGCCAGTTCGAGCACGTCGGTTGTGTGTTCGACGAGTCCGGCCTGCATCGATTGGACCCCGTAGTAGAGGCACATTTGCCTTACGACCGCCAGCTCGGGCGATATGCCCAGAATCGGACACTGCGGTCTCTGCTTGGACAGTACCCTCGCCGTGCTGCCAGTGATGGTGAACGCCGCGATGGCGGCAATTTCCTGGGCGTCGGCGATCGCATGAACCGCTCTCGCCAGCGAGGCAAGGGTCTCGGGCGCTTCGAGTCCCTTTACCGGTCCGAGTTCGTGCTTCCCATCGTGATACAACTGCATTTCCGCCGCAATTCGATCCATCATCTTCACCGCGGCCGATGGATGTTCGCCGACGGCCGTCTCACCGGAAAGCATGACCGCGTCTGCGAGGTCCTGTACGGCGTTTGCGACGTCGGATACTTCCGCGCGGGTGGGAGTTGGCAAGGCGGTCATGCTCTCGAGCATCTGGGTGGCAATGATGCATGGCTTGCCTTTGAGACGGCAGAGGCGTGCGATTCGTTTTTGGGCAACAGGAACGGACGGGAGGTCCATCTCGACACCGAGGTCGCCGCGGGCAACCATCACCGCGTCGGCAACGTCGATTATGGCCTCGATATTCTCTATCGCCTGGGGCCGCTCGATCTTGGCGACTATCCTGGCGCCGCAGCCCGCCGCATCGAGCAACTGGCGCAGTTCGATCACGTCGTCGGCAACCTGAACGAACGACAGCGCCACGTAATCGAAGTCTTGGGTGGCGATCCACGTGATGTCGGTGCGGTCCTTTTCGGTAATGGCCGATATCTTCAACTGCGTACCGGGAAGATTAACTCCCTTGCTGCCGGCGAGCATTCCGCCCTGGGTTACGCGACAACGGACTTCGTCGCCGCTGGTGACCTCGATTATCTCCAGGCGTATCTTGCCGTCGTCCAGCAGCATTGTCTGGCCCGCTTCGACCTGTTGGGCCAATTCCTCCAGCGTGGTTGATATCCGCCTAGCCGTACCGAGAATGTCGGCCCTCTGGATTACTATTTCCTGACCTTCTCCCAGCAGAACCGACCCGCCGGTAATCTCGCGAACGCGGATTTTCGGACCGCACAGGTCGCCCATAATGCACAGGGGCTGCTGCATGTCGGCTTCGACGGCGCGGATATTGTCGAGCAGCGCCTTGCGCCCTTCGTTATCGCCGTGGGAGAAGTTTATGCGGAACACGTCGGCGCCCGCCTCGGCGAGCCCGCGGATAACGCCGATCTCACTGGTGGCCGGACCGAGCGTCGCGACGATTTTTGTTCGAGTGATCATGGGGGCCATTGTACCGTTGGAGGCAATTTAGGCAAGTGCGTCGCCTTCAGTCGATCCATCCTCCGCCCAGGAGTCGGTCGCCTTCGTAGATCACTGCGGCTTGGCCCGGTGTGATCGCGTTGACCGGTTCGTGGAATTCTGCCTCGAACGTTTCGTCGCCGGTGAGGCGGACTTCGGCCTGGGCGCCGCGGTGGTTGTAGCGTATTTGCACCGTGGCGGAGAACTGCTCGGGGACATCAGCATGCCAATTGGCGTCGCCGGCTTTCAGGTGGCGCGACATGACTTCGTCGCGCGGGCCGATCATTATCGTCCCCTGGCCCGGATCGATCTTCGTGACGTACATCGGAATCCCGGCGGCGATTCGCAGACCGCGCCTCTGGCCTATCGTGAATCGCCCGTAACCCTCGTGCTGCCCGAGTACGGTCCCTGAGCTGTCAATGATGTCGCCGGCCACCAGGGCCTCGGGCGCCAGCGAGGCGAGTATCGATACGTAGTTGTCGTCGGGTGCGAAGCATATTTCCTGGCTGTCGGGCTTGTCGCAGACGATCAGGCCCAGGCCCCGGGCGATCTCGCGGACAGCAGTTTTGTCTTCGATCTCGCCGACGGGCAGGAGTATCCGCCCCAGAACATCGCGCGATATTCCGAACAGGGCGTACGACTGGTCCTTGCCCCCGGCCGCGGCGCGGGCGATCGCGGGACGCCCCTGGAAGTCGACCACCCGGGCGTAGTGTCCGGTGGCGATGTAGTCCACTCCCAGCGAGTCGGCGCGGGCCAACAGGCGGCCGAACTTGATCAGCGTATTGCAGTGAATGCACGGATTCGGCGTGCGGCCGGCGGCGTATTCAGCGGCGAACTTGGCGATCAGCGGTGCGAACGCGTCGCTCATATCCAGCACGAACAGATCGATTCCCAGCATCTCGGCCACGCGGCGCGCGTCTGCAGCGTCGGCGGGCGAGCAGCATCCCCTCGAGCCGGTATCGGCGCCGCCGGCGCTCCCGAGGCACATGAACACACCAGTCACTTCGTATCCCGCGTCGATCAACAGCGACGCGGCTACCGCGGAGTCCACCCCGCCGCTCATCGCCACGATTACTTTTCTTCCGCTTGCGGACATGCGGTAATTGTACCGCCCCGGGCGGGCAAACCCAAATCTGCTTCGAATAGAGTTTCATCGTTATCGAAATTTTTCTGTGGCAAGGTTTGATATTCGACCCTCCCATCGCCTAGAATCCACTAGTGGATATTGTAGCAGGAATCGAATGGGTCTTTCTTCGGGCGTAAAATCAGTTCTGACGCTGTCGGGTCTGTCACGCGGGTGGCGGATTACAATATGCGTTTTCGTCGGCCTGGCGATCGGGACGAATATCATAACTGCGCGTCTCGGTAATGCCGCATCATATCTATCGGAATCACCCGAAACCTGCATGAACTGTCACGTCATGACCGACGCGTATGCTTCCTGGCAGCGAGGCAGCCACGGTAAAGTAGCCGTCTGCGTCGATTGCCACATACCCCACGACAACCCGATCGCAAAACTCGCGTTCAAAGGACTCGACGGTATGAAGCACTCGTACGTCTTCACCGTCCGAGGCGAACCGCAAGTACTCCGCCTGTCGCAAGGCGCTATACCCGTCGTCCAGGCCAACTGCCTGAGATGCCACTCGAACTACTTCGATATGATCCGCCTCGCCGGGCCGGATGAACGTAAGTGCTGGGACTGCCATTCAAACGTTCACGGTAAGGTTCACGGTCTGTCGGCCTCGCCGAGACCGCTTAGAACGACACCCCCGCCCGCGGGACTGTAAACCCAGAAGGGACAGAATAATGAGCGATACGACAAACTCCACGAAATCCAAAGGGCTCCCCGGTTGGGCCGGCGGCGTGATCGTACTGCTGGTCGCCGCGGTCGTCGCACTGGTCGGATTAATGGCGACCTCGATCACCGAACGCCGATGGGAAGCGCAGCAACCGATACTCGTCTCCCAGAAGATCGGGCAGTTCGAGTCCGACAACTCCGTCTGGGGCGCCGACTATCCCAGGCAATTCGACGCTTACAAGAAGATGGACATCGACGACACCAAGACGCTGTACGGCGGCGGATTTCCCAGGGATTATCTCGATGACGATCCGCGACAGGTCATCCTCTTCGCGGGGTATGGCTTCTCGAAGGACTTCCTCCAGGCAAGGGGACACAGCTACGCCGTCGAGGATATCAGCAAGACCAAACGCGTGAAGTATCCCACCGCCGAGAAGCCCGACGTCTACTACCCGGGCACGTGCTGGACCTGCAAGAGCCCCGACGTACCGCGAATGATGGGCAAGTTCGGAAAAGAAGCGAAGCCCGAAGAAACCGATCCGATCAAGTTGATCGGCCTGGGGGCGGCGAAGT
This sequence comes from uncultured Planctomycetaceae bacterium, assembly GCA_964607575.1. Lineage (GTDB taxonomy): Bacteria > Planctomycetota > Phycisphaerae > SM23-33 > SM23-33 > BS750m-G57. The sequence goes on along the minus strand of CAZSLS010000125.1, from coordinate 3,892 downwards.
TCTATGCGTCGAACTGGCACGATCTGAAGAAGGACATCAAACACCCCATCGGATGCCTCGACTGCCACGATCCGAAGACCATGAAACTGCGAATCACGCGCCCGGCGCTGCGCGAGGGATTCAAGGCTATGGGCAGGGACATCGACAAAGCCACCCACCAGGAAATGCGATCGCTGGTCTGCGCCCAATGCCACGTCGAATACTACTTCAAAACCGATGAGGCGGCAGGGAAGAGGAAGTACCTCACGTTCCCGTGGAACAAGGGCACGTCGGTCGAAGGGATGCTCGAATACTACGATGCCGCCGGCGTCAAAGACTACGTCCACCCGATCTCGAAGGTCGAGGTCATCAAGTGCCAACACCCAGACTGGGAAATGTACAGCACCGGCGTCCACGCCTACCGCAAAGTCTCATGCGCCGACTGCCACATGCCATACCGCTCCGAAGGCGGAATGAAGTTCACCGACCATCACGTCCAGAGCCCGCTGCTGAATATCGAAAACAGTTGCGCCGTCTGCCATCGATGGTCCGAAGCCGAACTCAAGAAACGCGTCGAGACCATCCAGACCAAAGTCGCAAACGCGAGAATAAAAGCTGAAGACGCCATCGTCGCGGCTCACTTCGACGTCGCGGCGGCAATGGAGGCAAAAGCCACCGACGCCGAACTCGCACCCGTCAGGAAAATGATCCGCCACGCGCAGTTCCGCTGGGACTACGTAGCCGCCAACAACGGAATGGGCTTCCACTCGCCGCAGGAAGCGATGCGGATCCTCGTCGACGCCGTCAACAACGCCCAGACCGCACGCATATACCTGGCCAGACTCATCGCGACCAAGGGCGTAGTCGTACCCCCGAAGTACCCCGACATCTCCGACCGCAAGAAGGCAATGGACACGGTCAAGAGTTTCCAAGCGGGCAAACCGCCGAAATTACTGCCCTGAACCCGCGCACGGTTGGTTCACATTTGGTTCACAGTGCCCGGCAGGCGCGGCGTGTGATCTGGCGGAGGGTCATGCCGACAAACGCGGCGGCGTCTTGCCGTAACCATCTCTCTATGCAAGCATTATAGAAGCGGCCAACCGCGCCGATCTACCGGGCGAGCTGCTCGGACGCTATGTCACAGGCCAGTCCACTGTGACATCTGCCCGCGGTGCTGATATATATGCCGATTCCGATACCAAGAAACGCCTAAACTCCCGCGCCTCTCCTTGCCGAAATTCTTTGCATGCCCGCCCCGCACTTCCTACAATGGAAAAGCATCCAGTGAGCTATCTCGCGTCATAACCCCCACCGGGCCGACGCAGAACCGAACACAAGGAGTATCTTCATGGCCGACAAGGGAATCAACAGACGAGAATTCATCCGTAACAGCGCCGTCACCGCGGGAGTCGTCGCCGCGGGGCTCGGTGGTAATTTCGTAGCCCAGGCCGCCGATGCCCCCGATGTCAAGAAAACCCGCAGCTTCAATTCCGACATGGAATACCGCCGCCTGGGCGCTACCGGACTGTGGGTATCCGCCGTCAGCCTCGGAGGGCACTGGAAGCGCGTCAACGTGGTCACCGGAAGGAAGGGCATCCCCTCGTACTCACCGCCCAAGAACCCCGAGGACAACAAGATCCTCCGCCAGAACCGCTACGACGTCCTGACCCGATGCATGGAAGTCGGTATCAACTACGTCGACGCATGCACCAAGGGCGAGATTTCCGTATACGGTCCCGCACTCAAAGGCCGTCGCGACAAAATGTACATGGGCTTCGCGATGTGGCCCGAGTGCCCGCGAAACAAGAAGTGGCGCACAGCCAAACAAATTCTCAAAACGCTCGAAGAGGGCCTCAAACTCGCGCAGGTCGAATACGTCGACGTCTGGCGCCTGGTGGCTGACAGTGGCAAGGGACACGGTAAGGCCGACGAGATGGAATTCATCAAGGCGTTCGAGACCGCCAAGAAGCAGGGCAAGGCCCGTTTCACCGGCGTATCCTCACACAGCCGCAAATGGCTCAAACACCTGATTGAAACCTACCCCAAGCATTACCAGGTCATCCTGTTCCCGTACACCGTACAGTCCAAGGAACTGCCCAAGGATTCCCTCTTCGCGGCCATCAGAAAGCAGGATATCGGAAGCTTCGGTATCAAACCGTTCGCCAGTAACTCTCTCTTCAGAGGCACGAAAGACGACGCGGTGAAAGCCAAACGCGCACGCATGACCATCCGATACATTCTGGGCAACCCGGCGATCACGGCACCCATACCCGGTCTGGCATGCACCGCGGAGGTCGACAACATGGCCCTGGCGATCAAGGAACACCGCAAGGCCCTGACCGCCAAAGAAACCGCCGAAGTCGAACGGCTCGGCGCAGAAACATTCGCAAACCTGCCACCCGAATACAAGTGGCTCAAGAATTGGGAATACGTTTGAGGCAGGTGTTAGGTGCTGGGTTCTAGGTGCTGGGTTCTAGGTGCTGGGTTCTAGGTGCTGGGTTTACGGCTGACGACTAGAACTGACAACTGAGACTTTACAACGATGGCAACGGCTGACTTCTGTTAGTCGTTGCCTATTTTTGTGTACTTGGTTAATCTTTGTGTCCAAGCCGTTGGTCGCTGAGCCAGTTGCCAGTTGCCATGCCTCTTACCATGCCGTTAGGGAACTTAATGATGGATCAAATTCTCTTCGATCAGTCGGAAATACATACCAGAGGTACACCGCCGGCCAGACCGGTGCGTAAGTTCATCTTCCGCGCGCTCTTCATTATCTGCCTTCTAGCCGCCTTTTCCCTCCTGGTCCTCGAGGCCACCGAACCGCTCGGCGAACCGGGAGCATGCATCTCCTGCCACGAAATGCAGGCCGTCCACGATCGGTGGTCAAAATCGTCGCACTACGCTAATCCCAGCGGCGTGAAGGTAACCTGCATCGCCTGCCACCTGCCACCCAGAGAAGACCACTTCGCCCACCTCGCCGGCAAGACGACGAAAGGCGCCTCCCATGCCTGGACGCATTACTTCGGTGAGTTCGACGAGAAAGCCTCACGCCAACTCGTGCTCGACACCCTCCCCAACGCCCGCTGCCTGCACTGTCACAATAACCTTGCCGCAAAACCCTCAACCCCCGCCGTCGGCGCCGTTCACGCCTGGTCACTCGAAGAATCCGTCGAAATCCGCGTCCTCGCATGCGTCGCCTGCCACGACCATCTGCACACACCGATAAAGGTGCCCGAAAAGAAATACTACGACGAGGCCGACAACTCCTTCTGCTTCGTCTGCCACATAAACTTCAAGAAAGAACCGCTCGTCGTCCGCCACCAGGCCGCAAATGTCGGCTGCGTCGACTGTCACGCTGAATCTCGCGAGCACGCCGACGATGAGGACAACGCAACTGCCCCCGACATAATGTACACCAAATCCGAGGTCAACGACGCATGCAGCACCGGCTGCCACGAAGAAGAGGATATCAAAAAGAACCGATACCACAAAGCCTGGTTCCTCGAGGCCGAAGCAGCCGCCCAAGCCCGCGCCGCCGCCTTGGCCACCAGCCGTCCCTTCCAGGACACAAGAAAGCGAAAACACTGCACGGACTGCCACGGCATGCACAAACTCGACGAACGCGACAGAATGTGGGACAAGAAGACCAAAAAACTAATCTGGCGAGAAGGCCACCCCGTAGATCCGAATGCAGAACCGGAAACAAAACCAGCAGAAGAACGGATGTGACGGCGGGTACGGATCAATATCCAGCAGCCAGCAAGGAACACCCAACTCCCAAGGGACGTCAACAGCAAACGGCGACGGTTTTTCTTGCCACGGATGACACGGATAGCACGGATGTAGAAACGACAACTGGGTCGTAATTTGGTAGGGGTAGGAAGGACCGGGAACTAAACCGGTCCTTCCTACCCCT